>NZ_DHXT01000224.1:26781-28194 GCF_002413825.1 Rhodoferax sp. UBA5149
GCGCCGCGCAGTTCGGGCGGCGCGATATCAGCCACCAGCGCGTCGCGCGGCGCACCTCGGATGCCTTTGCCTACTCGGTCCATCAAGCGTGCCGTCAGGACAAAGCCAGTGGTGGTGGCCAGCGCAAACAGCGGTTTGGACAAGGCGCCCAAGCCATAGCCCAAAACAGCGAGCGGTTTTCGTTTACCCCAGTAGTCGCTGATCACGCCTGAAAATACTTTGACAATCAGCGCGGTGGATTCGGCGGCGCCTTCAATCAGGCCGACCACGAACACGCTGGTGCCCAGCGTGGTGACCATGAAAACCGGCAGCAGGCTGTGGATCATTTCGGACGAAATATCCATCAACAGGCTGACAAAGCCCAGCGCCCAGATGCCGGGCGGGATGTGTCGCAGCGCCTGGGTACGCTCGGACACCTTTAGCATATTCTCAGGCGACGACGACTGCCGCCCCCGCTCCGCGTTCGGCAATGACGCCTATCTCGTGGACCTGCTCACCCGCGGCGCGCAAGGTGGCCGTGCAGGCGATCGCATTGGCGGCGTCAATCACCACCACCATGCCGATGCCATTGTTGAAGGTGCGGTTCATCTCGAAATCGTCGATGCCGGCGGTGGCTTGCAACCAGGCAAACAGCTCGGTCTGCGGCCAGCTACCTTGGGTCAAATGCGCGGCCGTGCCGTCGGGCAGCACGCGCGGGATGTTTTCCAGCAGACCGCCACCAGTGATGTGGGCCAACGCTTTGATCGGGTGTTCGGCGAGGGCGGCCAGCACGTTCTTCACGTACAGGCGGGTCGGCTCCATGATGGCTTGCTTGAAGGGCTTGCCATCCAGCGTGGCGGGCAGCGTGTTGCCAGCGCGCTCAATGCACTTGCGCACCAGGCTGAAACCGTTGGAATGCACACCGCTGGACGCCAGGCCCAGCACCACATCACCGGGCTTCACGTCGGCACCGGTAAGAATTTTCGACTTTTCGACCGCGCCGACACAAAAGCCCGCCAGGTCGTATTCGCCGGCCGGGTACATGCCGGGCATCTCGGCCGTTTCGCCACCAATCAGGGCGCAGCCGGACAGCTCACACCCTTTGGCGATACCACCGACCACGGCGGCAGCGGTGTCCACATCGAGCTTGCCGCATGCGAAGTAGTCGAGGAAAAACAGCGGCTCAGCCCCTTGCACCAGCACGTCATTGACGCTCATGGCGACCAGGTCGATGCCGACCGTGTCGTGCATGGACCATTCAAAGGCCAGCTTGAGCTTGGTGCCGACACCGTCGGTGCCACTGACCAGTACTGGCTCCTTGTAGCGCTTGGGCACTTCAAACAGCGCGCCAAAGCCACCGATACCCGCCAGCACACCCTCGCGCATCGTCTTTTTGGCCAGTGGTTTGATCCGTTCGACCAGCGCGTCACCGGC
>NZ_DHXT01000018.1 GCF_002413825.1 Rhodoferax sp. UBA5149
GAAACGACGGCACTCGGTGTGCCTTGTCTGACGCTGCGAGAAAACACCGAACGCCCTATCACCGTCGAGCAAGGTACCAACATTCTTGTTGGGCGTGATCGGGATGCCATTCTTGAAGCGGTCCAGGAGATTCTGGATGGACGGGGCAAGCGTGGTCGGGTACCCGAGTTCTGGGATGGACATGCCGCCGAACGTATCGCGGCTGATTTGTACCAGTGGTTGAGACAGAGGTCGGCGAGAATGAACTTGAAATCGGCTGTTCAATAGAAAATCGACATGCCAGCCGTCACTATCACCAATGCGCTGACGATCGATGTCGAAGACTATTTTCAAGTCTCTGCATTTGCGCCGCACATTGCCCGTTCCGAATGGAATACGCGTGAATGCCGCGTCGAGCGCAACATCAACTGCATTCTCGAAATGCTGGCGCATCGCGATATCAAGGCAACCTTTTTTACCCTTGGCTGGATTGCCGAGCGCTATCCGCAGTTGGTGCGTCAAATCGTTCAGGAGGGGCATGAACTTGCCAGTCACGGCTATGGTCACGAACGCGCCAGCGATCAGACAGAAGAAGCTTTTTTTTCTGACATTCATCTGGCCAAAGTTGTTCTGGAAGATTTGGCGGGCAGCGCGGTCAATGGCTATCGCGCACCCAGTTTTTCGATTGGTGCAGGCAATCTCTGGGCCTTTGACTGCCTGGCTCGGGCAGGCTACCGCTACAGCTCAAGCATTTACCCTATTCGACACGACCACTATGGCATGCCGAACTCGCCGCGCTTTGCCTACGAGGTACGTCCGGGCTTGGTGGAAATCCCGATCACGACTTTGCGGGTCTTGAACCGTAACTTGCCATCCAGCGGAGGCGGGTATTTCAGATTGCTGCCTTACGCGCTGTCACGCTGGATGCTTAGCCGGGTGAACAACGATGACCGCGAGTCGGGCATCTTCTATTTTCATCCTTGGGAAATAGACACAGGGCAGCCCCGCATTGCGGGTATCAGCAGCAAGACGCGTTTTCGGCATTACGTCAACATTGGCCGTATGCAAGGCCGTTTGAATCAGCTACTGGGCGATTTCAAGTGGGGGCGTATGGATCGAATTTTTCTGGACAAATTTACAAAACATGTCACTGCCACCTGAGAGTTCTGCGCTGACCGTCAAGCGTCTGTTGCCTCAAGACAGCGCCACGGCGGCGCTGTGGGACGAGTTCGTCTTGGCGTGTCCGGATGCCACATTTTTTCATCGCGCTGGTTGGCAGAAAATCGTGCGTGATGTTTTTCGTCATGACACCTATTTTCTGTATGCCGAGGCGGATGGCCGTATCCAGGGTGTATTGCCTCTAGGTCATGTCAACAGTTGGTTGTTTGGCAACTCGCTGGTGGGCCTGCCCTTCGCGGTGTATGGCGGTGTTGCTGCAGTCAGCGCGCAGGTGGCCGATGTGCTGGAACTTGAGGCTCAGCAAATCGCCAAGCGCCTGGGCGTCGCGCATCTTGAATGGCGCAATGTGAATCCGCGTCATGCGGACTGGCCCACACAAGACCTGTATGTCACCTTTCGCAAGGAAATCCTGCCCGAAGAAGATGCCAACATGTTGGCCATTCCGCGCAAGCAGCGGGCCATGGTGCGTAAAGGTATCAAGAACGGTCTTGTGAGTGAAATTGACAGCGGCGTTGACCGGTTCTTTGCCCTTTATGCGGACAATGTTCACCGCCATGGCACACCCGCCATGCCCAAGCGTTACTTCAAGGCCTTGCTTGCCGAGTTTGGCGCTGATTGCGAAGTGCTTACCGTTGTCGCGCAAGATGGCCGCCCGCTTAGCAGCGTGTTGAGCTTTTACTTCCGTGATGAAGTCATGCCGTATTACGCGGGTGACGACGAATCCGCCCGAGATACGGCCGCCAACGATTTCAAATACTGGGAGTTGATGCGCCGCTCATGCGAGCGCGAACTCAAGGTGTTTGACTATGGCCGCAGCAAACAGGGTACCGGTTCTTACGCGTTCAAAAAGAACTGGGGTTTTGAGCCCAAACCACTGCACTACGAGTATTGCCTTTACAAACGCAACGCCATCCCCCAAAACAACCCGTCCAACGCCAAATACAAGCTGCTGATTGAGACCTGGCGGCGCTTGCCTATTGGTTTGGCTAACTGGTTGGGCCCCTTCATCGTTCGGAGTCTGGGATGAATACTTCAGCTATCGCGCAGCCCATACCGTTCACGTTGCCGCATGCTTGGCGGCATGCATTGCCTGCACTCCTGCTGTTACTGGCCTGGATTTTGTTCCTGTACCGCGATACCGCTCTCGCCATGGTATTGATTTGGTCGCGGTCCGAGACCTTTACACATGGTTTTTTGGTTCCACCCATTGCGCTGTGGCTTATCTGGCGACAGCGCCGGAGCATTGCAGTGCAGACGCCTCAGCCGGCGCTTGGAGCTTTCGGGCTGATTGCTGGCGCGGCCTTTGTCTGGCTTATGGGTGATTTGGCGTCTATCAATGCGGTGACTCAAATCGCTTTTGTGGCTCTACTGGTTTTGACCGTGCCTGCCGTGCTGGGCCTGGCGGTAACGCGCTTGATTATTTTCCCGCTGGGCTTCCTGTTTTTTGCCGTTCCGATTGGTGAATTTCTTTTGCCACAACTCATGGAGTGGACGGCAAATTTCACAGTTTCCGCCTTACGCCTGAGCGGCATTCCCGTGTATCGTGAAGGGCTTCGGTTTGTAATCCCTTCCGGTAGCTGGTCGGTGATTGAGGCGTGCAGCGGGGTGCGGTATCTAATTGCCTCGCTCACCGTTGGTACTTTGTTTGCTTACCTGAACTACCAGTCCAGCAAGCGCCGCATCCTGTTTGTGATCGTTTCCATTCTGGTTCCTATTGTTGCGAATTGGATGCGTGCCTACATGATTGTCATGTTGGGGCACCTCTCAGGCAACAAACTTGCGGCCGGAGTCGATCACCTGATTTACGGCTGGGTTTTTTTTGGCATTGTCGTCATGCTGATGTTCATCATTGGCGCCCGCTGGGCTGAGCCAGAGAAAGTAGCGGACGTCATCCGCTCAGGGGGCTCCGTGCAGAAGCCATCTGTGACCGCTGCAGCGCTATGGACAACGACGGCCTGCTTTGCGGGACTGGTAGCCTTGCCCCACGTCGCTTTGTGGACGATTGACCAGGACGAAGGCGCCGGCCCAGTGTCATTCACGGCGCCCACGGTGCTGGCTACGGGCTGGAAAGCCGTTCCTCCGGGTGTGACTGACTTCAAGCCGACTTTTCAGAGTCCGTCTGCCGAAATCAACAACAGTTATGCCAGTCAGGGCCGTGGCGTGGGGCTGTATTTGGGCTATTACCGCCATCAAAATTACGACCGCAAGCTGGTCAGTTCCAACAATGTGCTGGTTGTCAGCAGAGACCCCCGATGGGCCCGAGTGGCGAGTGCTAACCGCGTCGTCACAATGGGAGGTAAGCCGGTTGCCGTGCGCACAGCAGAGCTGCGTGGGGCTGCCTTGGCGGATCATGCCAATGATGGTCGTCTGGTGGTTTGGCAGATTTATTGGATAAACGGCACGTTAACCTCTAGTGACTACGTTGCCAAAGTTTATAGTGCGTTCTATCGTTTGATGGGGCGTGGCGATGACTCCGCAGTCATCATTGTTTACACCTCTAAAAACCAGGCGGGCAGGGCTGAAGACGTGCTTGAATCCTTTTTGTCGGCCAACTACGCGGTCATCGATGAACTGTTGCGCAAGACGCAGCAACAATGATTTAATAAGTTCTATGGAGGTTTTGCAATGACTGTGGTTGCTGTGATCGGTTTGGGTTATGTGGGTTTACCGCTGGTGGTGGAGTTTGGCAAACACTTTCGCACCATCGGGTTTGACATCGCTGTGTCGAAGGTTGAATCGTGCGTGAACGGCGTTGATCCCTCGCGCGAATTGTCCGACGAGGAAATGCGGGCTTCACCGCATGCGGTGTACACGGCAGACCCCAGTATGCTGGCAGAGGCGGACATCATCGTCGTGGCTGTGCCCACACCGGTGGACAACGCCCATATTCCGGATTTTCGCCCTCTCATCGGCTCCAGCACCAGTGTCGGTCGTCATATGAAAAAAGGCGCCATCGTAGTCTATGAATCTACGGTATACCCAGGCGCGACAGAAGAGGTTTGCATTCCCGTGCTGGAGCGCGAGTCCGGCCTGAAATGGAAGCAAGACTTTTTTGTGGGCTATTCGCCCGAGCGAATCAACCCGGGTGACAAAGACCATACGCTCACCAAGATCCTCAAAATTGTGTCCGGTGATACTCCCGAGACGCTGGACAAGGTAACCAAGCTGTATGAGGCGATCATCGTGCCTGGCGTCCATCGCGCATCAAGTATCAAGACTGCAGAGGCCGCCAAGGTGATTGAGAACACTCAGCGGGATCTGAATATTTCGCTGATGAATGAACTGTCCATTATTTTTGACAAGCTTGGCATCGACACGACCGAAGTGCTTGAAGCCGCTGGCACCAAGTGGAATTTTCTTAAATTCAAACCCGGCCTGGTAGGCGGTCATTGCATCGGCGTGGACCCCTACTACCTGACCCACAAGGCCGAGATGCTGGGCTACAACCCGCAAGTTATTTTGGCTGGCCGCCGAATCAATGACGGCATGGGAAAGTTCATTGCCGAGCAGACCATCAAGCACATGATTGCGGCCGGCAGCTACATTAAAGGCGCCAAGGTGAACGTACTCGGACTCACCTTCAAGGAAAATTGTGGAGATTTACGCAACTCCAAGGTCATTGACATCATTAACGAACTCAGGTCGTATGGCGTGGAAGTGTTTGTGACTGATCCGCAGGCCGAGTCGGATGAAGCTATGCGTGAGTATGGCGTGCCATTGTTGCCATGGGCTGACCTGCCCCGAGCGGATGCCATTGTGGCGGCCGTGGCACACAAAGAATTCGCAGCGTTGACCATGGACGATTTCTCAAAAAAACTTGTCAAGGGGGGTGCCTTCATTGACGTCAAGGCTTCTTTTGACCGCAGCACTATCGAAGGGGCTGGCTACAAACTCTGGCGCCTGTAACGGCGACAGGCGAGTTTAAATGGCTGCGTATGCAAGGTGACGAGCGTCCACTGGTGCTTCACATGATGCACCGTTTCGATGTTGGTGGGCTGGAGAACGGCATAGTGAACCTCATCAACCACATGCCCCCTCACGCTTACCGCCACGCTGTGCTGGCGCTGACGGAAGTCACCGATTTCAAGCAACGCATCCAGCGAGACGATGTTGAATTTATTTCACTGCACAAGCCGCCCGGCCACGGGGTGTGGCAATACCCCAAACTATTCAAGCTTTTTCGTCAGCTGCGACCAGCCATCGTGCACAGCCGAAACCTCGCCGCGCTCGAAATGCAGGCCCCCGCCTGGGCCGCCGGTGTGCCGGTTCGCATTCACGGAGAACACGGCCGTGATGTGGGAGATCTGGACGGGAACAACATCACTTGCCAACGCGTGCGCCGTTTCTACAAGCCCTTCGTCCACCACTACATGGCCTTGTCGCGTGATCTGGCGGACTACCTGGTGGAAAAAGTGCGTGTTCGACCCGCAGCCATCACGCAGGCTTACAACGGGGTCGATACTGAGCTTTTTCATTCGGCCCCCGGTGGGCCGAGGCCGATCGCGGGTTGCCCGTTCGACCCGGCGCAGCACTGGTTGGTGGGTACCGTAGGCCGAATGCAAACTGTCAAAGATCCGGTCATGCTGGCGCATGCTTTTGTGCAAGCCCTGGCTCTGGCCCCGGAACTTCAAGCTCACATGCGACTGGTCATGGTGGGGGAGGGGCCCTTGCGCGCGCAAGCGCAAGCGGTGCTCGATGCCGCTGGCGTGGCCCACTTGGCTTGGTTGCCCGGTGAGCGAAGCGACGTCGCTGACATCATGCGTGGCCTGCACGTCTTTGCCTTGCCTTCACTGGGCGAGGGCATCTCCAACACCATTCTGGAGGCAATGGCCAGTGGCCTGCCGGTAGTCGCCACTGCGGTGGGTGGCAACGCCGACCTTGTGATGCAAGGGCATACCGGCTACATCGTTCCTCCTGCCAATCCGCAGGCCATGGCGCATCAGTTGGTGGAGCTTGCCTCCAATCCGGAGCGGGCTGGCAAAATGGGCCAGGTCGGCCGCCAGCGAGTGCAGGCTATCTTTAGCATGCAGGCCATGGTGTCGACCTACCAGTCTGTGTACGATCAGCAGCTGCACCGTGTACGCTCCGTGCACCCCGTCCAACAACATCACTAAATATCATGTGCGGCATTACAGGCATTCTTGACACCCGCGGCACTGGCGACATCAGCCGCGCGGTGCTTCAGCGCATGAACGACTCGCAGCTGCATCGCGGTCCGGACGAGGGCAGCCTGCACATTGAGCCTGGCGTGGGCCTGGGTCATCGGCGTCTGTCCATCATCGACATCGCCACCGGCCAGCAGCCGCTGTTCAACGAAGATGGCACTGTCGTAGTGGTCTTCAATGGTGAAATCTACAACTATCAGCAGCTTATCCCCGAGCTGCAGCACTTGGGCCACGTGTTTCACACCAAGAGCGATACCGAAGTGATCGTCCATGCATGGGAATCCTGGGGTGCCGACTGCGTCAAACGTTTTCGCGGCATGTTTGCATTTGCCCTGTGGGATCGCAACCAGCAAACTTTCTTCATCGCGCGTGACCGCCTGGGCGTCAAGCCCCTGTACTACGCGCTGCTTGACGATGGCACTCTGCTATTCGGCTCGGAGCTCAAGTCCGTCTTGGCTCACGGTGGCCTGCGTCGCGACATTGATCCACTGGCCGTGGAAGAGTACTTCGCGTTGGGCTACGTGGCCGAACCGCGCACTATTTTTAGACAGGCCCGTAAGCTATCACCAGCGCACATGCTAATCGTTCGGCGTGGCCAGCCGGTGGCTGAGCCGGTGGCGTACTGGGATGTCCGATTCAGCCTGGACAACCCGATCCCGGAGGCCGACGCCCAAGCCGAGCTGGTTCAACGTCTGCAGGAATCTGTGCGCTTGCGCATGATTGCGGAGGTCCCGCTCGGCGCTTTTCTCTCGGGCGGGGTGGACAGCAGCGCCGTCGTCGCAGTCATGGCGGGTTTATCGCAAGAGCCGGTTAACACCTGCTCCATCGGCTTTGACGATCCGGCCTTCAACGAATCCGCGTTTGCTCAAAAGGTGGCTGATCGGTATCACACCAACCACCGTCTTGAAATCGTCAAGAGTGACGATTTCGACCTGATCGACACCCTGGCGCGTCTTTACGACGAACCCTATGCCGACAGCTCCGCCATCCCCACCTACCGGGTCTGCCAGCTGGCGCGCAAGCATGTGACAGTCGCGCTGTCGGGCGATGGTGGCGACGAGTCGCTTGGCGGCTACCGTCGCTATCGCATGCACCTGATGGAAGAGCGCATGCGCGCCTTGCTGCCACAAAGTGTGCGCCACCCCATGTTTGGCCTCTTGGGCAAGGTCTACCCCAAGGCTGACTGGGCACCGCGCGTGTTTCGCGCCAAAACCACTTTTGAGGGTCTGGCCCGCAGTTCGGTGGAGGCCTATTTTCATACGATCTCCATCCTGCGTGGTCCCATGCGAGAAGAATTGTTCAGCTCGAGCTTCAAAACCGAGTTGGCCGGGTACAACGCGCAAGAGGTGTTCAACCGCCACGCCAGCCAGGCGGGCACGGATGACCCGCTCGCTCTCATCCAGTACCTGGACCTCAAGACCTACCTGGTTGGCGACATCAACACCAAGGTTGACCGTGCCAGCATGGCTCACTCGCTGGAGGTGCGGGAGCCTTTGATGGATCACGAGCTTGTCGAGTGGCTGGCTACATTGCCATCCAGTCACAAAATACGCGGGCAAGAAGGCAAGTACATCTTCAAAAAATCCATGGAGCCCTACTTGCCGCAAGATGTGCTGTACCGGCCCAAAATGGGTTTTTCGGTGCCGCTGGCGCGCTGGTTCCGCGGCCCCTTGAGGCAGCGCGTGCGTGATGCCGTGCTGGGAGAACGGCTGCTGGCCACCGGCTGGTTCAATACGTCCTACCTGCGCCATCTGGTCGATGCGCACCAATCCGGCGCCCGTGACTACAGCGCGCCGCTGTGGACGCTGCTCATGTTTGAAGCCTTTTTGCGACAAGTCGTAGATGCCGATGATTTTGAACCTGCGGCAGTGACTCCATGAGCTTGCGCATCCTTCACGTCCTTGATCACTCCATTCCGCTACACAGCGGCTACACCTTTCGCACACTTTCCATCCTGCGCGAGCAGCGCAAGCTGGGTTGGGAAACCTTTCACCTCACCAGCCCCAAGCAAGGTCCAACTGCGTCGCTCCAGGAGGATGTAGATGGGATGACGTTTTACCGTACTCCGAGTGTTAAGGGAGCGGGTTTGTTGACCCAAATGCGCCTCACCGCCCACAGGCTGGGTGAAGTCATTCATGTTACGAAGCCGGATGTGATTCACGCGCATTCGCCGGTCCTCAACGCGTTGCCCAGTTTATGGGTTGGGCGACGGCATCGCCTACCTGTCATATACGAAATGCGAGCCTCCTGGGAAGACGCCGCCGTCGATCATGGCACGACGGTTGAAGGCAGTATTCGCTATCGCTTGTCTCGGGCTTTGGAGAGTTTTGCACTCCGTCATGCAGACCAAATTACCACGATTTGCGAGGGATTGCGGGGCGATATAGCCGCACGCGGTATTCCGAATGAACGCATCACCGTGATTCCGAATGCGGTAGATGCCACGATGTTCCGGTTTGGTGTTGAGGCAGATTCGAATCTGCGCCGCTCGCTTGGGCTCGATGGCGCCACGGTGATCGGTTTTGCCGGTTCGTTCTATGGGTATGAAGGCCTGGATCTGCTGCTGGACGCGGCACGGCGAATGCTTCCTCGCCACCCGAATTTGCGTGTACTGCTGGTGGGAGGGGGCCCGCAAGAGAGCAATCTGAAGGCTCAAGCGGCGGCGTCGGGCATGGAAGATCGGGTCATTTTTACGGGTCGGGTCGCACACGCCGATGTACAACGTTACTACGAGCTTATAGACGTATTGGCATACCCCCGGCTGCCCATCCGGCTGACTGAATTGGTTACACCATTGAAGCCGCTTGAGGCCATGGCGCAGGGCCGGATGTTTGTTGCCTCTGATGTGGGCGGGCATCGCGAGCTTGTCCGCCACGGAGAAACCGGCTTCCTGTTTCGTGCCGGCGATGCGGCAGAGCTTGAGAAGGCAATTGATGAAGTGCTGGCGCAACGCGAACGATGGCCGCAGATTCGTATGCAGGCACGTCGCTTCGTGGAGTTGGAGCGCACATGGACTGCCAGCGTAGCGCGTTATCGCGAGGTCTATCAACGGGCACTGGCCTGTTATGACCGCAGTCAACCCGTTCGAGTTTGAGGTCCTATCGTGTGCGGCATCCACGGAATCTATCGTTTTGACGGGCAGGCTGTTGCGCCCGAGATGTTGTCGGCCATGGGTAACGTGACCCGACATCGAGGGCCTGACGACGAGGGCATGCACATCGACGGCGCCTGCGGCATCGCCATGCGGCGACTGTCCATCATTGATCTGGCGGGCGGCCATCAACCCTTGTCTAATGTTGATGAAACACTCTGGTTGGTCTGCAACGGCGAGATATATAACTACCGGGAGTTGCGCGCTGAGCTTCAGGCCAAGGGCTATCATTTCAAAACTGGTTCAGACAGTGAGGTGCTGTTGCATCTCTATGACGCTGAAGGTGATGACTTTGTACTTCGCCTCAATGGCATGTTCGATTTTGCGCTGTGGGATATCCGCCGACGCCGGCTGCTGATCGGCCGCGACCGGCTCGGGGTAAAACCACTTTACCTGCTGCACGACGGGCAGCGTTTGGCTTTCGCTACTGAGGCCAAAGCACTGCTCGCGTTGCCGGGCGTCAGTGCCGAATTGAATCGCAGCGCGGTCGCCAGCTACTTGCACCTGGGCTATGTTGCCGCGCCCGACTGCATCTTCAAGGGTATTCGCAAGCTGCCGCCTGCCACGCTGCTCGCCGTTGAAAACGGCCAAGTGCACGAATGGCGCTATTGGCAGCTTCCCGCGCGCATCGATCACGGCCTTTCCGAGCGTGAGTGGATCGACCGTGTTCGGGTGCGGCTTGAGGAGTCGGTGCGCATGCAGATGGTCAGTGATGTTCCGATCGGAGCCTTCCTCTCAGGCGGCGTCGATTCGAGCGCGGTGGTTGGCTTTATGGCGAAGCATTCTGTTCAGCCCATACGGACTTACGCCATCGGTTTTGTGGGCGGCGAAGCGGAGGCGCTCTACAACGAGTTGCCCTATGCCCGTCGTGTGGCTGAGCTTTTTGGCACACAGCACCGTGAGATCGTGGTTCGTCCCGATGTCGTTTCCCTGCTGCCGAAACTGCTGTGGCACATGGACGAGCCGCTGTCAGACACGGCTTTCATCACCACTTTCCTGGTGTCCGAGTTCGCCCGGCAGGATGTCAAAGTGATTCTCTCCGGCGTGGGCGGCGATGAACTCTTCGGTGGTTATCGCCGTTACCTCGGGGAGCATTACGCGCAGCAATATCGTCGACTGCCGGGCTGGTTACGGCGCTCTGCTGCATCTATCGCTGGGCGGCTGCCGGCCGACCGACACTCCGGCCTGCTCAATACCTTGCGTCTGGCGAAAGGCTTTCTTTCTTCGGCCGAAATGAATGCCGATGATCGTTATCGCAGCTACCTTCAGGTGCTTGATCGGGAGACCGTATCCGCGCTAATGATGCAGCCCGATGCCGGTCAAGCTGACCCGTTAGGTCTTGCGTTTGCCGGGGCGGGTACTCAAGACACCCTCAATCGTATGTTCGCCGTGGACGCCGAAACGCAGTTGCCGGATGATCTACTGCTTCTGACCGACAAAATGAGCATGGCAGTCTCCCTTGAGTGCCGTGTGCCGCTGCTGGATCATCAACTGGTTGAGCTAGCCGCCTCCATGCCAGCCGCATTCAAAGTTCGTGGTGGTCGTCTCAAGCATGTTTTGAAAGAATCCCTTAGTGATCTGCTGCCAAACGATATTCTGAATCGGAAGAAGCGTGGCTTCGGTACTCCCATGGGGGCTTGGCTCAAAAAAGAACTTGCCCCATTGTTGCGGCGTCTGCTGGCCCCTGAAGTGGTTCAGCGGCGCGGACTCTTTCGGCAACCGGTGGTTGACCGCCTTATTGCCGATCACGAGGCGAACCGCGCCGACGGCACCGATGCCTTGCTGGCGCTGCTCAATCTGGAAATCTGGAGCCGGATTTATCTGGATCATCGCGATCCGTCTGACGTGGCGGCAGAACTAAAAAGCTATCTTGCATGAACATTCTCTATCTTTGCCACCGATTTCCTTTCCCACCCAAGCGCGGAGGCAAAATTCGACCCTTCAACATGATCCGGCATTTGTCGGCGAGGGGGCATGAAGTTACCGTTTGCTCGCTGGTTCGTTCACCCGAAGAGGCCGAGGAAGGCAAAGGGATTGCGCCCTACTGTGCCGGTTTCGAGATGGGGCACGTCAAAGAGTGGGTTCAGGTCGCGCGAATGATTGTGCGATTGCCGGTGACAACCCCGTCGTCGATGGGGTTCTTCTATTCGCCGGAACTGGCTGAGCGTGTTCGCGGCTTGCTGGGTTCAAAGAGGTGGGATCTCATCTTTGTTCATTGTTCTTCGGTAGCTCAATACGTTGAGCACGTGCAAAATATTCCGAAAGTCCTCGATTTTGGCGACATGGACTCTCAAAAATGGATCGAGTACGCCAACTACAAGCCGTTTCCCCTGTCGCCTGGGTATCGGCTTGAGGGTGCCAAGATGCTGGCTGCCGAAAAGCGCCTGGCGCGGCGCTTTGATCTATGTACCGCCACTACGCGGGCCGAGTGGGAGACCCTCAACAGCTATAGAACCGGGGCGGATACAGACTGGTTTCCCAACGGCGTGGACGCCGATTTTTTCTGCCCGACCGATGAGCCGTACGACCCCGACACCATCAGCTTCATTGGGCGTATGGACTACTACCCCAATCAGGAGTGCATGGCGCGCTTTTGCCAACAGACATGGCCCTTGCTCAAGAGCGCCCGTCCGGACATGAAGCTGTTGATTGTCGGGGCCGACCCGTCGCCCGCCATGCGCCAGTTGGGCGATTTGCCTGGGGTGACCGTAACAGGCTCAGTGCCGGATGTGCGCCCTTTTGTTCGCAAGTCAGCCTTGATGGTGGCGCCGCTCAACATCGCTCGCGGCACGCAGAACAAGATTCTCGAGGCCATGGCGATGGGCGTGCCGGTTGTGACCAGCAGCATCGCTGCTGGCGGCGTCGATGCCGAGTCCGAGACGCATTTTCTTGTGGCTGACACGCCAGCGGCCTGTGCGCAGGCCATTATGAAAATTGTCGACAGTCCAGCCGAGCGCAATCGCCTGGCTGTGGCCGGACGGCTGCGCATGCTCAGCCACCACGCCTGGCCCCGTTCAATGGCGCGCCTGGACGGCATCATTGACCGCGCCGTCAATAATTTTTCAAAAAGCAAGGGAGTAGTTGCATGAAGATCAGCATTTTTGGACTGGGCTATGTGGGGGCGGTGTCGCTGGCCTGTTTGTCACGCGACGGCCACGACGTGATTGGGGTTGATATCGACCGCACAAAACTTGACTTGATCATGGCGGGTAAGACACCGGTGGTGGAAGAGGGCATGGTTGATCTCATGGCGCGTGTGGCGGCCAGTGGCAAGGTCACAGTGACCACCGATGCACAAGCCGCAGTGCTTGACAGCGAAATATCTCTGGTCTGCGTTGGCACGCCATCGGCGGCCAATGGCAGTCAGGATCAGGGTGCCATTCTTCGCCTGGCTGAAGAAATAGGTCGGGCTATTGCTGAAAAGCAGGAGCCGCATGTGGTCGTTTTTCGTTCAACACTGGTACCGGGCACGGTGGAGGATGTCTTGCGCCCGATCATTGAAGCGCAGTCAGGCAAGAAAGAGGGAGAAGATTTTTTTCTTTGTTTTCAGCCCGAATTTTTGCGCGAGGGCTCCTCCATTCGTGATTACGACAAACCTCCGTTTACCGTCGTAGGCGCCAACCACGCCTATCCGGTCGAGCGTCTGCGAGCGCTGTTTGGCCAGTTGCCGTGTAAATTTCTCGAAACCACGGTGCGCTCCGCCGAGATGATGAAGTACTGCTGCAATAATTTCCACGCCCTCAAGATCACCTTTGCCAATGAAACCGCCCGCCTTTGCGATGCCCTTGGTGTGGACGTGTTCGAGGTGATGGACCTGATGTGCCAGGATACCCATCTGAATATTTCGCGCGCTTACCTGAAACCTGGTTTTGCCTTCGGTGGTTCCTGCTTGCCCAAGGATTTGCGCGCCACTACCTATCTCGCCAAGATGCATGACGTCGAGATTCCCATGCTGGCGGGCATCATGCCGTCCAACCGCGATCATCTTGACCTGGCGCTGCAAAAACTGTTGGCCACTGGCAAACGCAAGATCGGGTTTGTTGGTTTGTCATTCAAGACCGGGACCGACGACCTGCGCGAGAGTCCGCTGGTCACCCTGGCCGAACAATTGATTGGCAAGGGCATGCAGCTTTCCATTTATGACCCCGAGGTCCGTCTGGCCCAACTGCTGGGTGCCAATCGCAGTTTTATTGAGAAACATCTCCCCCACATTGGGCAGATGTTGCGCGCCGAAATAGAGGGCGTTATTGACGAGTCCGAGGTCGTGGTGGTCGGGCTCGCTGATCAGGCGGTTTTCGACACGCTGGCAAGTCGCTGCCGGCCCGACCAGGTCGTGCTTGACCTGGTTAACCTGCCCAACTGTGCAGCCATTCGGGCCAAGGTGGAAGGCTTATGCTGGTAGACCGGGACAAGTCGTCGGGCCTTGCATTGCGGTGGCGTCGCGGTGTCTGGCTCAGCCTCGCGGTGCTCGTTCTTTCTGTGTTGTCGCTTGCGCCGTACCTGACCAGCTCCACCGAGCTTGTGCGCATGCGCAATGCCTTGCTCTTGACTGACCAAACCCCAGTCAACTTCAATTGGACCCCTGCCAGCGTGCCTCCCAGCTTCTTGCAAGAGCGTGGGCCTTCTGATCCGTTTTTTGTTGACGTGGCGGCTCGTCTCGGGCTGGCGGCGCTGCCTGACGACTGGGCGCGCACCTTGGCCATCAGTCGTCATCTGTTGGGCAGCAGTCCGGTGCTGCTGGGAGGGGCCGATAAGGCAGACCTGCGTGGTACTTATCGACGCATCGTTGGCAGCGGGGAGGGCTACTGTGGCGATTTTGCGGACGTGTTCATGGCCATTGCCCTCGCTGCGGGCATGCCCGTGCGGTCCTGGGCGTTCTCTTTTGACGGGTTCGGCGGTGATGGGCATATTTGGCCCGAAATATGGAATCGGCAACTGGGGCGATGGCAACTGGTTGATATTTTCAACAATTACTATTATTTCGAAACGGTGGGGGTACCACTGTCTGCCCTTGAGTTTCGTCAGGCCTTGCTCAGCAATTCACCGCAACTCAAGCTGGCGCCGCTTTACCCGGGTGCCAGGGTTGGCTGGTTTATTGAACAAAAAGCCTGGCGCTATTACCGTCGCGGGTTACCCGAGTGGTACATGTGGTGGGGCAACAATGTGTTTACCTACGACCGGGCTTTGTTGGTTCGTACATTCTCTGGCGTCTCGCGTTCACTGGAACAGTTGGGTGGCATTGCGCAAGGGGTATTTCCGCCAGTGAAATTGATGGTCACCGAGGCCAACCGCGACCAGGTCAATGCGATGTGGCGTCTGCGCATGCATCTTTTCGCTGTTGTGTGGGTGGCATCTCTGGCGACGCTTGCAGCGCTATTTTGTTGGGTTGCGGCGGTGCGAGTCCGGCGTCGCCAGCACTCCGTTTTATCCAGGGCCAGCGCGGTACAAGATGGTCAATAGCGCAACATGCAAATTGGAAGCTTCTGCAGCGAACCCGTTGCCGCGTGTTGGCCTGGTCGGTCCTTTGCCGCCACCCTCGGGCGGGATGGCGAATCAATGCCAGCAACTTATCCTGTTGCTCCAGTCGGAAGGTGTGGACGTTGAATTTGTACGAACCAACAGCCCGTATCAACCGCGTTGGGTGGGCCGCATTCCCCTGTTGCGCGCTGTTTTTCGACTGGTTCCATATCTGGCACATTTGTGGCGGACTGCCGGGCGGGTCGATGTGATGCACATCCTGGCCAACTCCGGGTGGGCCTGGCATCTTTTTGCAGCGCCAGCGATGATCATCGCGCGCTTGCGGGCGACCCCGGTTATCGTCAATTACCGGGGTGGGAATGCGGATCCTTTTTTTGCACAGGCCCCCAAGTATGTTCTGCGAATGCTTGCGAAGGCATCCATGCGCGTGACGCCTTCGGTATTTTTGCAGAGAGTCTTTGCCAATCACCGCTTGAGTGCCGATGTCATCTCAAACATTATTGACTTGTCACGTTTTACGCCGACGCGGCCGAGAGTATTCGGCGATTCGCCTCATATTATTGTCACCCGCAATCTGGAGCCCATCTACGACATCCAGACCGCAGTCCGTGCCTTTGCGGTCATTAAACATTCGTTCGCGGGGGCGACATTGACGATCGCTGGCAGTGGCCCCGAGCTTGCCAATCTGAAGGCTCTGGTGTTGAAACTTAAGCTGACGGATTACGTGCGATTTTCAGGTCGCATTGACAACGCCTGCATTCCAGCCTTGTATGCGTCGGCTGACTGCATGATCAATTCAAGTACGGTCGACAACATGCCCATCTCGATCCTTGAAGCCTTTGCCAGTGGTGTGCCAGTGGTTAGCACCTGTGCCGGCGGCATTCCGGATATGGTCGAGCACGGTGTCTCCGGCTTATTGGTGCCAATCGGCGACGATCAAGCCATGGCCCGGGAAGT
>NZ_DHXT01000124.1:0-1976 GCF_002413825.1 Rhodoferax sp. UBA5149
AAGAGGTCAACATGTACGCGGTCATAAAAACCGGCGGCAAGCAATATCGGGTTGCAGCCGGCGAAAAAATTAAAGTAGAACAGATTGCTGCGGACGTAGGCCAAGAGATTGTGTTCAACGAGGTTCTGGCGGTCGGCAACGGCGCAGATCTGAAGGTGGGTACTCCCTTGGTGTCCGGCGCAACCGTGAGTGTCACAGTATTGGCACACGGCAAGCACGACAAGGTGAGCATTTTCAAAATGCGCCGTCGCAAGCATTACCAAAAACGTCAAGGGCATCGTCAACAGTTCACAGAACTGCTGGTCGGCGCTATTGTGGCTTAAGAGGCAAGAGTCATGGCACAGAAAAAAGGCGGCGGCTCTACGCGAAACGGGCGCGATTCCAAGCCCAAAATGCTCGGCGTGAAGAAATTCGGTGGTGAGTTGATCGGCGCCGGCGCCATCATCGTTCGCCAACGTGGCACCGTGTTTCATCCGGGTACCAATGTCGGTATCGGCAAGGATCACACTCTGTTCGCACTGGTTGACGGCAACGTGTTGTTTACCACCAAGGGTGCGCTGAACAAGCAGACGGTGAGCGTTATCTCGGCTTAATTTGCTGGAAACCCCCCAATTAAGACCCTGCGCGCTGCGCGGGGTTTTTCGTTTATAAAGCTTGAAATCATGAAATTCGTTGACGAAGCCTATATTGACGTCTCTGCGGGAGACGGCGGCGCTGGCTGCGTCTCGTTTCGTCATGAGAAATACAAAGAATTCGGTGGCCCCAATGGCGGCGACGGCGGGCGCGGAGGCCACGTTTTTGCCGTGGCGGACCCCAACCTGAATACCCTGGTGGACTACCGCTTTTCCAGGCGGCATGACGCCAAGCGCGGTGAGCACGGCATGGGCTCCGACATGTTTGGGGCGGCAGGCGACGACATCACCCTGAAAATGCCGGTCGGCACCATCATCACGGATGCCGAAACCGGTGAGGTGCTGTTTGAGTTGATCACGCCGGGCGAAGTGATCACCATTGCCAAAGGCGGCGATGGCGGCTTTGGCAACATGCGTTTCAAGAGCGCCATCAACCGCGCGCCACGGCAAAAAACGCCGGGCTGGCCGGGTGAAAAATTCAATCTCAAACTGGAGCTCAAGGTGCTGGCCGACGTGGGCTTGCTGGGCATGCCCAACGCCGGTAAATCCACGTTGATCACGGCCATCTCCAACGCCCGTCCGCGCATTGCCGACTATCCGTTCACCACGCTGCACCCTAATTTGGGCGTCGTGCGTGTCGGGCCGGAGCAGAGCTTCGTCGTGGCAGATTTGCCGGGTTTGATCGAAGGTGCGTCCGAGGGCGCGGGATTGGGCCATCTTTTCCTGCGCCATTTGCAGCGCACGCGACTGTTGCTGCACGTGATCGATATGGCACCGTTTGATGAGAGCGTTGACACCGTGGCGCAAGCCAAGGCGATCGTGAATGAGCTCAAGAAATATGATCCGGCGCTGTATGCCAAACCGCGTTGGCTGGTCCTCAACAAGCTGGACATGATCCCCGTCGAAGAGCGCGCGGCACTCGTCAAGGACTTTGTCAAACGTCTCAAGTTCAAGGGGCCGGTGTTCGAGATTTCGGCGCTCACCCGCGAAGGCTGTGAGTCTCTGATCAAAACCGTTTATCAGCACGTGAAGGCGCAGCAGAAAGCGGAGCAGACGCCCGAGGTCGTGGACCCGCGTTTTGCGGTGGATCCCGAATAAAACTCAGACGCTATTTTATTTATAGCGCCTTGCGCTTGAATGACGGGGGCTACAGGCCTAAATGACTATAGAAACTGCTTCGTTCGTGTTGCGTGATGCCCGGCGCATCGTTGTCAAAGTGGGCTCCAGCCTGGTGACCAATGAGGGGCGCGGCCTGGACGAGACCGCGATTGGTGAATGGTGCCGCCAGATGTCCTTGCTGGTGCGTGGCGGGCGCGAAGTCATCATGGTGTCCAGTGGCGCCAT
>NZ_DHXT01000124.1:2317-2454 GCF_002413825.1 Rhodoferax sp. UBA5149
GCGTACGAGACCAAGTTGCGTGAAAACGGGCTGGGCAGCGCGCAGGTGCTGCTGACCCATGCTGACCTGGCCGATCGGGAGCGCTACCTCAACGCGCGCTCCACCCTGCTGACTTTGCTCAAGCTGGGCGTGGTGCC
>NZ_DHXT01000124.1:2749-3174 GCF_002413825.1 Rhodoferax sp. UBA5149
CTGGTCATCCTGACCGACCAAAAAGGGCTTTACACGGCCGATCCGCGCAAGGATGCCTCGGCCCGGTTTGTCCATGAAGCCAAGGCCGGAGACCCGACGCTGGAGGCGATGGCCGGTGGCGCTGGATCGAGTCTGGGGCGCGGCGGCATGATCACCAAAATCCTGGCGGCCAAACGGGCGGCCGGCTCGGGGGCGTCCACCGTGATCGCGTGGGGCCGCGAGCCTGACGTCCTGGTGCGATTGACCCAGGGTGAGCCGATGGGGACGCTGCTGGTGGCACAGACTCAAAAAACCCAGGCCCGCAAACAGTGGATTGCCGATCACCTTCAGCTGCGCGGTTCCGTGACAGTGGACGCCGGCGCCGTCGACAAGCTGCGCGACGAGGGTAAAAGTCTGCTGCCGATCGGCATGACGGCCGTGGACGG
>NZ_DHXT01000124.1:3456-7448 GCF_002413825.1 Rhodoferax sp. UBA5149
TACACGGCGGAGCCGGAAATGGTGCATCGGGACAATTTGGTCCTGACCCGGTGAATCCGCACGCCCGGCATTGACGCTACGGCTCCCGCTTCGGGTATTTCAACGCATTGACGATCTCCGCCACTGAACTGGCCGCGGCTGAGCGTCCTTCACAGACCCCTTGTCTTGCCAGCGCCATCGCATGCCTGGACGGCAGGTTGTCGCCCAGGCCCTGCCATTGCGGGTCTTTCACGGAAGACCATTGCCCATTGGCGGCGTAGCGGGCGTAAGTCTTGACGTCTCCGGTGGCGCATCGAATCCCTTCATACATCGCAGTGACCGAGCCTGTCGCGTTAACGGCCACTACCACATAGCGGACGATGCCGTCACGGGTGATGGTCATGGTTGCCGGATCGACGCCGAACTTCAGGGAGACGTAGGGGGGCATCTCGATCGGAATCAGCCGGCTCCGGTTGAAGGCGGGCGGCGGCGGCGCCTCGGTTTCTTTCCAATCGGGGTCGGTGACTATCTGGGCCGACGCGTTGAGCGCCACCAGCGTCAGGCCGAGCCAGAAAAGCTTGTCAAGTTTCATTCGAATTCTCTGGCGAATCAGGGCAAAAACCGGTTTGTGGATCGGGCTCGAACGTGGCGCCGGGCGGCAACTCGAAATTGACGCCCGGCATGGCGTCTTGCGCCGGGTCTTGCTCATGCGGTCGCATGCCTTGTCGCAAGAACCGGTTTCTATGTTCGCTGCGCGGCAAATAGCGGGCCAGCTCGGTCAGGGCCATTTCGTAGACGCCACGCTTGAACTCCACGACGGCGTCCAGCGGCACCCAGTAGTCGTTCCAGCGCCAGGCATCGAACTCCGGGTGGTCGGTGGCGCGCAGGTTCAAATCCCAGTCGTGACCTACCAGTTGGAGTAAGAACCAGATTTGTTTCTGGCCTTTGTAATGGCCGCGTGCATCGCGGCGGATATATCGGTCCGGCACCTCGTAGCGCAACCAATCTCGAGTGCGGGCCACAATGCGAATATGCTCACGACAGAGCCCCACCTCCTCGTGCAGTTCGCGAATCATGGCCTGCTCCGGGTTTTCTCCCCGGTCAATGCCACCCTGCGGAAACTGCCACGAGTGTGTACGAATTCGCTTGCCCCAGAACACCTGATTTTTCTGGTTGAGCAGGACGATGCCGACGTTGGGCCGAAAGCCGTCCCGGTCAAGCATAATCAAACCCCAATTTTTAAACTTCGTCCATTATGCACAGCAAGCGCTGCGCATCAAGGGGCGCAGCCCTCAGTGATAGCCAGAGCCCCGCCATGAAAGCCTCCCAATTCTTCATTTCAACCCTCAAAGAAGCGCCGGCAGACGCTGAGGTGGTCAGTCATAAACTGATGATGCGCGCCGGCATGATCAAGAAACTCGGCGCTGGTATCTACAGCCTGATGCCGATGGGCCTGCGCGTGGTGCGCAAGGTGGAAGCGATCGTGCGCGAAGAGATGAACCGCGCCGGTGCCGTGGAACTGAGCATGCCGGTGGTGCAGCCGGCCGAACTCTGGCAGGAGACCGGCCGGTTCGAGAAGATGGGCCCCGAGATGCTGCGCATCCAGGACCGCCATGGGCGTGATTTTGTGATTCAACCGACCAGCGAAGAAGTGGTGACGGACATCGCGCGCCAGGAAATCAAAAGTTACAAGCAGCTGCCGAAAAACTTCTACCAGATTCAGACCAAATTCCGGGATGAGCGCCGTCCGCGTTTCGGCCTGATGCGCGGGCGTGAATTCATCATGAAAGACGCCTACAGCTTTGACCGTGACCAGGCGTCAGCCAAGGCCAGTTACCAGGTGATGGCACAGGCTTACCGCAAGATTTTCGACCGGTTTGGGCTCACCTACCGCGCAGTCGCCGCCGACAGCGGCGCCATTGGCGGCGATTTGAGCGAAGAATTCCAGGTGATCGCGGCCACCGGCGAAGACGCCATCGTGTATTGCCCCAACAGCGACTACGCGGCGAACATGGAGAAAGCCGAGGCGCTGGCCCCTGCCGGACCCCGACCGGCGCCGCGGCAGACGATGACGAAAACCGCCACACCGGGCAAAAGCACCTGTGCCGACGTCGCCGATTTGTTGACTGTGCCCTTGCAACATACCGTCAAGTCGCTGGTGCTGGCGACCGACAGCGCCAACGCGGCGGGCGAGATCATCAAAACCCAAATCTGGCTGCTGCTGCTGCGTGGCGACCATGACATGAACGAAGTCAAGGTCGGCAAGCTGCCGGGACTTGGCGGGTTCCGCTTTGCCACCGTGACTGAAATTGAAGATCACTTTGGTTGCCAGCCCGGCTACCTGGGGCCGGTTTCAAAGTCGTTGGTTGGCTTGCTCGACAGGGGGCAGCCTTACGACAACACGGTCAGTACACCCATTTATCTGCCCGGAGTGAAGATTATTGTTGACCGCGAGGTGGCCGTCATGAGCGACTGGATTTGCGGTGCCAACGAACCCGATTTCCATATCACCGGCGTCAACTGGGGCCGTGACCTCCCCGAGCCCGATCAGGTGGCGGATATCCGCAACATCGTGGCCGGTGACGCTTCGCCCGATGGCCAAGGCGAGTTGGCGATCGAGCGCGGCATCGAGATTGGTCACGTGTTCTACCTCGGCACCAAGTACTCCAAAGACATGAACGCCACCTTCCTGGACGTCAATGGCAAGCCGCAGTTCATGGAAATGGGTTGCTATGGCATCGGCATCACGCGTTTGCCAGCCGCAGCCATCGAGCAAAACCATGACGAGCGCGGCATCATCTGGCCGGACGCGCTGGCACCGTTTACCGTGGTGCTGTGCCCGATCACCCCGGACCGTTTTCCCGATGTCAAAGCGGCCGCCGACAAGCTGTATGGCGAGCTGCTGGCGGCCGGTGTGGACGTGATCCTGGATGACCGCGGTGAGCGCCCGGGAGCGATGTTTGCCGACTGGGAGCTGATTGGCGTGCCGCACCGCGTGACCATCGGCGACCGTGGTCTGAAGGCGGGGGAAGTTGAATACCAGCATCGCCGCGATGCGGCTGCCACGGCGGTCGCCGTGACTGACATTCTCAGCCTGATCCAGTCAAAACTGAAGGCGTGACCTTGCCTGGGGTGGCTGACATGGTGTCGAGGAGAACAGCGCTCGCGTCCTTGCTGGTAGGGCTTGGATGGCTAGCAATCCATGAGCAGGCGGCCGCCGGTGGTCAGCAGGAAGAGCCGCTGATCGACTCGGTGCGCACCGCTTTGAGTTCGGCCATTTTGAACCACGCTCCGCCGGTTCCAGAGTTCGCTGATACCGAGTCCCGCCTCGTCTACCTGCGCTGGCTGGGCCGTATGAGTGACCGTCTACGCAGACAAAAGCCGGAATGGCGCGTGCGCCAGGAATTTCTTCAGACCCTCTGGTACGAGAGCCGGCGGGCCGGCCTGGACACCGCCCTGGTACTGGGGCTGATCCAGGTGGAAAGCAATTTCCGCAAATTTGCGGTGTCGAGCGTGGGCGCACGCGGCTACATGCAGGTCATGCCGTTCTGGACCCGTGTGCTGGGCGACGGCGACGCGGCCAAGCTGTTTCACATGCAGACCAATCTGCGCTTTGGCTGCGTGATCTTGCGCCACTACCTGGACCGCGAAAAAGGCGACTTGTTTCTGGCGCTGGGCCGCTACAACGGCTCGCGCGGCAAGGCGCCTTATCCCAACGCCGTGCTGGGCGCCAAAAGGCTGTGGGAATTCACCCCGGCCTGAGTCCAGGGCCTTCGCCGTGCGTGAAGGGGCTCACTGCAAAAATCCAATCTGACCTTTCTTGAGGCTCACCTTGGGCAGGTCAGCCACCTCAATTTCATCGCGTCGGCTCAGCTGGGCGTTACCAAACCCGGTCATCAGGGCGCGGCGCATTTCCCGCGGCGCCAGTTCGCACAGCTGATCAAGCACATCATCCCGCGGGTCCGGCGCAAAACGTTCGCCCCAGCCATGTTCGCAGCGGATGGTCTGGTACA
>NZ_DHXT01000007.1:0-3557 GCF_002413825.1 Rhodoferax sp. UBA5149
ATCAGGCCGCGCGTGTCGCGCCCGGCACTGCCGGCCTCGGACCGGAAACAAGGGGTGTGGGCCGTGAGCTTGATCGGCAGGTCGGCCTCGGCCACGACTTCATCGCGCACAAAGTTGGTCAAGGGCACTTCGCTGGTGGGGATCAGGTAGAGCGCGGCGTTGTCCGGTGCCGCCTCGCCTTCTTGTCCGCCCTTTTTGGCGGCAAACAGATCGCCCTCGAACTTGGGCAACTGGCCGGTGCCGCGCAGACTTTCAGCATTGACGATGTAGGGCGTGTAGCACTCGGTGTAGCCGTGCTCTTCGGTTTGCACGTCCAGCATGAACTGCGACAGGGCGCGGTGCAAGCGGGCAATCGGGCCTTTCATGACCGTGAAGCGCGCACCGGTCAGCTTGACACCCATCTCGAAATCCAGCCCCAGCGGCGAGCCCAGGTCCACATGGTCCTTGACCGGGAACGCAAAAGCCTTGGGGCCCTTGCCGTCAGGACTCCAGCTGCGCACCACCACATTGCCGTGCTCATCCGCGCCCACCGGCACGCTCTCATGCGGCAAATTGGGCACCGCCAGCAACAGCACTTGCAGCTCGGCCTGAATCTGGTCCAGACGCGTGCCCGAGGTTTCCAGCTCGGCCTTCAAACCCGCCACCTCGGCCATGACCGCATCCGATTCGACTTGGCCCGCCGGGCCTTTGGCCTTGAGCTGGCCAATTTGCTTGCTCAAGCTGTTGCGCTTGCCCTGCAGCTCTTCGGTGCGCATCTGAATCGTCTTGCGCTCAGCCTCCAGCGTTTTAAAAGCCTCCACATTGAGAAAGGTTTGCGGATTTTTGCGGGTCTCAAGGCGCGCCAGGGCTGAATCGAGGTCTTTTCGGAGGAGGGTAATGTCGAGCATGGTGAAATTGTAATTTTTTGAAACTTGGCACGTCAAGACAATCTGGCAAACGGCGTGCCGGGGTCGACCACCGGCTTGTGCCAGACCTCCCGGCCATTCAGGCCGGGCGCTTGGCCGGACCGCTTCGACACCGGTGTTTTACATAAAAAATGGCTGTAGCCCTCGTCCAATATGCGCGAAGCGCTATCAATAGCAGAGCAATTGAGATCAGGGCGAGGCATCGAGTTTGAGGCCCTTGGGCAGCGGAAACTTCACCGTCTCTTCGATGCCGTCCATCTTGCGCACCGACACCGCGCCCAGCGCCTTGATGCGGTCAATCACCTGGCGCACCAGCACCTCGGGAGCCGAGGCACCGGCGGTCAAACCGACCCGCTGGCGGCCCTCGAACCAGGGCGCCTGCAGCTCGTCCGCGCTGTCCACCATGTAACTCTCGGTGCCGAGCTTGCGCGCCAACTCGGCTAAACGGTTGCTGTTGGAGCTGGTCGGGCTGCCGACCACGATCACCACATCGACCTGCGGACTCATGATTTTCACGGCGTCCTGCCGGTTTTGCGTGGCGTAGCAAATATCCTGCTGTTTGGGTTGGCGCGCATTCGGGAAACGCGCCTTGATGGCGGCGGCAATGTCGGCCGCGTCGTCGACGCTGAGCGTGGTTTGCGTCACCACCGCCAGCAGCTCGGTCTGCGCCGGCTGCACCCGCGCCACATCGGCCACGTCTTCCACCAGATGAATGCCACCCTCCAACTGGCCCATGGTGCCCTCCACTTCGGGATGTCCCTTGTGGCCGATCATGATGAATTCATAGCCCTCTTTGTGCAGCTTGGCGACTTCCACATGCACCTTGGTCACCAGTGGGCAGGTGGCGTCAAAAATCCGGAAACCTCTCGCTGCCGCCTCCGCCTGCACCGCCCGGCTCACACCGTGAGCAGAGAATATGAGCGTAGCCCCCGCCGGTACGTCGTCCAGTGCTTCAATAAAGATAGCACCCTTGGCCTTGAGGTCGTTCACCACATAGGTGTTGTGCACGATCTCATGGCGCACATAAATCGGCGCGCCAAACTTCTGCAGCGCGCGCTCGACGATCTCGATGGCGCGGTCGACCCCGGCGCAAAAGCCGCGCGGCTCCGCCAGCAAGATTTCCTGAGGGAAGGAATCGCTCACAAAATGCCGATCACATGCACTTCAAACGTCACCGGCTGACCGGCCAGGGGATGGTTGAAATCGAACAACACGGCGTCGCCTTTGGCGTCATTTCTGAGCTGCTGCACCGAGCCGGCAAAGCGGCCCTGGCCGTCCGGGGTGGGGAACTGCACCACATCGCCGACCTCGTACTGGGCTTCGGCCTCGCCCATATCGATCAGCTCCTGGCGCGCCAGCCATTGCTGCATGTCGGGGTTGCGATCGCCAAAGGCTTCGCCCGCTACCAGCTCGAAGGTGACGCGGCTGCCTTCGGCCAGGCCCAGCAAATGGGCTTCCACCGCCGGTGACAACTCGCCGGTGCCCAAGGTGAGCGTGGCGGGTTTGCCATTGAAGGTGTTGATCACATCCCCGGCCGGCCCGGCCAGGCGGTAATGCAGCGTGAGGAATGAACCCGGTTGGACAGAGGCAAGTGTGGAAGTCATATAAGTCCTGGATCTAGAAAGGGCGGCGCGTTGGCGAATAAACTGGCCTCCATTGTAAAAGCCCGACCCATGCCCCTCAAAGACCTTCCCCCCGACGCCCGCCCGCGTGAAAAACTGCTGGCGCGCGGCCCCGGCGCCCTGAGCGACGTCGAGCTGCTGGCCATCCTGCTGCGCACCGGCATCAAGGGCAAGGGCGTGCTGCAAATGGCTCGCGAACTGCTGGAACTGAAGAAAAACGAGAGTGAAACGGATGGCTTTGACGGCATCGCCGGCCTGCTGCACGCCACCGCCGACGACCTCAAGCGCATCAAAGGCCTGGGGCCGGCCAAACGCGCCGAAATCGTGGCGGTGCTGGAGTTGTCGCGCCGGGCGCTGGCCCAGCAGCTCAAGGAACGCACTATTTTTGCCACGCCCGACGCCGTCAAACATTACCTGCAACTGCATCTGGCGGCCAAACCGCATGAAGTGTTTGCCGTGCTGTTTCTGGACGTGCAAAACCGTCTGCTGGCGATGGAGGAACTGTTTCGCGGCACCCTGACGCAGACCAGCGTGTACCCCAGAGAAGTGGTGCTGCGCGCCCTGCACCACCAAGCCTCGGCCGTGGTGCTGGCCCACAACCATCCCAGCGGCACGGTGCAGCCCTCGCGCGCCGACGAAGCCCTGACGCAAACCCTGAAGGCGACGCTGGCGCTGATTGATGTGCGGGTGCTGGACCATGTGATCGTGGCGCCGGGTGAAGCGCTGTCGATGGCCGAGCGGGGCTTGCTGTGAAGACGCCGCCCAAGACCACCCCAAGCAGGACGGCACCGGCAAGCGTCCGACCCGTCAAGGTCAACGCGTTGGCGGACCTGAAACTGGTCAAGCGCGAAATCGAAGCACAAGCCCTGAGCCAAGCGCAGCAGGTGGCCGAGCTCGCCAAAGCCCGGCGTCAGGCGAGCACCGAAAAAGACCTCTTCATTCGGGCCGCTGGCATGGTCCAGCCCTTGCCGGACAAGCGCCGCGTGCTATTTAAAAGAGAGCTGCCAGTGCCCCCCACCATGCAGTACCA
>NZ_DHXT01000007.1:3710-4472 GCF_002413825.1 Rhodoferax sp. UBA5149
TGAGTTTTCGCCGCCCCGGCATCGGCACCGATGTCACCCGCAAACTGCGCCGCGGCGACTGGACCATCCAGCGTCAACTCGACCTGCATGGCCTGCGCCGTGACGAAGCCAGAGAGCGCTTGAGCTTCTTCATTCGCGAGGCATTCAAACAGGGCATTCGTTGCGTGCGCATCGTGCACGGCAAGGGCCTGGGCTCGCCGGGCAAGGCGCCGGTGCTGAAAAGCCGGGTGCACAGCTGGCTGGTGCAAAAGCAGGAGGTGCTGGCCTTTGTGCAGGCCAAGCCGGCCGATGGCGGTGCCGGTGCGCTGGTGGTGTTGCTGATGGCGTCGCGGGGCTGAACGCCCCGTGCCCGCCTAACCATTCTGGTTGCGCATCCAGTCGGCCGTCTTGAAAAATGATTCGCGCAGTTGGCTGCGCAAGTCGGCGGGGACACCGGTCTCCGCCATCGCCTGGTCCATGCAGGCCACCCACTGGTCACGTTCAACGATGCCGATCTTGAACGGCAGATGACGCGCCCGCAGGCGCGGGTGGCCGAAGCGCTCGGTGTAATGCTGCGGCCCGCCCAGCCAGCCGCACAGAAACCAGAACAGCTTTTGCCGTGCATTGTCCAGTTCACTGCCGTGTACCGAACGCAAGGCGCTGTAGCCCGGCTCCAGATCCATCAAATCGTAAAAACGCCCGGTCAGGGCCTGCACACGGGCTTCGCCGCCGATGCGCTCGAACGGCGTTGCAACAGAAGGTTTTTCCTGGATATTCATAGAT
>NZ_DHXT01000054.1 GCF_002413825.1 Rhodoferax sp. UBA5149
ACTTTTGGCACCACCGCAGTTGCCACGACCGGAGCTGCAGACGCGGATGCCGCGCTGTCGGGTTTGCCAGCTTGCACGGCCACGGCCACGGCCGCAGGCGCTGGAATACTCAGCGGTTTGGCCTTGTTCTTGTCGGGGATCTCGATCGGCATGTCGACCGAAATGGGGCGTGGCTGCTTGTCAAACAGCATGGGAAAACCAATCACGCCCATCAGCACCAGCACGGCGGCACCCATCAGGCGATATTTGGCGCGCCGACGCATGCCCTCGACCGTCTCGGGCTGGACAGGCGTGGCGGACTGCTCGTCGCCACCTTTTCGAAACTTGAAAAAGGCCATGTTGTGGGAGTTCAGGAGTTCAATTGTTTGGCATGTGTTTGGCCTGGAGGCGGGGCACCCCGTCCTTCAAAATGCCGCCCACCGTGTAGAACGACCCAAAGACGACGATTCTATCAGCGGGGTCTGCGGCATTGATGGCCGCTTGCAAGGCTTGCTGAGGGTCAGCGTGGATCGACGCCGTGGCGTCGCGTCTGGTGTTTTGGGCCTGCCACTTGGCGAGCAGCGCGGCTGCCGACTCGGCCCGGGATGTCGGCAAATCCGTGAAATACCACTTGTCAATCAAGGGATTGACCTTGACCAGCATGCTGACCAGATCTTTGTCGGCCATAGCCCCAAAAACAACGTGCGTGGTCGGAAAGTAGCCCATCGCATCCAGATTGGCCGCCAGCGCCGCGACCGAATGCGGGTTGTGCGCCACATCCAGGACCAGCGTGGGCTGGCCCGGAACGATTTGAAAACGACCCGGCAGTTCCACACAAGCCAGTCCGTTGCGCACCGCCTGCGCCGTCACCGGCAGGCGATCCCGCAAAGCCGTCAAGGCCGCCAGCACACCGGCGGCATTCACCAACTGGTTCGCGCCGCGCAGGGCTGGGTACGCCAAACCGCTGTAGCGCCGCCCGCGGCCGGCCCAGCCCCACTGCTGTTTGTCGCCCGACACATTGAAGTCCACGCCAAAGCGCCAGAGATCGGCATCAATCTCGGTGGCGTGGTCCAGCACACTCTGAGGCGGCATCGGATCACTCACCACCACCGGGCGCCCGGTGCGCATGATGCCAGCCTTCTCAAAGCCAATACTCTCGCGGTCCGATCCCAGAAACTCCATGTGATCGAGGTCGATGCTGGTGATCACAGCGCAATCGGGCTCGATGATGTTGACGGCGTCGAGCCGCCCGCCCAGGCCCACTTCGAGGATCGCCACATCCAGCGCGCTACGGGCCATCACGTCCAGAATGGCGAGCGTGGAAAATTCAAAGTAGGTGAGCGAGACTTCTGCATCGTTTTGGCACCTGGCCCTCTCCACTCGTGCGAAGGCTGCTATTAAATCAGGAGCATCCACCGGATCCCCCTGCAAGCGCAGCCGCTCCTCGAAGCGCACCAGATGCGGCGAGGTGTACACCCCCGTGCGGTACCCGGCCTGGCGCAGGATGGATTCCAGCATGGTGCAGGTCGAGCCCTTGCCGTTGGTGCCGGCCACCGTGATCACCGGGCACGTGAAGCCGATACCCATCCGCTGGGCCACCACTTTGACGCGGTCCAGCCCCATATCGATGTTTTTGGGGTGCAACTGCTCGCAATGCGCCAGCCACGCGTCAAGGGTTTGGGGTTCGGTTTTCATAAGCGTCGTCATTGTCGCCGAGTGCGGCATGATGGCGCCCATGGACCCACACCGCATCACCCTCTACGGCATTCCCAACTGCGATACCGTCAAGAAAGCCCGCGCCTGGCTCGGCGCGCAAGGCCTGGACTTTCAATTTCACGACTTCAAGAAACAAGGCGTCCCCGAGCAACGACTGGACGGCTGGATCAAGACCCTGGGCTGGCAAGCACTCGTCAATACCCGGGGCACCACCTGGCGCCGACTTGACGACGCCGCACGCGCGGGCGTGACGGACGGCGCCAGCGCCCGGACCCTGATGCTGGCGCAGCCGAGCGTGATCAAGCGACCGGTGATGGAATGGGCCGACGCCGGCGTGTCCGTCGGTTTTGATGAAACAGCCTGGCGCGCGCGGGTCGCCTAAAATCGTCGGTTACCCAAAACTGCACTGCACACACCATGGCCACCATTCTCCAAAACCTTCCCGTCGGCCAGAAAGTCGGCATCGCTTTCTCCGGCGGCCTGGACACCAGCGCGGCACTGCACTGGATGAAGCTCAAGGGCGCCATCCCCTACGCCTATACGGCCAACCTGGGCCAGCCCGACGAAGCGGACTATGACGAGATCCCGCGCAAGGCCATGCAGTACGGCGCGCAAGCGGCGCGCCTGATCGACTGCCGCAGCCAGCTGGCGGCCGAGGGCATTGCCGCCCTGCAAAGCGGCGCCTTCCATATCTCCACCGCCGGCGTGACCTACTTCAACACCACGCCGCTGGGCCGTGCCGTGACCGGCACCATGCTGGTGTCCGCCATGAAAGAGGACGACGTCAACATCTGGGGCGACGGCAGCACCTTCAAGGGCAACGACATCGAGCGTTTTTACCGTTACGGCCTGCTCACCAACCCTGCCTTGAAAATTTACAAACCCTGGCTGGACCAGCTGTTCATCGACGAGCTGGGCGGCCGCGCCGA
>NZ_DHXT01000021.1 GCF_002413825.1 Rhodoferax sp. UBA5149
GGGAAATGGTGTCGAACTTAAGGGGCTGCGTTCTCCTTGAACTGATTTTTAACCATCAGCTAAGCAGTACGTTTTTCGGGGGTAAGGTCAGTTTCATTGTGGCAAGTTGAACTTAGCGATGGGCTAAGAAATCACCGTGAATTCAGCGAAGCTCCCCGGTTTTAATATTTTAACAAAGCAATCGCTTGCTAAAAATAAACGATTTGAGTATGCTCCGGGCAATGATTGCTTTAGCCTTGCCCATCAATCCGCACTCCGGGTCGCCGACTGACCTCGCGCCCAAGCGCCCGCGCGGCCGTCCGCGCAAGACCGAGGGCGAGCGCGACGATGGCAATCGGCGGCAAGAGCTACTTACCGCAGCGGCCCGGCTGTTTCGCCGTCAAGGCTTTGATGCCACCAGCACACGCGACATCGCCGCCGCCGTCGGCATGCACAGCGGCTCCCCTTTTTATCACTTTAAAAGCAAGGACGCGCTGCTTTTTGCCGTGATGGAGGAGGGCATGCACGCGGCCATTGAGCGCCAAGCCAGGGCGCTACAGGGTGATGCTTCCGCGGCCGCGCCCCGGGTGCAGATCAGGCGCCTGATCCGCGCTCATTTTGACACGCTGCACGGGCCTGGCAACGACTTCGTTCCGGTGATGCTCTACGAGCACCGGAGCTTGAGTGCGCGCCAGCGCGCATCGCTGGACCAGCTGCAGATGGACTACGAATCGACCTGGACGCCGGTGCTGGACGCGCTGCACGCGAGTGGTCATTTGCGCGCACCGGTCAAGCTGTCGCGCCTGCTGATTCTGGGCGCGCTGAACTGGTCGGTGCAGTGGTTTGACCGCAAAAAAGGCGCGTCGCTCGATGAGCTGACCGATGCCGCCATGGCTTTGTTTTTGAAGGAATGTTGATGAGCTACGGTTCTGTATTTGCCAAGGGATTGTTCGCGGGCAAAGTGATGCTGGTGACCGGTGGCGGCTCTGGCATTGGCCGTTGCGTGGCGCATGAGCTGGCCGCGCTGGGCGCCTACACGGTGCTGATCGGCCGCAAGCCGGAGAAGCTGCAAACGGTGGTGGATGAAATTGTGCAGGATGGCGGCGCGGCGAGCTTCTTTGTCTGCGACATCCGGCAGGAAGAAGTGGTCAAGCAGGCGGTGGCCGCCGTGGTGGCCGCGCAGGGTCGCATCGATGGCTTGGTGAACAACGCCGGCGGCCAGTACATGATGCCGCTGGAGGCCATCAGCGCCAAGGGTTGGGAGGCGGTGATCAACACCAATCTGACCGGCGGCTTTCTGATGGCGCGCGAGTGTTTCCTGCAAAGCATGAACAAGAACGGCGGCAGCATCGTCAATATCGTGGCCGACATGTGGGGTTCCATGCCCGGCATGGGCCACAGCGGCGCGGCGCGTGCCGGCATGGTCAGTTTCACTGAGACCGCTGCCCTTGAATGGGCCAGCAAGGGGGTACGCGTCAACGCGGTGGCGCCGGGCTATATCGCCTCCAGTGGCATGGACAATTACCCGCCGGAGATGGCGCCCATGCTGCGCGAGATGGGCAAGACCATTCCCCTGGGGCGCTTCGGCACTGAGGCCGAAACGTCGGCCGGCATTGTCTTTTTGCTCAGTCCGGCGGCGGCCTTTATCAGTGGCAGCACCTTGCGCATCGACGGCGCCCGGCCGCAGGTTCGCATGGGTTGGCCGATGCGCGTGGCCTCGCCAGAAGCGCAGCAGCGCGATGCCATCAAGCCGTTCAACGGCTTTCATCGCGCCCAAACACCCAAGGTGTTTTTATCTTGATCTCAGAAGTCTCATCTTCCTGAACAGCCGGAAATCGTCATGAACTACACACACGAACATCTGGAAATCCAGAAGACCCTCAAGCGCTTTATTGACGCGGAAATCAACCCCCATGTCGACGAGTGGGAGGCTGCCGAGCAGTTTCCGGCCCATGAGTTGTTCAAAAAAATGGGTGATCTGGGCTTGCTGGGGCTGACCAAGCCTGAGGCCTATGGGGGCTCGGGGCTGGATTACTCCTATGCCGTCGCCATGACCGAAACCCTGGGGTATATCGACTGCGGCGGCATTCCCATGGCCATTGGTGTCCAGACCGATATGTGCACGCCGGCACTGGCCCGCTTTGGCAGTGATGAGCTCAAGCGCGAGTTCCTGACCGGCGCCATTGCCGGCGATCTGGTGGGCTGCATTGGCGTGAGCGAGCCCGGTGCCGGCAGCGATGTGGCAGCCATCAAGAGCCATGCCCGCAAGGACGGTGACGACTACCTCATCAGCGGTCAAAAAATGTGGATTACCAACAGCCTGCAGGCCGACTGGATGTGCATGCTGGTCAACACGGGTGAAGGCCCGGCACACAAGAACAAGAGCCTGGTGATGGTGCCTCTGCGCGAAAACGGCAAGTTGCGTCCGGGCATTGAGGTGGCGCAAAAAATCCGCAAGATCGGCATGAACTCCAGTGACACTGGCCTGATTTACTTTGACGACGTGCGCGTGCCGCAGCGCAACCGCATTGGCGGGGAAGGCGCGGGTTTTGTGTACCAGATGCAGCAGTTCCAGGAGGAGCGCCTGTGGTGTGCCGCGAGCTGCCTGCAGAGTTTGAGCAACTGCATCCAGTGGACGGTGGAGTGGGCGCAGGAGCGCAAGCTGTTTGGCGCCACGCTGGCGGACCAGCAGTGGGTGCAGTTCAAGCTGGCCGAAATGAAAACCGAGTTGGAGAGCCTGCGCGCGCTGACCTACCGCGCCTGCGATCTCTACCTGCAGGGGCAGGATGTGCTGGAGCTGGCATCGATGGCCAAGCTCAAGGCCGGGCGCCTGAACCGCCTGATTCCGGATGGCTGCCTGCAATTCTGGGGCGGCATGGGTTACACGTGGGAAAACAAGGTGTCACGCATGTACCGCGACGCGCGGCTGGGCTCCATTGGCGGCGGCGCTGACGAGGTGATGATGAGCATCATTGCCAAAACCATGGGCATAGCCAAGCGCCCGGCGCGCAGTTAAACACGAGGACGGGAACACCATGTCAGTGACAGATATCGTTGCAGAAGACATCGCCCAGGTCGAAGACGCGGCACGCCGGTTTATCAAGACCGAAGTTGCGCCGCATCTGGAGGCATGGGAAGAGGCGGGGGAATTCCCTCGCAGTCTCTACCACCGTGCCGCCGAGCTGGGCTGGTTGGGGTTGGGTTACCCCGAGGAGTTTGGCGGCACGCCGAGCCCCTGGAACCTGCGCAATGCCATGACGATTACGCTAGCCCGCCATGGCGGCAGTGGCGGGCTCATGGCCAGCCTGTTCAGCCACAACATCGGTCTGCCGCCAGTGATCCGGCACGGCAGTGCCGCCTTGCAGCAGGAAGTGGTGCCTGCCGTGCTGCGTGGTGAAAAAATTGCCGCGTTGGCCATTACGGAGCCCGGTGGCGGCACCGATGTGTCGGCGCTGCGCACCACCGCCCGGCTGGACGGCGATGAGTACGTGGTGGACGGCGAAAAGGTGTTCATCACCTCCGGCATGCGCGCCGACTGGCTGACTGTCGCCGTGCGCACCGACCCGACGAACAAGGGGCCCATGGGTATTTCCATGCTGATGGTGCCGGGCGATGCGGTTGGCCTGTCACGCAGCCCCCTGAAGAAGATGGGCTGGCTGTGCTCGGATACGGCTCACCTGCGCTTTGACGGCGTGCGCGTGCCGGCCCGCTATCTGGTCGGTGAAGAGGGTGCGGGGTTCAAGATGATCCTGACCAACTTCAATGGTGAGCGTTTGTCCATGGCGGCCATGGCGCTGGGTTTCTCCGAGTGCTGCTATGACGAGGCTCTGGCCTGGGCGCG
>NZ_DHXT01000205.1:0-2750 GCF_002413825.1 Rhodoferax sp. UBA5149
TCTGGCCATTATGCAAACCTCCGATTTTCGCCGGCACCCAACAGGTTGCTGGTGCAGCGGCCACACAGGGTGGGGTGGGCCGGGTCATGGCCAACGTCGTCGCGGTAGTGCCAGCAGCGCTCGCATTTGATGGCGTTTGAGGTGCTAGCCCTCATGGATAAATCGTCACCAGCTATTAAATCAATAGCGGATGTGATGAAGACAAATTTCAGATCGTCACCTAGGCTGGCCAGCAGCGCGTGGTCTTGCGCGCCCACCGTGAGTGCCACGGTGGCTTGCAGGGAGGAACCGACTTGGCCTTCGGCACGCAGGGTCTCGATGTCCTTGTTCACGGCATCGCGGATGTCGCGGATGCGGGTCCACTTGGCCAGCAGCGCTTCGTCAGGTGCGTCGAAGGCGACGTAAGTGTCCAGGAAGATCGATTCCTGGGTGTCGGCCGGCGTCTTGCCCGCCGCCCCCAGCACCGCCCACGCTTCTTCCGCCGTGAAGCTCAGGAACGGGGCCATCAGACGCAGCATCGCCTGCGTGATTTGCCACAACGCGGTCTGGGCGCTGCGCCGCGCCAAGGATTTGGGCGCCGTGGTGTAGAGCCGGTCTTTCAGAATGTCGAGGTAGAAAGAGCCGAGGTCTTCCGAGCAGTAGATCTGCAGCTTGGCCACCACTGGGTGGAATTCATAGATCTCGTAATGCGCCAGGATGTCCGCCTGCAACTGGGCGGCGCGGCTCAGGGCGTAGCGGTCGATCTCCAGCATCTGGTCCAGCGGCACGGCGTCGGTTGCCGGGTCAAAGTCGCTCACATTGGCCAGCAGGAACTTGAGCGTGTTGCGGATGCGGCGGTAGGTGTCCACCACGCGCGCCAGGATCTTGTCGTCACCGGCGATGTCGCCCGAGTAGTCGCTGGCCGCCACCCACAGGCGGATGATCTCGGCGCCGAGCTTCTTGGAGGTTTCCTGCGGATCGACGCCGTTGCCCGCGCTCTTGCTCATCTTGTGGCCCTTGCTGTCCACCGTGAAGCCGTGCGTCAGGATGGCTTTGTAGGGCGCGCGACCGTACATGGCACAGGCCGTCAACAGAGATGAGTGGAACCAGCCGCGGTGCTGGTCGTGCCCTTCCAGGTACAGGTCAGCCTCCGGGCCGCTCGCGTGACCGCTGCCGGGGTGCGAGCCCTTGAGCACGGTGGTGTGGGTGGTGCCGGAATCAAACCAGACTTCCAGAATGTCGCTGCTCTTGGTGTAGGCTTGTGCGTCCGTCGCGCCGATGGTGGCAAAAATGGACTCGGTCGTGGCCTTGCTCCAGGCCTCGATGCCGCCTTGCGCCACCATGTCGGCGGCGAGGTCCAGAATTTCCATGGTGCGGGGATGCAGCTCGCCGCTGTCTTTGTGCAGGAAGAAGGGCAGAGGCACGCCCCAGCTGCGCTGGCGGCTGATGCACCAGTCGGGCCGGCCGGCAATCATGTCGCGCAAGCGGGTCTTGCCGTTCTCGGGGTAAAACGAAGTCTCTTCAATCGCGTCCAGTGCCAGCTGGCGCAGTGATTTGGGTGCCTTGTCCTTGGTGAAGACGCCAACGCCCTCGTCCATGCGGATGAACCACTGGGCCGCCGCGCGGTAGATCACCGGCGTCTTGTGGCGCCAGCAATGCGGGTAGCTGTGAACGATGTCGCTGGTGGCAAACAGGCGACCGGCCGCGCGCAGCGTGTCGATGATGACGGGGCAGGCTTTCCAGATGTGCTGGCCGCCAAACAGCGGCAGCTCGGGCGCGTAAGCGCCGTTGCCTTGTACCGGGTTCAGGATGTCGTCAACGGCCATGCCATGCGCCACACAGCTGTTGAAATCCTCTACCCCATAAGCGGGAGCGGAGTGAACAATGCCGGTGCCGTCATCGGCGGTGGCGTAGTCGGCCAGATAGATCGGGGACTCTCGATCATAATTTTGAAAGGGGCTTGCCAAGCCGCGCGAGAGGCCGTCAGCCTGCACCGCGTCGCCCATGTCGGCGAGCGGGTGCTTGAAGTTGATGCCCGCCAGCGCCTTGCCGGGGGTGGTGGCAAGGACGGTGCCCGTGAGCTGGTAGCGTTCCAGGCACTTTTCCACCAAGCTCTCGGCCAGCAGCAGCAGGCCGCGTTCGGTGTCGACCAGCGCGTAGCTCAGCTCCGGATTCAGATTCAGCGCCTGATTGGCGGGGATGGTCCACGCGGTGGTGGTCCAGATGACGGCGAAAGCCTCTTTGGCGAGTGCGTTCAAGCCAAAGGCCGCGGCCAGCTTGGTCGGTTCGGCGCACAAGAAGCCCACATCCAGCGTTTGCGACTTCTTGTCGGCGTATTCGATTTCAAACTCGGCCAGCGACGAGCCGCAGTCAAAGCACCAGTACACCGGCTTCAGGCCCCGGTAGACGAAGCCGCGTTCCACGACGCGTTTGAAGGCGCGGATTTCATCGGCTTCGTTGCTGAAATCCATGGTGCGATACGGGTGATCCCAGTCGCCCAGCACCCCCAGGCGCTTGAAGTCGGCGCGCTGGATGTCGATCTGCTCGGTGGCATAGGCGCGGCTTTTGGCCTGCATGTCGTCGCGCGCCAGTTTGCGGCCAAACTTCTTTTCAATCGCGTTCTCGATCGGCAGGCCGTGGCAGTCCCAGCCCGGGATGTAGGCGGCGTCCATGCCTTTGAGCTGGCGCGCCTTGACGATCATGTCCTTGAGGATCTTGTTGACCGCGTGGCCCATGTGAATCTGGCCATTGGCATACGGCGGGCCGTCGTG
>NZ_DHXT01000205.1:2965-8875 GCF_002413825.1 Rhodoferax sp. UBA5149
CCTTGACCCAGCCCGGCTCGCGCTTGGGCAGATCGCCGCGCATCGGGAACGGGGTGTCGGGCAGGTTGAGCGTGCTGCGGTAATCGGTTTTGGCGGGTGTGGTGGAGTCGGTCATGATGCAAATGGAACGGGTTCGCCGCAGGGCAGCGTATGTTGTATCGGAGGAGCCCGGCTCGAAGGGCGGCGTCGGGCGGGGCGAAACCTTTTGCCGTCTAAATTCGGTCGCGCGTCGTTTGGCGATGTGTCTGCGCGTGCAGTGAAGCCAGGTAAGCACGCGCGTCGTCGCAGTCTTTCGCGATACCCTTCTTCAGGGCATCCAGACCGTCGTATTTGAGTTCGCCGTGCAGTTTGTGTAGCAGTTCCACACGGATGATTTTACCGTACGCCTCCTCCGTGCCCAGACTGGCGGGCCAGTCCAGGCAATGGGTTTCCAGCAGCACCCGCCCGCCGTTCACGTCACGCGGGTCCAGCGACGGGCGAATGCCCAGGTTCGCCACGCCGGCCAGAGGCAGCTCGGCCAGGCCATGCACCAGCACCACAAAGATGCCGCTGGCAGCGGGGTTCCAGTGCGCAAAGCGCAGGTTGAGGGTTCTGAAACCCAGTTCGCGCCCCAGTTTTCGACCGTGCACCACGTGGCCCGAGATGCGATAGGGTCGTCCCAGCAGCCGCGCCGTGTCCTCCATGCGGCCCTGGCCCAGCGCGTCGCGCACGGCCGAGCTCGATACTCTTAAACCATGCACCTCGTAGCTGTTCATGCGGGCGACGTCAAAGCCTTGTGCCGTGCCGGCGGCGTCGAGCATCGTGTAGTCGCCCGCGCGCTTGAAGCCAAAACGGAAATCATCACCCACCAGAACATATTTCGTACCCAGGCCTTTGACCAGCACGTCGTCGATGAACGCCTGCGGGGAAAGCGCCGCCAGCCGGGCGTCAAAGGGCAAGACCACGGTCTGGTCCACGCCGCACTGGGCCAGATCGGTCAGCTTGTCGCGCAGCGTGCCGATGCGGGCGGGCGCCAGCTCGGGCTTGTGGGTGGCGGCGGCAAAATAGTCGCGCGGATGCGGCTCAAACGTCATGGCGCAGCTCGGCACGCCGCGCTGCTGGGCCTCGCTTTTGAGCAGCGCCAGCATGGCCTGGTGGCCCCGGTGCACGCCGTCGAAGTTGCCTATCGTCAGGGCGCAGGCCTGATTCAGGCCGGGATGGTGAAAACCGCGAAAAACCTTCATTGGATTGTTATCTTTTTGATAGCAGGCGGCGCCGTTGACTCAAGCGCGTGAAGCCAGGTTGTCATGGAAACAGGTTATATTGTGTCCTAGCAGCGGGGTAACATTTTTTTACCCGGCTGCCAGAGACAAGTGTCAGTGGTTCTAAAGTGTTGAGGACGGAGTGTGCGGCGATGCCGCCGCGGTCTGTCCTGTCATGATTCAGAAGTTCCAGGAGGCGTGTTTTGAAGGTCTTGAAGCTGTCAGCCCAAGGGCTACCCCAATCGTGGATTTCGCTTGAGCAGGCGGTGATTCACTACGCCGCCGAGGAGGTGCGCTGGGAGATGGGCGCGCGGGTGGCGGTGTTCCATGGCGGTCACAACGCCATCTCCGGCGAGCAGTCCATCATCACCGTCAACAGCATCATCGGCACCCGGGGCGTGCCCAACATCAATCCTTTCAACCTCAAGCCGGGGCTGACCAACAGCAAGTTGTTCGCCCGCGACCGCAATATCTGCGCTTATTGTGGTGACCATTTTCATGAGGAAGACCTGACGCGTGAGCACATCATTCCGTTTGCCCAGAATGGCATCGATATCTGGATGAATGTGGTCACCTCTTGCCGCCCCTGCAACCACCGCAAAAGCCACCGCACGCCCGAGCAGGCCCATATGCCATTGCTGTATGCACCCTATGTGCCCAGCCTGTGGGAAGACTTCATTTTGCGCAACCGCCGCATTCTGGCTGACCAGATGGAGTTTTTGATGGCGCATGTGCCGAAGTCTTCCAGACTGCTGGCCTGAGCGTCGAGTGGGTCAGCGCGCGTAGCCCTGCACCTGAGACACACCTTTTACAAGTCCTTACAGGTAATTCCTGATAAGGTAGCGACGCAGGACGCGTGACCGGTCAAGGCGTTTCCCGCAGATTGTGGGGGCATGACCAGCCCCGCCGGTTCAAAGACGCCAAGCCCTACTCGGATGTCCATTCGCTCGCCTTCCTCAACCCGCGATGTGCCGATCCAGGCACGTCGCCACATCCGTAGCCTGATCGGCAAGACCCTGGCTTATTTTGCCGAGCGTGAGAACGCCAACCTGAAACTGGTGCGCGAGCATTTGCTGGATCTGCTGGACGCCAGGCCGTCGCAAGCGCAGGCTCAGAACCTGCGTTCCGCCTTTGTCTTGCTGGACAAACAGGCCGAGGTTTTCCATCGTGCCTTTCAGGCCGCCCTTCAAGCGTCGCTCGATGAGGAGGTGCTCCTTGCCTTGCCCGCCGCGCCAAGCTCCGATTTTCGAAAGTACACGCCAACCGACGCGCTGGACGGCATGTCCTTGTCCTTGATTGACGTGGATGAGGTCGAGCGCATTCTGCTGCTGGACCGGGTGGCTCAGCGCTTCACGGCGCACTACGACGCCAATGTGAGCCCGCTGACCCAGCGTCTGGCCGTGGTGCTGGGGCTGGATGTGCCGAGCTTGTCCCACAATCCGTTTCGCCCTGAAGTGTTTGTCCGCTCCTTCTTGCTGGCTTGGGAAAATAGCGGGCTTGACGATCTGGCCACGGAAGACCTGATGCTGGCGCTTGAACCGCGGCACAGTATTGATCTGGCCCCGTTGTACGCTGAGCTCAACGCGATGCTGATGCATGCCGGCATTGAGGCGCAGACCATGCACCGTATCAAAAAATCAGACGCGCTTGCCTCTTCGCGCGCGGCCCTGGGGTCTGCGTCGGCACCGACACCCCTGGCAGGCGGTGACGATGCATCGGCGAGTTGGCGATCGGGCTTTGGCGGTCTGGCGCCAGAGCGCGCACCTTCTTCCTGGGGCGGTCTGGCACCGGCAGGACGCAGCGTGGCGGCACGTGCGCGACAGTTTTTGCAACGGCTCGGCTTTGGCGCGCGCGTCGCCCGGGAAGAATCCGGGGATGGCGGGAACGCCAAGGACGGCCGGGCACGGGCCGGAACTGAAGCGACGGGCGACGGGGTGCGGCCCTCGTTGGCGCACGCCGACCCCGAATTCATGGGTTATCTGGGTGAACTGCAAGTGGGGGCCGGTGCTTCTTCGTCGCATCAGATTCTGGCGGGGCAGGATCCGGACGATCACAACGTGCTGCGCCAGATGCGCAATCGGGAAGAGGTCCGCCGGGCGCCCGAGCTGGATCGCGGTACCGTGGACGCGCTGGCCGAAGTGTTTGATTTCGTCTTTGCCGACCAGGCAATTCCCCTGCAGATGAAATACGTGATTGGGCGCCTGCAGATCCCGGTTCTCAAAGCGGCCATGATTGACCGGGATTTTTTCCTGTCCGCCGATCACCCGGCGCGCCGACTGGTGGATACGCTGGCGATGGCGTCCATCGCCTGGGCACCCGAAAAGGGCGAGCGCGATCCGTTGTACGTGCGCATAGAAAACACCGTCATGCGCGTGCTCAACGAGTTCGAAGACGACCTGACGCTGTTCAGCGAGCTGCTGCTGGAGTTCACCGAATTTCTGTTTGAAACCGAGCAGCAGGCGCAAGGGCATATTGAGCCGGTGGCGGATCATGAGCGCTTGGGCGAGTCCTTTGAGCAGGCGCAGACGCACGCCGACGAGGTGATTCATGCCCATATCCAGGCCCTGCCGTCAGAGTTGCCACTGGCGCCTTTTCTGGTTCCTTTCCTGACGACCCAATGGCGTGAGGTGATGGCGCGCGCCTGGGTGGCGGCCCAGACCCACCGGGCGTCGTGGGACAGTGCCCTGACCACCCTGGATCAGCTGATCTGGTCGACCCAGCCGAAGACCCGGACCGAAGAGCGCCGTCAACTGGTGGCGGTGTTGCCCGCTCTGGTGCGCAGTCTGAATGCCGGTCTGGACGCCATTGACTGGACCGGGGAGCCCCGTGCCACCTTCACCCGGCGCCTGATTTCGACCCATATGATGGCGATCCGGATGACGCAACCGGCGCCATTGGACACGGCGTCGGCGGCCATGGAGGAGAGCGCTGGGAATGAGGCGATCAAAGAGCTGGAGCAGCGTCGGGCTGGCCAGCTGGTCGGGTCAGCGGATGAATTTGATGCCCTGGCCCGAGCCTTCTCCCGCGGCCTGTGGTTTGATTTCATGGTGGACAAGACGACGCAGCACCGCTGCCGTTTGAGCTGGGTCAGCCCCATGCGCACGCGCTTGTTGTTTACCAACCGGGATGGCTTTGATGCATTTGTGCGCTCGGAGCGGGAAGTGGCGGCGCTGTTGCGCCACGGTCGGCTCAACGTAATCGACCAGGAGCCCATCGTGTCGCGGGCGCTGGACCGGATCATGTCGGATGCGCCGGGCAGCCTGGCGGCCTGAGCCCGGCGCTGCACTTTCCCTCACACCGCATGAGGGAGAAAAAAGAGGGCGTATCGATCGGTCGGCGGACAGTTGGATTAATTCGTCAGTTCCAGAATCACGATCTGGTTCTCGGCCGCAGGCCAGGTTCTACCCGCCAGGCGTTCGCCATTGAAGTCCGCTGTGATGGCACGAATGCCCGCTTCGTTCAACGAGATTTTGGAGCTCGATACCCCGGCGCCGGTCGGCGGTACGCCCGGCGGCGGCGTATGGCCATCAAAGCTGAGTTTGTCGCGCACCGCATCGAAATAGCCGCGCGGGCGTGTCAGGGTAACGACCGAGGTGGCGCTCTTGTCGGCGTCGGCCAGGCGTGCCGGATTCAAATGCACGATGGCACTGGAACGCGGGAAGCCGCTGCGGTAGATGTGGGTGGTGGCATAGCCGGGCGCCGCGACCACGAATTCGTAGGGCACACCGGCTTGCGCCACAAAGGGTCCCCATTGACCGTCGGCACTGACTTTTTTACGGTGTACTGCGTTGCCCAGGCGGGCACCGCTGGCGGCGTCTGTCGCGTAGACCGTCAACTCAGCGCCGTCGACCGGCAGGTTGTTGGAAAAGTTGCCGGATTTGGCATCGTTGGATTGCAGCCCCAGACCGTTAACCTTGCCGTTGAGCACCACTTGTGCTTCGTCCTGGATGCGGCTGTGGGCCGGTGCGTGTCCGGTGAGGAAACGGTAGCTGGCGTCAAAGGCGGCCGGTGAGAACGCGGTTTCACGGTGATCAATGCCGGGAATCACCACGTTGTTGGCGCCTTTGAGTTCAGGGCCGGCAAAAGTGACGTGGGTGGCCGTGCCTTTGGCTCCAATCCACAGGCCATCGGGCTGGGCAAACTTGTCGTTGTTGTCGGAGCGTATCGTCATCCATTGCACGCCCGGCGTCACCTCATCTCCGGCTGGGTTGCGCGCCGCGTTCAGGCCCGAGAGAAAAGGCCCGGTGCCGGAAAACTCATTTTTTTCGTTGTAGCCCTTGATCGCCCACACGCCGTGGTTGGGTGTGCCGCCCAGAATCGCATGGCTGACCTTGACCGCCGCGCTGCCGCCACGCTGGTACTCGGTCTCGATGTAGTTGCGAATCGCATTGCCGCCGCGCGAGTTGCCCATCAGCACCACCTTGCGCGCGCCCGTGGCTTGCAGTACTTTCTCGACCTCGCCTTTCAGATAATTCATGTGCTCGGTGGTCGAGGTGCGGCCGACCTGCGGCTTGCTGTCATCGTCGCGGGCAGCCGGGTAGGGCACATCAATGGCGTACAGGCGGTCCCGCGGCCAGCCGTTGGACTCGAAGCGCCAGATAGTGGTTTGCCACAGTGCCGCCGTGTCGCCATTGCCGTGCACAAACACGATGGGGGGCGCTTCCTCCAG
>NZ_DHXT01000205.1:9158-13149 GCF_002413825.1 Rhodoferax sp. UBA5149
GGTTGGCGCCCATTTTCTTCAGTTTTCAGGCAAATACGCCTGCCGTGTCCTGCATCCGGTTCGATACCTCACCCAGATGGTGCAGGGTATCGCCAAAGGTCATTTCCAGCTGGGTCAGTTTCTTGAAGTAATGGCTGACGATGTATTCGTCAGTGACGCCGATACCGCCGTGCAGCTGCACCGCCTGCTGGCCGACAAAGCGCATCGAATTGCCCAGCTGGTATTTGGCCCGGGCCATCGCCGCACGACGCTCTGGCGCTGGCGCGTTGAGTTTGAGCGCGGCGTAGTAGCTCATGGAGCGTGCCAGTTCGAGCTGCATCTTCATGTCGGCGGCGCGATGACGCAAGGCCTGGAAGCTGCTGATGACGACACCAAACTGCTTGCGGGTGTTCATGTACTCGGCGGTGATGGCCATGGTTTTGTCCATCACGCCCACCGCTTCGGCACAGGTCGCCGCAATGCCGATGTCAACGGCGTGCTCCAGCGCAGTCAGGCCGTCCAGCGTGATCAGGGTGGCGGGTGCATTGGTCAGCGTGAGTTCGGCGGCCCGGCTGCCGTCCTGCGTGCCGTAGCCACGGGTGGCGACACCGCTGGCCGTGCGTTCCACCAGGAACAAAGCCAGTTTGCCATCGACCGTTGCCGGCACGATGAAGGCATCGGCCTGATCGCCCACAGCCACTATGCTTTTTGCAGCTACCAACGTCCATCCGGCGGGGGCTGGCGTCGCTTTTGCCGCACACACGTCGAGCCGGTAACGGGCGGCGCGCTCCTGGTAAGCCAACACCACCAGGGCTTCGCCGCTGGCCACTTTGGGCAGCCAAGCGGACTTGAGCGCTTCGGGCGCATAGCCGCTCAGCACGCCGCCTGCGATCAGGCTCTGGGCCAAAGGCTCCAGCACAATGCCGCGTCCCAGTTCCTCCATCGCCACCATGCCCTCGACCGGGCCCATGCCCATGCCGTCGTGGGCTTCCGGAATGTACAGGCCGCACAAGCCCAATCCGGCGATCTCAGCGAAGGCTTCGCGCGAAAAGCCACCGGCCTTGACCGCCGTGCGGCGGCGCTCGAAGCTGTAGCCCTTGTCCACCCATTTGCGAACTGCGTCGCGCAGTTGTTCCTGGTCGTCAGAAAAATCAAAATCCATGATACTTATCCTAGAACTACTTGGGAAACGATGTTGCGTTGCACTTCATTGCTGCCGCCGTAAATGGTGGTCTTGCGCAGGTTGAAGTAGGTGGAGGCCAGGGGCGCGCAGTAGCTTGCGCCGACGGCGTCGCCCTGCCAACCGGCTTCCATGGCCTCATAAATGAGGGGCAGCGCGTAGGGGCCGGCTGCCAGCATCATCAGTTCACTGTAGCGCTGCTGGATTTCGCTGCCGCGAATCTTGAGCAGACCGGCAATATCGAGCGACTGCTTGCCTGATTTTTCGGCCGCCAGCACGCGCAACACCATCATTTCCAGCGCCACCACGTCCACTTCCAGCTTGGCGATCTCATCGCGGAAGCGGGTGTCGGTGTAAACCCCTTCGTCTTTGGCAATGCGCTTGAGACGATCGAGCTCGCGTTTGGAGCGGTTCACGTCGGCAATATTGGTGCGCTCATGGCTCAACAGGTGCTTGGCGTAGGTCCAGCCCTTGTTTTCTTCGCCAATCAGGTTCTCGACCGGCACTTCGACGTTGTCGAAAAAGACTTCGTTAACTTCGGCTTCGCCGTCCAGCAGCATGATGGGACGCACGGTGACGCCCGGCGATTTCATGTCGATCAGCAGAAAGCTGATGCCGGTCTGGGGTTTGCCCTCGGTGCTGGTGCGCACCAGGCAGAAAATCCATTCGCCGTACTGGCCCAGTGTGGTCCAGGTCTTCTGGCCATTGACCAGGTATTTGTTGCCCTGGCGTTCGGCCCGGCACTTGACCGAGGCCAAGTCGGAGCCGGAGCCCGGCTCGCTGTACCCCTGGCTCCACCAGACGTCGCCACTGCCGATGCCGGGCAAAAAGCGCTGCTGCTGCTCGGCATTGCCAAAGGCCATGATCACCGGCGCCACCATCACCGGGCCAAACGGGATCACGCGCGGCGCGCCTGCCAGCGCACATTCTTCTTCAAACAGATGTTTCTGGATCGAGTTCCAGCCGGGGCCGCCGAATTCCTTGGGCCAGGCATGGCCGAGCCAGCCTTTCTTGCCCAAAATCTTGGCCCAGCGCTGCATGTCATCACGGCTCAGGCGCAAGGCCTTGTGCACTTTGTTTGAGATGTCCGCGGGCAGGTTCTCTTTCACCCAGGCGCGAATGTCCTCGCGAAATTTCTGTTCTTCGGGGGTAAATGCCAAATCCATAAAGGGGTCTCCAAATAAGCCACTGGCGTGTTTTTAGCACGGTCGTGCGATTATGCATGTCCAGGGGGTGACACGCCCAACTCTGAACACAGTTTTTGCACGGTTTCACGCAATTGAGCCACTTCGGCTTCGAGCCGTTCGATGCGCTCGGCGGTGTTGCCTGAGCCTTCCGCCGAGCGGCCAAGGCCGGTGTGGGTCGTGTCCACCGGGCCGCACAGCAGGTGCGCCCAGCGCTGTTCCCGGGTGCCCGGTCCGCGGGCCAGTTTGACGACCAGGGAGCCGCCTTTTTCGGGCGAGCGGTCTTGCAGCTCTTCCAGGAAACCCTCGACGGAAGAGATGTCGGCAAACTTGTACCAGCGCTCAGAATTCAGGCGCAGCTCGCCGGCGGTTTGCGCACCGCGCAGCATCAAAAGCCCCAGCAACACGGCGGATTGCTCGAACACGCCAATACCGCGCTGGAAATTGTGCTCATAGCGGGTGGTGCGCCCGCCGCTGCTTTCACGCACCAGTCCGGCTGATTTCAGCTCGTCCAGCGCCGTGGCCACTTGCGCTTCATCGAGCTCCATCAAGGGGTCGCGGCTGGATTTCTGGTTGCAACCGAGCAGCAGCGAGTTGAGCGACAGCGGGTAGCTGTCGGGGACGGTGCGGGCCTTCTCCATCAGGGTGCCGAGCACGCGGGCCTCGGTGGGCGTCAGGAGGGGGGAGGGGGTTGGTGTGGGAGGCGGTATGGAAGTGGTCGACGTCATAATTAAGGCAGGTATGAAAAACATCGTTATTTTGATCTCTGGCGGCGGCTCCAATATGGCCGCCATCGTAAAAGTGGCCCGGCGCGAGGGCTGGCAAGAAAAATGGCGCGCGCGCGTGGCGGCTGTCATCAGCAACAAAGCCTCTGCTGGCGGGCTGGTTTTTGCCCGGGAACAGGGCATTGCGACCGAGGTGCTGGACCACAAGACCTTTGCCTCGCGCGAGGCGTTTGACGAGGCGCTGTCCACGGCCATTGACCGTTTTGACGAACCGGGGCAACCGGCTCTGGTGGTGCTGGCGGGCTTCATGCGCATTCTCACCCCGGGCTTTGTCAGCCGTTATGAGGGGCGTCTGCTCAACATCCATCCCTCGCTCCTTCCCGCTTTTCCGGGTTTGCACACGCACCAGCGCGCACTGGACGCGGGCTGCAAAGTCACCGGCGTCACGGTCCATCAGGTCACCGCTGATCTGGACCACGGGCCGATCCTGGCGCAGGCCGTGGTGCCGGTGCTGGCCGCTGACACGGCAGCCGATCTGGCGGCCCGTGTGCTGACGCAAGAGCACCTGATCTACCCGCGGGCGATTGCCGATTTGCTACAAAAATAGTAGCTGGTCGCGCTTATTTTGCGGGGGATAGAGCCTCATTTTTCATAAATTTACTACTCATGTCGGAGCGCCTCAATCGGGTCCATGCGCGCCGCCCGGCGGGCCGGGAAGAAGCCAAACAGCACGCCAATGCCGGCCGAGAATAGGAAGGACAGCAGGTTCACGCCCGGATTGAACAGATAGGGCACCTCCATCACGCTGGCCAGCACGATGGACGCGGCGGTGGCCAGCACGATGCCAATCAGGCCGCCCATGGAGGCCAGCACCACCGCCTCGATCAGGAACTGCAGCAGCACCTCGCGCTCCAGCGCGCCGA
>NZ_DHXT01000205.1:13349-14553 GCF_002413825.1 Rhodoferax sp. UBA5149
ATGATGCCGATGCCGCCCACCAGCAGGCTCACGGCCGCCACCGCGCCCAGCAGCATGGTCATGACCTTGGTGGTGCCCGACAGGGCCTCGGCCAGCTGCTTGGTGTCCAGCACGTTGAAGTTGTCCTCGTCGGTCGTGGCCAGCTTGCGGCGCTCGCGCAGCAGCTGGGTGATGCCGGCCTTGACGCGGGTGGCGTCGCTGCCGTCCATCATGGACACCAGCAAGGTGTTGACGCGGGTGTTGCCCGTGATGCGGCGCTGCAGTGTCTTGATGGGCACCAGCACCACATCATCCTGGTCGTTGCCGAAGCTGCCCTGGCCTTTGGACGTCAGCACGCCGACGATCTCGCACGAGATCTGTTTCACGCGCAGTTGCTCGCCCACGGCGGGTCGGGTGCCGTAGAGTTCGCGCCGCACGGTTTCACCAATCAGGCAGACGGCGGCGCCGGCGCGCAGTTCATCGGCAGAGAAGATCCGGCCGTCGCCGACCTTCCAGTTGCCGGTCTGCAGCCAGGCGTTGCTGCTGCCGATGATGCTGCTGGTCCAGTTGCGGCCGTTGGCCACCAGGGTGGCGCCGGTACGCGCCTCGGGCGCCACCGCCGCGATGCCGCCAATCTGGGTGGCAATGGCGTCGGCGTCGAGGTCCTTGAACGACGGCGCGCCGCCGCTGCCGCCGCCCATGCGCTGACCGGGGCGTACTTGCAGCAGGTTGGTGCCCAGGCCCGAAATCTGGTTCTGCACCGCCAGCGTGGCGCCGTTGCCCAAGGTGACCATGGTGATGACGGCGCTGACGCCGATCACGATCCCCAGGATGGTCAGAAAAGAACGCATCAGGTTGCGCCGGATCGAGCGCAGCGCGAGCAGCAGGGTGTTGAGCAGCATCAGGCGGTCTCAACAGTCTTGGGTGCGTCCGTTGCAGCCGGCGGGGGCGGCGCTTGCAGTCCAGCCGGGTGCGGATTGAGCGTATCGCTTTCCACCACGCCATCGACAAAATGCACGATGCGTTTGGCGTAGGCCGCCATGTCAGCCTCGTGCGTCACCATCAACACGGTGATGCCGTGGTTGACGTTGAGGCCCCACAGCAGTTCCATGATCTCGCGGCTGCGCTGGGTGTCCAGGTTGCCGGTGGGCTCATCCGCCAGCAAGACGGCCGGCTCGGTGACGATGGCGCGTGCAATGGCGACGCGCTGCTGCTGTCCGCCCGA
>NZ_DHXT01000205.1:14733-21511 GCF_002413825.1 Rhodoferax sp. UBA5149
TCCACGTTTTCCTGGGCCGAGGTGCGCGCCAGCAGATTGAAGCCCTGAAACACAAAGCCCAAAAACCGGCGGCGCAAGCGCGCTCGCTGGTCGCGCGACAGGGTCTCGACGTGCACGCCGCGAAACAGGTACTCGCCCGTGGTGGGCGTGTCCAGGCAACCCAGCGTGTTCATGGCGGTGGACTTGCCCGAGCCGCTGGGCCCCATGATGGCGACAAAATCTCCTGCTTCGATGGTCAGGTCAACGCCTTTGAGCGCGGACAAGGCGGTGGCGCCCTGGCCGTAGACCTTGGTCACGCCTTTGAGCTGGATCAGCGGGGGCTCGCTCATGGCGTCGTGCCTGCCGCGCGCTGATCGGTGATCACCAGCATGCCGGCCTGCAGTTCGCCGCCGGTGATCTCGGTCATGCGGCCGTCGCTGATGCCGGGCGCCACGGCCACGGCCACCGCGGTGCCGCCCTGCAGCACCCACACCTGCTTGGAAAGGCCGCTGCCGCCCGCCGATTTGCGCGCGCCACCACGCGGCATGCGCGGTATCAGACTGGAGACAATGCCACCAGACGCCTTGGCGGCGTCCTTTGTGCTGCCGGCCGCGGACGGCGTGAAACGCAGCGCCGTGTTGGGCACCAACAGCGCGTCAAGCCGCTCGGTGGAGGTGATGATGGCGGAGGCCGTCATGCCGGGGCGCAAGCTCAAGTCGGTGTTGTCGACTTCGAGGTAGGTCAGATAGGTCACCACGTTGTCGGTGGTGGTGGAGCCATACGCCACGCGGGTGACGGTGGCCGGGTATTTGCGGGCCGGATAGGCACTGACGGTGAAGTTGGCTTTTTGCCCGACCTTGACCGAGCCCACATCGGCCTCGTCCACATTGACCTGCAGCCGGAGTTGGGCCAGATCTTCGGCCACGGTGAACAGGGTGACCGCCTGCAAGGAGGCGGCCACCGCATTGCCAGGGTCCACCGTTCGTGTCAACACCACACCATCGGTGGGGGAACGGATGGAGGCTTTGGACAGATTGATTTCATCGGTGGAGGCCGCCGCCCGCGCGTCGGCCACATTGGCGTGGGCACTGGTCTCGTCCGCCTGGGCGCGTTCCAGCGTGGCCCGGCCGGTGTCCAGTTCGGCCTTGGACGGCACCTTGCCACCCGACAGACGCGCTACTTCTTCCAGTCGTGCCAGGTTGCCCTGCGTTTCCTTGACGGTCGCCACGGCTTGTGCGACCTTGGCGGTGGCCGCGCTGACGGCGGCGCGTGAGCGCGCTACCTGGTCCTTCAGCTTGGCGGTGTCAAGTTCCACCAGCACCTGGCCTTTTTTGACCTTGTCATTCACATCCACCAGCACGCGCAGCACGGTGCCCGACAGCTCACTGCCAATGCTGACGGAGCGTGTGGGCTGCAGCGTGCCGTTGGCCGCCACGGTCAAGGTGAGCTTGCCGCGGCTCACGGACTCAGTCACATAGACCGGCGCCGCATTGTTCTGGGCGGTCATTTGCCAGAAGTAGACGCCCACCGCCGCCAGCAGCACCAGCCCCACGAGCACCCAGACCAGGGTGCGGCGCCACCACACCGGCGCAGGTGCCTCTTCCAGCACGGTTTGCAGGTCAGTCTTTGAGAGCGGTTCACTGGCGGCAGCGTCGGTGGTCATGGTGGGTTCCGTGAATTCGGGTTGGGTTCAAAACCAGCCGCCGCCCAAGGCCTTGTACAGGCGCACATGGTCGGCGCTGATGTCGGCGCTGGTACTGGCCACGCTGTCTTGTGTTGTCAGCAGCGCGCGCTGCGTCTGCAGCACGGTCTGGAAGTCAATCAGGCCACTGTTGTAGCGTTGCTGTGCCAGCTGATCGGCATTGCCGGCCGCCGTGGCGGCGCTTTGCAGGTGGGTCAGACGGTCACGGTCGCCGCGCAAGGCCACCAGCGCGTCCTCCACATCTTTCAAGGCCGTCAAAACGACGGACTCGTAAGCAACGCGGGCCTGCTCCAGCGCGGCGGTCTGGGCCCGCACCTGGGCCCTGGCCGCGCCGCCATCGAACAGCGGAACCGAGACACTGCCCAGCAAGGCGTTCACCACGGAAGCGCCGTTGCCGAGCGCGCCCAGTGTCAGGGCGCTCAAGCCCAAGGAGCCGCTGATTGAAAAGCTGGGATAGCGCGCGGCATCCGCCGCTGATACGCGCGCCAGGGCCGCACTGATGCGCTGTTCTGCCGCACGGACATCCGGACGTTGGCGCAGGGTTTGCGCCGGGATGCTCAGGGCCAGATCGTCCGCCGCTTGGGGAATGGCCAGTGAATCAGTCAGTAGCGCCTGCAGTGCCTCCGGTGGCTGGCCGGTCAGGACCGCCAGGGCGTGCCGGGTCTTGGCCATGCTGGCCTCCAGCGTGGGAATCTGGGCGCTGGTTTGCTCCCTGGCGGTGCGGGCCTGCTCCACTTCAACCGACGTGACCAGCCCGGCCTGCGCCCGCCAGTCGGTGATTTGCAGGGTTTCGTTCTGGCTGGCGAGGTTGTTGCGGGCGATCATCGCTTGTGCCTGCTGGCCGCGCAGCTGGATATAGGCCAGGGCCACCTCCGCCGCCATCGACACCTGCACATCGGCCAGCGTTGCTTCGGCGACCTGTGTGTCGGCCTCGGCGGCGTTCACGGCGCTATGCTTGCCACCAAAGACATCGGGTTCCCAGCTGGCATCCAGACCGACCCTGAAACTGTTGCTGGCGTCATTGCCGCCGGACTTGCTGCGTTGCACCGACCCGGAGGCCGACACGTCGGGCAGCAAGCCCGCACTTTGCACGTCGCGCAGGGCGCGCGATTGCTGCAGCGCCGCCTGCGCCGACCGGATGCTGGTGTTGGCCTGCAAAGCCTGCGCCACCAGGGTGCTCAGCAGGGGATCGTTGAATCTCTGCCACCACTGCGCCAGTGACGTCGCGGGGTCATTGGCGGCGCTGGTGGGGGACGCCGCCGTGGACCAGGCCGCGGGCAAGGCGATCGCGGGCAATTCCTGGGTCCTGGGCGACCAGGACGAGCAGCCGCTTAAGCTGACTGCGATTGCCATGGCAAAGGGCAGGGCGCGCGGCAGGCCTCTGCGTGGCCACGGAGATTCTGATTTTTGTGAAGCCATCGTTCTTGCAGCATAGGACGCGGTGAAGCTGTTCATTGTGCAGGAAGCAAATGAGTTAACGGTTTTTCCTGAGTGAAGTCTTGTAAATCCCGCTGTTGTCCTACAGCCCGGCGGCTTGTTGGCGCTTTACTCAGAAATCCAGGTGAATCGTGCTTGGCGTACCCCGTCAACCACCACCTCTTCCTCAAACATCGCAGCCGGGCGCACCTAGAGCCCCTGCTCGCCGTAGAGGGCGCGGTAAAGCGTCATCGGCTCCAGCGTTTCGCTATGGCGTACGGTGTCGATCACTTCGTAGCGCAAGCCCTTGTAGTGGCGGTACTGGCCCTTACGGGTCTCGGTCAGAGGGGGCAGTATTTCGTCAATCATGGGACAATCGTAGGTTATGCATCCAAAAGCCCTGCTTGACGTCTGTTCCGAACTCGTTCGCCTTACTCTCAAATTCGACCACCCTACCGACGCCATTGTCTCGAAATTTTTCCGTGACAACCGGGGTCTGGGGCCGCGCGAACGCGCTACGCTCTCCGGGACGGTGTACACCGTTCTTCGTAAAAAACTGCTGTTTGACCATTACGCGCCGTCCGGCAGTGGCCCCAAAGAACGGCGTTTGGCGATTCTGGGGTTTTACGGTCCCGGCGATTTTCTGCGCAGCGCCCTGACCGACCAGGAAAAAAACTGGCTCGACCAGTGCGAAAAAATCAATGTGGCCGATTTGATGGAGCGCCATCGCCACAACCTGCCCGAGTGGCTGGTGCAGCCGCTCAAAGAGCAACTGGGCGATGAATTCTGGCAGCTGGCGGAAAGCCTCAACCTGGGCGCCGGCCTGGATTTGCGTGTCAATGCCCTCAACGCCAAGCGCTCTGACGTGCAAAAAGAACTGGCCCAGCTCGGCATCAAGGCCGTGCCCACACCGTATTCCCCCTGGGGCCTGCGCATTGCCGGCAAGCCGACCCTGAACAAGCTGGATGCGTTTACCCGCGGCGCCTTTGAGGTGCAGGACGAAGGCTCGCAACTGCTGGCCATGCTGCTGGACGCCAAGCGCGGCGAGATGGTGGTGGATTTTTGCGCCGGCGCGGGTGGCAAGACGCTGGCCATTGGTGCGGGCATGCGCAGCACCGGCCGTTTGTATGCTTTTGATACCTCACCGCATCGTCTGGATGCGCTCAAACCCCGGCTGGCCCGTAGCGGTTTGTCCAATGTGCACCCGGCGGCCATCGCCCATGAGCGTGATGAGCGCGTCAAACGCTTGTCCGGCAAGATTGACCGGGTGCTGGTGGATGCGCCGTGTTCGGGGCTGGGTACTTTGAGGCGCAACCCTGACCTCAAATGGCGGCAAAACCTGCAGTTGGTGGCGGAGCTGGCCGTTACACAAGCCGCCATTCTGCAAAGTGCCGCGCGCTTGCTCAAACCCGGCGGACGGCTGGTGTACGCAACCTGCAGCATGCTGGTCCAGGAAAACGAGGCCATCGCCCAGGCATTTACCGAGACGAACAAGGAGTTCACGCCGCTGGATGCCGGTGAAATTCTGTCTGGCTTGAAGGTTGAGCGCGCGGCTACGCTGTGCAGCGGCGGGGAGACCGGCCAGCGTTACCTGCGTTTGTGGCCGCACCGCCATCAGACGGATGGTTTTTTTGCAGCGGTGTGGCAAAAAATTTGAATTTCAGCGGCGCAGCTGGTATTTGCCGCTGTTGGCCCCATCTGCGGTCATACTGGACCTGATCCGATATCCAAAATTAATACATCGTTGAGAGACAAACTGAATATGTTGTTACCTGATTGGGCTGCATTGAACGCGGTGCTTGACTGGCTGGCGCATGGGTCCTGGAATTTGGCCTGGTGGCAAATCGTGTTGTTCACGCTGGCCGTGACCCATGTCACGATGATCAGCGTGACGGTGTTTTTGCACCGTCATCAAGCGCACCGTGCCTTGGACTTGCACCCGATTGCCTCGCATTTTTTCCGCTTCTGGCTCTGGTTGACCACCGGCCAGGTCACCAAGGAATGGGCCTCCATTCACCGCAAGCACCACGCCAAGTGCGAGCAGCCGGAAGACCCGCACAGTCCGCATGTGCATGGCATCAAAACCGTGCTGCTGCAAGGCTATGAGTTGTACCGGGCCGCGGCCAGCAACAAGGAAACGCTGACACGTTACGGCCATGGCACACCCAGTGACTGGCTGGAACGCAATCTGTACACCCGGTTTTCGTGGCTGGGCGTCGTCCTGATGCTGATCATCGACCTGACCCTTTTTGGCGCTACGGGCTTGGCGGTGTGGGCCGTGCAAATGGCCTGGACGCCCGTCATGGCGGCCGGCATCATCAATGGCGCAGCGCATTACTGGGGTTATCGCAACTTCGAGGCGCCGGATGCCAGCACCAATATTTCACCGTGGGGCATCCTCATTGCCGGTGAGGAGCTGCACAACAACCATCACACTTATCCCACGTCCGCCAAACTGTCGGTCAAGCCTTACGAGTTTGATATTGGCTGGATGTACATCAGCCTGATGCAAAGGGTGGGCCTGGTAACCGTCAAAAAGACCCCGCCCAAGCTGGCTTTTGGTGCTGTGCGCCCAGTGGCTGATGAGAAGACGCTGGAAGCGCTGATTTCCAATCGTTATGAAATCATGGCCGGTTACGCCAAAGACATGCGGCGTGCGTTCAAGGATGAACTGCAAGCCATGAAATCACGCAGCGCGGACGCCGCTGTCATCAAGGCCGCTCAGCGCTGGATGCACCGCGATACAGAGAAAGTGCCCGCAGCAGCCGTGCCCCAGCTCGCCATGGTCCGCGCCGCATCGCCGGTGCTGGACAAAATGGTGGTCATGCGTGAAGAGTTGTGCCAGTTGTGGCTTAACCGTTCACACACTCGCGAACAGCTGGCAACCGACCTGCAAGCCTGGTGCCATCAGGCGGAGGCCAGCGGCATTGCGGCCTTGCAGGAGTTTTCTTTGCGGTTGCGGGCGGCTCGCACCTGAGTTTGGGGGGTATACAACCCGACTCCCACACGTTCACCGGTGCAAGAACCGGCCACAAAAAAGCCCGCACGAAGCGGGCTTTTTTGTGGACAAACAAACCTGAATTACTTCAGTTTCATTTCCTTGTAGTCCACATGCTTGCGAGCTTTGGGATCAAATTTCTTGATCAACATTTTCTCGGGCATGGTTTTCTTGTTTTTGCTGGTGGTGTAGAAGTGACCGGTGCCAGCTGTAGATTCCAGCTTGATTTTTTCGCGTCCGCCTTTGGTTGCCATGGTGCTGCTCCTTATGCCTGGCCACGTGCGCGCAAGTCTGCGAGCACAACATCAATACCGTTTTTGTCGATCAAACGCAGACCGGCGTTGGAGATTCGCAGGCGAATCCAACGGTTTTCGGTCTCGACCCAGAAACGGCGGTATTGCAGGTTCGGCAGGAACCGGCGCTTGGTTTTGTTGTTGGCGTGGGAAACTTTGTTCCCGACCATCGGGCCTTTGCCCGTAACTTCACATACGCGTGCCATGTGGACACTCCAGAAGACGTGAACGCTTGGCGCTCACTCGTTAACAGCTTTCGCCGCACCTCGCCACACCTCGATGTGGCGGTAAAGAGATTCGCCGACCTGTCTTTCCCCGCATGGAGAGGACGGACAAATGTCGGAAAAGCCTTCGATTATAACGATTTCAGTCTTGCTCAAGAAAACGCTG
>NZ_DHXT01000205.1:21754-64051 GCF_002413825.1 Rhodoferax sp. UBA5149
GCCCGGCACGCTGGTCATGGTGGCGAAACCTTTCAGCCCGCCTTGCGTGACGATATAGCCGCCCGCCATCTCCAGTTGGCCTTGGAAAATCTCGGTATTGGGCGAATGGCCAATGGCAATAAAGCAGCCTTGCAGCATCAGGTCTTGCGTGTTGCCCGTGGTGACATTTTTCAGGCGAATGCCGGTCACGCCGCTGGCGTCGCCCAGCACCTCATCGAGCGTGTTGAAGGTCTTGAGTTCAATCTTGCCCGCCGCCACTTTCTCCATCATCTTGTCGATCAGAATCGGCTCGGCTTTGAATTTATCGCGGCGATGCACCAGGTACACCTTGCTGGCAATGTTGGACAGGTAAAGGGCCTCTTCCACGGCCGTATTGCCGCCGCCAACCACGCAGACGACCTGGTTGCGGTAGAAAAAGCCGTCGCAGGTGGCGCAACCCGACACGCCACGTCCCATGAACGCAGTCTCAGACGGCAGTCCCAGGTATTTGGCTGACGCGCCGGTGGCGATGATGAGCGAGTCGCAGGTGTATTCGCCGTTGTCACCTTTGAGGGTAAACGGGCGTTTTTGGAAATCCACCGCGCTAATGTGGTCAAACAGGATTTCGGTCTTGAAGCGTTCGGCGTGCGCCAGAAAACGCTGCATCAGCTCCGGCCCCTGCACGCCGTCCACGTCGGCCGGCCAGTTGTCCACATCGGTGGTGGTCATCAATTGGCCGCCTTGCGCAATACCGGTGATCAGCAAGGGGTTGAGGTTGGCGCGCGCCGCATAAATGGCGGCTGTGTAGCCGGCGGGTCCGGAGCCCAAAATCAAAACTTTGGCATGTCGTGTGTTTGACATCGTGAAAACCTTTGTAAAAAATCTGAAGTGCCGTAGACAGTTCGGGATAAATCGTTAAATATCAATGCTGTTCGGGATTATGGTCATGCTTTTTGGGTCTGGATCCGGCGCGATTTCAAGAACCCTCCCCATTTCCCTGCAGGCAGGATTATGCGATGTCGATAGGGATCAAGCTCGGCCCAGTCCTGGCCAGGCGATGCAATTTTGCGACCGGGTTAAGCTTGGGGTAACACGCCTCAAATGACTTACTCACTCAATACCCTGAATTCCTCCCGCCCTGCGGCGCCACCTGCCCGTTCCGGGTGGGGGCGTTTTGCCGACGAAGTGGGCCTGTTGGCCGGCTTGGTGCTGTTGATTTTCTGGTTGCTCGCGCTCTTGAGCTACAGCGGCCAGGATGTCGCCTGGTCAACCTCGGGCAGCGGTGGGCCGGTGCTCAATCGGGCGGGGCGGCTGGGCGCCTGGCTGGCGGACGGCAGTTATTTTCTGTTGGGGTTTTCGGTTTGGTGGTGTGTTGCCGCGGGCGCGCGGGCCTGGCTTTCCGGCCTGGCGCGCTGGCTGCGGGGGCACGAGCTGCTGACGCCGCAGGCTGAACACAGCCCATCGCTGATTTCCCGATTCACGTCCGGCCGCGCGGCCTTCTGGTGTGGTCTGGCGCTGTTGCTGGTCGCCAGCGCAACCCTGGAGTGGTCCCGCTTGTACAGCCTGGAAGCCCGTTTGCCGGGACATGGCGGCGGCATTCTGGGCTATCTTGTGGGACCTTTGAGCATCAAGTGGCTGGGCTTTGCCGGCTCCGGCTTGGTGGCCATTGCCCTGGGGGTGGTGGGCGCGGCGCTGGTGTTCCGTTTTTCCTGGGGACATGTGGCGGAGCGGCTAGGCGCCTGGCTGTATTTTCAAGTTGAATCGCGACGCGAGAAGCGTGAGGTGGCGCAGGACATCGCGATGGGCCAGCAGGCGGCGCGAGAACGCGAAGACGTGGTGATCGAGGAGCGCCAGGACAGTGCGGTGCATCACCCCCGGCCCGTCATGATCGAGCCCGTGCTGGTGGATTTGCCCAAGAGCGAGCGGGTCGCCAAAGAGCGGCAAAAACCCTTGTTCAAGGAGTTGCCCGACAGCAAGCTGCCGCAAGTTGACTTGCTTGACGGCGCGCTGCTACGACAAGAAACCGTGGCGCCTGAGACGCTGGAGATGACCAGCCGCATGATCGAGAAAAAGCTCAAGGATTTCGGGGTCGATGTGCGGGTGGTGCTGGCGCAACCCGGGCCGGTGATCACGCGCTATGAGATCGAACCCGCCACCGGCGTCAAGGGCTCGCAGATCGTGGGGCTGGCCAAAGACCTGGCGCGTTCCCTGAGTCTGGTGTCGATCCGCGTGGTGGAGACCATTCCCGGCAAAAACTACATGGCGCTGGAGTTGCCCAATGCCAAACGCCAGTCCATCCGGCTGTCCGAGATTTTGGGCTCGCAAATCTACAACGAGGCCAAGTCCATGCTCACCATGGGGCTGGGAAAAGACATTATCGGCAACCCGGTGGTGGCCGACCTGGCCAAGATGCCGCATGTGCTGGTGGCCGGTACCACCGGATCGGGCAAATCGGTGGGCATCAACGCCATGATTCTGAGCCTGTTGTACAAGGCCGAAGCGCGCGATGTGCGCCTGCTGATGATCGACCCCAAGATGCTGGAAATGTCGGTGTACGAGGGCATTCCGCATTTGCTGGCACCGGTGGTCACCGACATGCGCCAAGCCGCGCACGGCCTGACCTGGTGCGTGGCCGAAATGGAGCGCCGCTACAAGCTGCTGAGCAAAATGGGCGTGCGCAATCTGGCCGGCTACAACGTCAAGATTGACGAGGCCAAGGCGCGCGGTGAATTCGTCTCCAACCCCTTCAGCCTGACGCCCGAGGCGCCCGAGCCCTTGGACCGCCTGCCGCACATCGTGGTGGTGATTGACGAGCTGGCCGATTTGATGATGGTGGTGGGCAAGAAGATCGAAGAATTGATTGCCCGCCTGGCACAGAAGGCGCGCGCCGCCGGCATTCACCTGATTCTGGCCACCCAGCGTCCCAGCGTGGATGTGATCACCGGCCTGATCAAGGCCAATATTCCGACCCGCATTGCCTTTCAGGTCAGCAGCAAGATCGACAGCCGCACCATTCTTGATCAGATGGGTGCCGAAGCCCTACTGGGCATGGGCGACATGCTTTACATGCCCAGCGGCACCGGGTTTCCGATCCGCGTACACGGCGCCTTTGTCAGCGACGAAGAGGTGCACCGGGTGGTGAGTTACCTCAAATCCCAGGGCGAGCCCAACTACATCGAAGGCGTGCTCGAAGGCGGCACGGATGACAGTGTGGGCGATTTGATGGGCGAGGGCGGCGGCAGTGGTGGCGGTGAAAAAGACCCGATGTACGACCAGGCGGTTGAAGTCGTGCTGAAAAACCGCAAGGCCAGCATCTCGCTGGTGCAGCGCCATTTGAAGATTGGCTACAACCGCGCCGCGCGGCTGGTGGAAGACATGGAAAAAGCTGGCCTGGTGAGCTCCATGAGCAGCAGCGGTCAACGTGAAATTTTGGTGCCGGCACGGGCAGAGTAACTCAATGAAACATTTTGCTATTGTTTGTATAGCGGCTTACGCTGGATTGGCGGGGGCTGGAGGGCTGGAAAGCCTTGAAGTCTTCGTGAAAACGGTGAAAACCGGCCGCGCTGACTTTACCCAGGTGGTGACCGCGCCTGCCAAGGACGGGCAGGCGCCCCGCGCCAAAACATCGACCGGCACCTTCGAGTTTTCCCGCCCCAATCGCTTCAAGTTCGTCTACAAAAAACCGTTCGAGCAAAGCATCGTGGCCGATGGCCAGACGCTGTGGTTGTATGACGTGGATCTGAACCAGGTGACGGCGCGCAAGCAAGCGCAGACGCTGGGCTCGACACCGGCCGCCTTGATCGCCGCCGCGCCCGATCTGCATGCCTTGCAGGCCGACTTCACGCTGACCGACGCGCCGGACAAGGACGGGCTGCAATGGGTGGCCGCGACGCCAAAAGCCAAAGACGGTCAGCTGCAGACGGTGCGCGTGGGTTTCAAGGTCGGTGACCCGGCGGCAAACCAGGCGGGCGGTTTGGCCGCGCTGGAAATCATTGACAGTTTCGGACAACGCTCGGTGCTGAGCTTCAACCGCTTTGAAGTCAATCCCGCGTTGCCGGGGAACAGCTTTCAGTTCAAGCCGCCGGCGGGGGCGGATGTGATCCGGCAGTAAGGCGGGTGCCGTCATGGCCGGTCATTGGAGCCCCGGCCATGCTTGCTTCAGCCTTCCACATCGGGTGCGCATGCGAACGACCAACGGACTGGAGCGCCTGAACAAAGAGATCAAACGTCGAGCGTGTGTGGCGACCTTGTTTCCCAACGCCGTCAGCTGCCTGCGCCTGGTCAGTGCCATCCTGGCCGAACAAGATGAGGAGTGGATGGCCGCGAAAATCTACCTGACCATGAAACCTTGAGCGCCGCGTACTTACAACAGCCCAAAACCAGATCCCGGAAATTTGCAGAAAAGAAGTTGTTTTATCCAAAAATCAACGCCAAATTCATAGATGGGTTGATATTGGCCTTGAGTTAACGCAACAAGGCCGACGCCAAAATGGGATGAAATCGAACTTGAGTTTGAAAATGAACCATGTGCTCTTGGCGTCATGAATCCCCTCGATAGAACCCTCATAAAAAAGCTGGCTCTGGTGCTGGTACTCAAGCTCGTCATATTGACGGTGTTGTATTGGGTCTTTGTGCGGGGACATCAAACAAACGTGGATGGGGATAGCGTGGCCGCGCAGTTTCTCCACAACGCTCTGAATTCAGTCAATGGAGTATCGCCATGATTTCTGACCAGTTGGTCGACCTGTCCCGGCTGCAGTTTGCCGCTACGGCGATGTACCACTTTCTGTTTGTGCCGCTAACCATCGGCATGGTCTGGATGCTCGTCATCATGGAAAGCGTCTACGTCATGACCGGCAACGGGGTCTGGAAGGATATGACGCGTTTCTGGGGCAAGTTGTTCGGCATCAACTTCGCATTGGGCGTGACCACCGGCATCACGCTGGAGTTTCAGTTCGGAACCAATTGGGCCTATTACTCCCACTACGTGGGTGACATTTTTGGCGCGCCCCTGGCGATGGAGGGGCTGATGGCCTTTTTCCTCGAGTCCACCATGATTGGCCTGTTCTTCTTTGGTTGGGATCGTTTGTCCAGGACACAGCACCTGATGGTGACGGCTCTCATGGCCATCGGCACCAACCTGAGTGCATTGTGGATTCTGATTGCCAATGGTTGGATGCAAAACCCGGTGGGCTCGGAGTTCAGTTACCTGACCATGCGCATGGAAATGGTAGATTTTTGGACCGTATTTTTCAACCCCGACGCACAGGCCAAATTTGTACACACGGTGTCAGCCGGCTATGTCACGGGCGCGATGTTTGTACTGTCCATATCAAGTTGGTACTTGCTGAAAAAACGTGACGTGGAGTTCGCCAAGCGCAGCTTTCGTGTCGCCGCAGCGTTCGGCTTGGCCTCGGCGCTGAGCGTTATCGTGCTCGGGGACGAATCTGGCTACACGGTGGGAGAAGCCCAGCAGACGAAAATGGCGGCCATAGAGGCGATGTGGGAGACTAAGCCCGCGCCAGCCGGTCTGACGATGGTGGCCAGCATCAATGAAGCGGCGCAAAAAAATGACTGGGAAATCGAGATCCCCTGGGTCATGGGTTTGATTGGGACGCGCTCCATCACCAAGGAAATTCCGGGCATTCGCGAGATCAAGGCGAAAAATCGGCAGCGCATTCTGCGCGGCATTCTTGCAGTCAATGCGCTGGATGCGTTAAGACATGATCGCGACGACACCGCTGCAAAGAGACTTTTCGAGACCTACAAAGCCGACCTCGGTTTTGGCTTTCTTCTCAAGAAGTATGTGAGCGACCTGAACCAGGCGACGCCTGAAATTATCGATCGCGCGATAGACGACACCGTGCCACGCGTGACGCCGATGTTCTGGGCCTTCCGCATCATGGTGGGTTTGGGCTTTGCCATGCTGGCGCTGTTTGGCCTGGCGTTCTGGAGTACGCTGAAATCCGTTGGCATGCAAAAGCCATGGCTGCTCAAGTGGGCACTCTGGATGCTGCCAGCACCTTGGATCGCCTGTGAGTTGGGCTGGTTCGTCGCCGAGTACGGTCGCCAGCCTTGGACGATTTATGGTGTGCTGCCCACGCACATGAGCGTGTCCACGCTGAGCGTGAACAGCCTGTACGGATCGCTGGCCGGATTCATCGGTTTCTACACCGTATTGCTGGTGGTGGAGATGTTCCTGATGGTCAAGTTTGCCCGCATGGGCCCGGGCAGTCTGGGTACGGGTCGCTACGCCAATGAGGCCGCCGACCACGTTGCAGCGGCACAAGCCTAAGGAGAACACTATGCTCGACTACCCAACTCTCAAGATCATCTGGTGGCTGCTCGTGGGCGTGTTGCTGGTCGGATTTGCCATCATGGACGGACACGACATGGGCGTAGGCACTTTGTTGCCCTTTGTCGGTCGCAGCGACGTGGAGCGCCGCGTCGTGATCAACACCGTGGGACCTCATTGGGACGGCAATCAGGTCTGGTTCATCACCGGTGGCGGTGCCATCTTTGCCGCTTGGCCTCTGGTTTATGCCACGGCCTTCAGCGGCTTCTACTGGGCCATGCTGGTGGTGCTGTGGGCGCTGTTTTTCCGCCCCGTTGGTTTCGACTACCGCAGCAAAATCCACAATGCCACTTGGCGCAGCACCTGGGACTGGGGTCTCTTTATCGGCGGCTCCGTGCCACCCCTGATCTTTGGCGTGGCTTTTGGCAACCTACTGCAGGGCGTTCCATTTCAATTCGACAACTACATGGTCTCCACCTACACCGGCAGCTTCTGGCAGTTGCTGAATCCGTTTGCTCTGCTGGCCGGCGTGGTGAGCAGCGCGATGATCACCATGCACGGCGGCGTCTATCTTGCACACCGCACTGAAGGCGTGATTCAGGACCGCGCCATCCGAGGGGCCGTGGGCGCAGCACTTCTCATGACGCTGGCCTTTGTGGGCGCGGGGGTATGGCTGCAGAGCATCGATGGTTACCGCATCACCTCGACCATCAACGCGGCCGCCTTGCCTGACCCCATGAGCAAGACGGTAGTGCGTGAAGCGGGTGCCTGGATGAGCAATTACGGTCGGCAACCCTGGTTGTGGGCGCTCCCCGCCCTGGGCGTGCTGGGAGCCTTGCTGGCGACCGTGCTGCTGCGTTTTCGCTGCACTTTGACCGCGTTTATCTCTTCGTCCCTGGCTCTGGTGGGTGTGATAGGAACTGCCGGAGCATCGATGTTTCCCTTCATCATGCCGTCGAGCTCCATGCCCAACGCCAGTCTCACAATTTGGGACAGCGTGTCAAGTCACCGCACGTTGGGAATCATGTTCTGGGCGACGCTGATCTTCATCCCGCTGATCGTTCTCTACACCGGCTGGGCCTACCGCGTGATGCGCGGCAAGGTGACGGCGGCCTACGTTCAGGAGCACGAGCATGCTGCTTACTGAACACTCAGGACGGCTATGCCAGGTCCAGCGCAACCAGCGAATGGCGGAGCGGTCCACGCAGTCTGAACAACAAGTCAAAGGATAAAAACATGTGGTACTTTACCTGGATTCTTGGGGTTGGCTTTGCAGTTCTGCTGGCCATTTTGAACGCCATGTGGGGCGAAAACGAAGAAGCCCATGAAAAGGCGCACAGGGGCACTGATCCACGGTGACGCGAGCCATGTCATCCAACGCTGCGGGCGGTTCTGTCCCCACCACCCCGAACCATACAGCGGTACATCTACCCAGCCTCATAGCGGCGCTGATCATCATGCTCGGCGGCACCATTTACCCGCTGGTGTTTGCGCGAGCTGACGGAACGCCGGACCATGGCTTGGCCATGGCGCTGTTCTGGGCCATGAGTGCCGGGCTGGTACGCGGTGTCGGATTCGTACCCCACGCGCTCGTCTGGCGGTTTATTTTTTCCGGCTGGTCTTGTCTGGCAGGGCTGTTAACCGCCGCTTGGCTACGCTTTGGGACTTGAGAAGTAGCTTTTGCAGCGCCCAAGACAAGCCTGCGTCAAACGCTGACCCTAACGGACCGCCAAAAAGAAGTAAGCGCCCGACGGATACCATTCTTGCGGCGAACTGAGGGGTCGGGCAGTATCTGACGAGCTGCACGCCACGTTGGTGTGTACTCAGATCGGGTAAGTGCACACCATGGAAACTCCGGCCAAAGCCACCAGACGTAGACACAGCGCCGCTTTCAAACGCAAGGTATTGCTGCTGCCCGCCATGATCGATCCGACGCCCCCGGTAGGCGGCGTGAGCGTTGCAGCGCCAGGATCCGGATCCACCACGACCCGGGTAGCGCCTGTTGGCGTAATCGAGATTGAATTCGGTGGTGCCCGGGTTCGCCTTCACTGCGCGGTGGATGAGGCCAGTGTGCGCTGCGTGCTGCAGACCCTGAGAGACACAACATGATTGGTCTGCCGACGGGAACGCGCGTGTGGTTGGCGGCGGGCTTGACGGACATGCGCCGCGGTTTTGATGGTTTGGCCGCCTCGGTGCAAAGCGCACTCACGCAGGACCCGTTCTCGGGCCACGTATTCGTCTTTCGGGGAAGGCGCGGCGACATCGTCAAGCTGCTGTGGTGGGATGGGCAGGGCATGTGCCTGTTTGCCAAGCGCCTGGAGAAGGGCCGCTTCATTTGGCCGTTGGCCAATTCCGGGTCGATCTCGTTGACCCCGGCACAGCTGTCCATGTTGTTCGAAGGCATCGAGTGGAGAATGTCTGTTCGCACCTGGCGGCCCACGATTTCCGCATAGTTTTTACGTCCTTTTATGGGGATCAAAGTTGGGGCCAATTCAGGACCAGAACACGGCATGAATTCGGTGGAGCTCAAATGTGCCTTCGCGCTCGCGTGGTACTTCAATGCGCACCGATCCACCTCATAGGCGGGTGCCACTTGCACCCACAGGAAAGCGCCGCCTTTTCACGGTGCACACTGGGAAAAGTCATTCGCCGATTTCCCGCCACGGTCAAGTCTGTGCCCGCTGCGGACACCGACGGAACCGGGAACTGTACGTTGTCCGCTACCACGTTGAAATTCGAAGCAACCTATTGGCTACTCACTGAGCCGGACATAGGTGGCCAGCAAAGTGCTTTTGTTGACCACGCCCAGCAACACCGGCGAGGCCAGGCTGTCGATTACGGGCAAGCGTTCACCGCGGTGCTCCATGAAGCGTTGCAGCGCTTCGGCCAGCGTCATGTCCGATGTGAGTGGTGTGACTTCATCCGCCAGCAAATCAGCTGCACATTTTTGCGCCAGGTCGCCTACGCCCGCAGCTGCGCTGAGTTTTTTCAGAGGAACCACGCCCAGAAACCGGTCCAGCGTGTCGGTTACATAGAGGTATTTGACGGGGTATTGCAGAAACAGCTGACTCATCGCTTCCAGGCCTGCATCCGGGCGCACCACGGTCTGTGCCGGCTGCACCAGATCGCGCATGTGCAGCGTGCGCAGACGCAGCTGTTCATCGCGTTTGGCCAGGCGCAGCAGGGTGATGTCATACATCGAACCTGCGTTGGCCGACCGGGCCACAAAGTAGGCGACCACGCAGGCGGTCATCAGGGGGAGCATGACCTGGTAGCTCAGTGTCATCTCAAAGATCATCAGGATGGCCATCAGCGGTGCCTGGGTAGCGCCTGCCAGAAACGCCCCCATGCCGACGATGGCGTAGGCGAAGGGTGCCGAAGTGGTCTGGGGCCACAGCGCCTGGACCGCTTGGCCGAAGACGTCTCCCATCATGCAGCCAAAAAACAGGGCTGGCGTAAATACCCCGCCGACGGCCCCCGAACCCACGGTAGACAGGGTGGCAATCGCCTTGGCGACCAGCAACAACAGCAATGCCGTGATCGACCATGGTGAATGCAGGACCGAATTCACCACGCTGTACCCGTTGCCCCAGACCTCGGGCCACCACAGCGAGATCAGCCCGACCACCAGGCCGCCCAAAGCCAGACGCACAGGCAATGGCAGGCTCAGACGTTCAAAAAGCTGGCGACTGGAACTCAGGCCGCGCAAAAACAAGGCCGAGGCACCCCCCACGAAAATCCCCAAAACGATAAACAGCAACACTTCCACGCCTGCCACCGACGGAAATGCCGGCATCACGTACGGGGCCTGATAGCCAGGAAATTCGCGCATCGTGATGTTCGCGACCACGGACGCCACCATGATCGGCCCCAGGCTTTCCATGGCCATCGAGCCCAACACCACTTCAGCGACAAAAAAAGCCCCTGCAATCGGCGCGTTGTAGGCCGACGTGATCCCGGCGGCCGCACCGCACGCGACCAGCAGGCGAAGCCGATCGACCGGAAAATGCAGCAGCCGTCCCAGCAATGAAGCGCTGAGTGCCGCCAGTTGCACCATGGAGCCTTCACGACCGATCGAGCCGCCGCTGGCAATGCTGATCAGCGAAGAGCCGCTGCGGATCAGGCTGAGCCGTACCGGAATGCAGCCGTCCCCCAAGACTGTGGCTTCCATGTAGTCGCCTTTTGTCTTGGGCGCGGCGCGGCCCCGAGCCAGCGCCAGCATCAGCAAGCCGCCCGCCAGCAAGCCGCCGACGGTGGGAACCAGCACCCGCAGCCAGGGTGGCAAATGGACCGCGATGGCCACCAGACTGCCACCTTGCCCCAAAACCAGTCGGTCCAGTCCGAATAGTGCCGAACGGAACAGCTCGGTGGCCAATGCGCCTAGTAGACCGGCCGGGATTGACCACAACAGCATCACCTGCCAGTCAGAGACGCGGAAAACTTCCCGCAACCTCGTACGCAAGGCAAGCATCACGGAGGCCAAATGTTTCATAAGGACAAAGATACCAGCTCTTTAACGCGTCACGGCTTTCAAATGCCAATCGGGACTGGAGTCGCTCAATATTGATATCAGCAAGGTCAATATGCCTAGACCGTTTCGATTGTCATCTGTTGCTATGCAGGCGGTAGCGGATGTCATTCGTGCAGGGCTTCATCGAACAGCGAGAGCAATTGCCGCGCGAAGATGTCCATGTTGGCGGGACGATTTGACTGACCTGTTTCAATCGTTCTGCTTCTTGAATTCGGACCCGCAACGGCAATGCACACATGGCCGGGCGAGTCTCCATAGCCACTTCCCGAGGGGCCAGCCGCACCACTTTCGCTGAGCCCCCACGTTGCGCCGAGCCTCTCGCGGATCTTGCCCGCGATAAGGTTTGCGTACGGTTCAGTTTCCGCACGCATTCCGACGACGTCGTCGGCGGTCAGCCCGAGTAGCCCTTTGCCGGCTTTGCGCGTATAGACCACCGCTCCTCCAACGAAGTAAGCCGATGCGCCAGGTATCGCCAGCAATGCGGCGCAGACGAGGCCACCGGCTGAAGACTCGACGACTGCTACGGTCTGACCGCGTTCGCGCAAAGATTCTGCGACGCGGGCAGCGAGCGAGGCCAGCGAGGGAAGATCGGATGGGTCTGACATCGTAAATCCTTTGGTTGAGGCTGGCCAACGCTATTGTTCAATGGCCGTATCCGCATGACGAACGCGTCCGTCTCGTCCGCGAATCTGCTTCAGCTTAGTATCGTTGAAGAAAGTCAAGTTTCCCGACTCGCGGGAGTCAACGCAAAGGCAATAGGCCACAATATTGCCCAATGAACGCTGCATCTCCAAGTCACCAACCCCTGGCCGAACGGCTGCGCCCGAAACGCTTAAGCGAAGTCGTCGGCCAGCAGCAGCTGCTGGGCGACGGCATGGCGCTGCGCATCGCCTTCGAATCCGGCCAGCCGCACAGCTGCATTCTGTGGGGTCCGCCGGGCACCGGAAAAACCACGATTGCGCGCCTGATGGCCGACGCGTTTGACGCGCAGTTCATCACCATCAGCGCCGTGCTGGGGGGCGTCAAGGACATTCGCGAGGCGGTGGAACAGGCGCAGATTGCGCTGGGCCAGGGCCGGCGCACGATTGTGTTTGTGGACGAGGTGCATCGCTTCAACAAAAGCCAGCAGGACGCTTTTTTGCCGCACGTCGAGAGCGGTTTGTTCACCTTTATCGGCGCCACCACCGAGAACCCCTCGTTTGAAGTCAACTCGGCCTTGCTGTCGCGGGCGGCGGTCTATGTGCTGCAGCCCCTGTCGCAGCAAGACCTTGAACAAATTGTGGCCTCAGCCCTCGCCGTACATGCGGTACCAGCTATTGAAAAGATAGCAGTTGAGCGTTTGATCGCGTATGCTGACGGCGACGCGCGGCGCCTGCTGAACACGCTGGAAACACTGGCCGTGGCGGCCACCCAGGAAAAGCAAGCCGAGATCACCGATGTCTGGCTGCTCAAGGTGCTGGGCGAGCGCATGCGCCGCTATGACAAGGGCGGCGAGCAGTTCTACGACACCATCTCGGCCCTGCACAAGTCCGTGCGGGGGAGCGACCCCGACGCCGCGCTGTACTGGTTGGTGCGCATGCTCGATGGCGGCGCCGACCCGCGTTATCTGGCGCGCCGCCTGATTCGCATGGCCAGTGAAGACATCGGTCTGGCTGATCCGCGGGCCTTGCGCCTGGCGCTGGACGCGGCCGAGGTCTACGAGCGCCTGGGCACGCCCGAGGGCGAACTGGCGTTGGCCGAGTGCGTGGTGTACTTGGCGGTTGCCGCCAAATCCAATGCGGTCTACAAGGCGTTCAACGAGGCCAAGGCCTTCGTTAAAAAAGACAGTACCCGTCCGGTGCCCATGCACTTGCGCAACGCGCCGACCAAGTTGATGAAGGAGCTGGACTACGGCAAGGGCTACCGCTACGCGCATGATGAAGAAGGCGGCTTTGCGGCGGGCGAGCGCTACTTGCCCGACGGCATGGCGTCACCCGGTTTTTACCGGCCGGTCGAGCGCGGGCTGGAGATCCGCATCGCCGAGAAACTGCGGCAGTTGCGCGAGCTGGATCGCAAGAGCGGGGCGACTTAGCGGGCTTGATTTGCCGGGGTTGTCGGGGTTGTCGGGGGAGTGATCAAAAGGCGGCGAGCAATTTTCTGAAGCACGGTGTATCGTTCGACGGGTCGCTCAAGCCGGACGCCGTGCCTTCTTGCTGCCTACAACGCAGACCTTGAGGCAACGTTTCGCGCCACCATCACTCAAGTGTGCGTTTCGCCCGAAACCAAACGTCCAGTCTTGCTGCCGGACGCGCTGCGAACGGCCCTCGAGAAGAAGACGCAAGGCGGCTAACCCTGTTACCGGGCGCGGCGGCCCCGATGTGACTCAAAGGCGAAGCGAAGGCACCCCTTCGCTACAATCGCCAGCACCAATCTGCCCGTCGCTACGCTGGCATTTTTTTTGCTACAGAACTGGTAGAGCTCACGAGGCCGCGCCGCTCGTCAGCAAGTTGCTGATTTCCAAGCGCCGGCCAAAAATCGGAGAAGTTAATGGATACTTTCATACAGCAGATCATCAATGGTCTGGTGTTGGGCAGCATGTATGCCTTGGTAGCGCTGGGCTACACCATGGTGTACGGCATCATTGGCTTGATCAACTTTGCCCACGGCGAAGTGCTGATGGTAGGCGCCTTGACCAGCTGGACCATCATCGGCCTGATGCAAGAGGCCATGCCCGGCACACCGGGCTGGCTCATTCTCCTGATTGCCCTGCTCATTGCCTGTGTGGTGGCCGCCGCCCTTAATTTTGTGATTGAAAAAGTGGCTTACCGGCCGCTGCGCAACAGCCCCAAGCTGGCCCCGCTGATCACCGCCATCGGCATGTCGATCCTGCTGCAGACGCTGGCCATGATCATCTGGAAACCCAACTACAAACCCTATCCCACCTTGCTGCCCCGCACCCCATTCGAGATCGGTGGCGCGGTGATCACGCCGACCCAGGTGCTGATTCTGGCCATGACTGCGGTGTCACTGGCGATCCTGATGTATGTGGTGAACTATTCAAAGCTGGGCCGCGCCATGCGTGCCACGGCTGAAAATCCGAGGGTGGCCGCGCTGATGGGCGTCAAACCCGATGTGGTGATTTCTGCCACCTTTCTGATTGGCGCGGTGCTGGCGGCGATTGCCGGTGTGATGTGGGCCGCCAACTACGGCATGGTGCAGCACACCATGGGATTTTTGCCGGGTCTCAAAGCCTTTACGGCGGCCGTGTTTGGCGGCATTGGCAATCTGGCGGGCGCCGTGGTCGGGGGCATCCTGCTGGGCTTGATCGAATCGCTCGGTGCGGGCTACATCGGACAACTCACGGGTGGCGTGTTGGGTAGCAACTACTCCGATATTTTTGCGTTCATTGTTCTGATCATCGTGTTGACGCTGCGACCCTCGGGTCTGCTGGGTGAGCGCGTGGCAGATCGTGCTTGAGGAGCACGCCATGAAACAACCACAAAAAATCATTCCTTTCCTGATTGCCGCTGCCGCCTTGCTGATTCTGCCGCTGTTGCTTCAGGGCTTTGGCAGCGCCTGGGTTCGCATTGCCGACATGGCACTGCTCTATGTCCTGCTGGCCCTGGGGCTCAACATTGTGGTGGGCTACGCCGGCCTGCTGGATCTGGGTTACGTGGCCTTTTTTGCCATTGGTGCCTATATGTACGGCCTGCTGGCGTCGCCCCACCTGACCGACACCTTTCCTGCGATTGCGGCCATCTTTCCGGACGGTCTGCACACGCCGATCTGGATTGTGATTCCCGCGGCGGCGGCCATCGCCGGCTTCTTTGGTGTGCTGTTGGGGGCGCCGACGCTGCGTCTGCGCGGCGACTACCTGGCCATCGTGACCCTGGGCTTTGGTGAAATCATCCGGGTGTTCCTGAACAACCTGGATCATCCGGTCAATATCACCAATGGCCCCAAGGGGCTGAACCAGATTGACGCGCTGAGCTTCTTCGGGCTGAACCTGGGCAAGAATGTCAGCGTCGGCGGCTTCGAGCTGACTTCGGTGCAGTTGTACTACTACCTGTTCTTGGCACTGGTGGTGTTCAGCGTGGTGATTTGCCACCGGCTGGAACTCTCACGCGTGGGCCGCGCCTGGATGGCGATTCGCGAAGACGAAATCGCCGCCAAGGCCATGGGCATCAACACCCGCAATCTCAAGCTGATGGCTTTCGGCATGGGCGCGACCTTTGGCGGCGTGTCGGGCGCCATGTTTGCGTCCTTCCAGGGCTTCATTTCTCCCGAGTCCTTCAGCCTGATGGAGTCGGTGATGATTGTGGCCATGGTGGTGCTGGGCGGCATCGGGCACTTGCCGGGCGTCATTCTGGGTGCCGTGTTGCTGTCGGCCTTGCCGGAGGTGTTGCGCTATGTCGCCGGGCCCCTGCAGGCCATGACCGATGGGCGGCTGGATTCGGCGATTCTGCGCCAGCTGCTGATTGCGCTGGCCATGATCAGCATCATGTTGTCGCGTCCACGCGGCTTGTGGCCCGCGCCGGACCACGGCAAGTCGCTGCAGAACGGGAAATAAATCGGAACGAATATGACAGACACCGTACTCAACGTCTCTGGCGTTTCCAAACGATTCGGCGGCCTGCAGGCCTTGAGCGATGTCGGCATCCAGATCAAGCGTGGCCAGGTCTATGGCCTGATCGGCCCCAATGGCGCCGGAAAAACCACTTTTTTCAATGTGCTGACGGGTCTTTATACGCCCGACAGCGGCAGCTTTGCGCTGGCCGGCAAGGCCTATCAGCCGACAGCGGTGCACGAAGTCGCCAAAGCCGGTATTGCTCGCACCTTCCAGAACATTCGCCTGTTCGCCGACATGACGGCGCTGGAAAACGTCATGGTGGGGCGCCATATCCGAACTCACTCCGGTCTGCTGGGCGCCATCTTTCGCACACCGGGTTTCAAGGCCGAAGAAGCCGCCATTACCCAGCGTGCACATGAGTTGCTGGACTATGTGGGCATTGGAAAATTTGCCGACTACAAGGCCCGCACGCTGAGCTACGGCGATCAGCGTCGCCTGGAAATCGCACGGGCCCTGGCCACCGATCCGCAGCTGCTTGCGCTGGACGAGCCGGCCGCCGGTATGAATGCCACCGAGAAACTTATGCTGCGCGAGTTGATCTCCAAGATCCGCAACGACAACCGCACCATTTTGCTGATCGAGCACGATGTGAAGCTGGTGATGGGCCTGTGTGATCGGCTGACGGTGTTGGACTACGGCAAACAGATTGCCGAAGGCACACCCGCCGAAGTGCAGAAAAACGAAAAAGTAATCGAAGCCTATCTTGGCACCAGCCATTAAGCAGTTGAGGACAGAGCTTGCCCACTTCGTGTGGCTGCGGTCTGTCCCGCAAGATTTCAGGAAGTTGAGGACAGAGCTGAAGGTCTGTCTCGCAAGGAAATAACGATGACCAATATTCTTCTCAAAGTGACGGATCTCAAAGTGGCCTACGGCGGCATTCAGGCCGTCAAGGGCGTCGACTTTGAGGTGCGCGAAGGCGAACTGGTGTCGCTGATCGGCTCCAACGGCGCTGGCAAGACCACCACCATGAAAGCCATCACCGGCACGCTGCCGATCAACGACGGCGATATCGAGTACCTGGGTAAAAGCATTCGCGGCCAGGGCCCCTGGGATCTGGTGAAGCAAGGCCTGGCGATGGTGCCGGAAGGGCGCGGCGTGTTCACCCGCATGACCATTGTGGAGAACCTGCTGATGGGCGCCTACATCCGTGACGACAAGGCCGATATTCTGGCCGACATCGATAAGGTGTTCACCCTCTTCCCGCGTCTTAGAGAGCGGCGCGACCAACTGGCCGGCACCATGTCGGGCGGCGAGCAGCAAATGCTGGCCATGGGCCGCGCCTTGATGAGCCGTCCCAAGGTGCTGCTGATGGACGAGCCCTCCATGGGTATGTCGCCCCTCATGGTGGACAAAATATTTGAAGTGGTGCGTGACGTTTATGCGCAGGGTGTGACCGTGCTGCTGGTGGAGCAAAACGCCAGCCGCGCCTTGGCCATCGCCGATCGGGGTTATGTCATGGAGTCCGGCATCATCACCATGACGGGCGACGCCAAACAGATGCTCAACGACTCCAAGGTGCGCGCCGCGTACCTGGGCGAGTAAGTCCATGGTGCCGCGTACAACCGTTGGTTACCGCAGGGTGTTCGTGCTCTCGGTCCTGGTGCGTTCCCGTATTCAGTGTTTGAGCGCGCTGATCGTGCTGTGCTGCGGCGCGCCGGCTGGGGCCACCGCCTTGTTGGCCGATGCGGGTGAGCTGGCGCAGATGTCGCTTGACGATCTGCTGCGTGTCGAGGTGCAGAGCGCATCGCGTTACGCCCAGCCGCTGGCTGATTCGCCGGCATCGGTGACGGTGATCGACCGCGAGGAGTTGCGCCGGCAGAGCTACCGCAATCTGGCCGAGGCGCTGTCCAGCGTGCGCGGCGTCTATGTCAGCAATGACCGCAATTACAGTTATCTCGGGGTGCGCGGCTTCAACCGTCCCGGCGACTACAACTCCCGCATTCTCCTGCTGACCGACGGCGCGCGGCGCAATGACGCCCTTTACGACCAGGCGCATATCGGCAACGAGTCGCCGATCGAGATTGATTGGGTCAAGCGACTGGAGTTCGTGTCCGGGCCGGCGTCCGCGGTTTATGGCGCCAATGCGCTGTTCGGCATTGTCAATGCCGTGATGCTCGATGGCGGGGACATCAGTGGCACGCGTTTGACGGTTGATGCGGGCAGCGGGGGAAGCCACCGTCTGGGGCTGCTGGCCGGCCACCGCGTCGACGGTGAACGTGACTGGTTTGTCGCACTTTCCGCCTATGGCGCGCGTGGCAATGATCTCTACTTTCCCGAGTTCGACAATGGGGCCAGCAATGGCTGGGCGCGCGGCCTCGATGGCGAGGACTACCAGAAAGCCTACGGCAAGTTTCGCTTTGGCAACTGGCGCTTGACCGCCAGTCTGAGTTCGCGCGACAAGAATCTGCCGAATGCGCCGTTCTTGACCGCCTTCGGTGTGCCCGGTACCCACACGGTGGATCAGCATGGGCTGATTGAACTGGCGTATGACGGTCTGCTGGCCAATGGCTGGCAGCAGCAGTTCCGGGTGTTCAACGGCAGTTACCGGTACAACGGAGATTACCAATACGCGGGAGCGCTCGACAATCGCGATGAGGGTCGTGCCAATTGGGCGGGTGTCGACTACCGGCTGATCGTGAGCACGCTGCCAACGCACAAGCTGATGCTGGGCATCGAAACGCAGTGGAACACGCAGCTGGAACAGCGAAATTTTGACATCTCCCCCGCCGCCAGCTATCTGGACAGCAACCGTCCCTCCCACACCTACGGCGTTTTTGTTCAGGACGAATGGCGCTTGTCGGCGCAGTGGCTGTTGAATCTCGGTTTGCGTTACGACAAGCACAGCGAGTATTCGGCGATTGCCTCGCCGCGTGCTGCCCTGATCTACCAGCCGAACGACGGCGCTACCCTGAAGGCGATGGTCGGCAGTGCTTATCGCGCGCCAAATGCCTACGAGCGTTTTTACGACGATGGCGGCGCGCTGCAAAAAGCCAATCCGGCCCTGTTGCCCGAACGTATCCGTAGCGCGGAACTGGCGGCGGATTTTCGCGTGGGTCAGGGGGGGCGGGTCGGGGTGAGTGTTTACCGCAATGACATGCGAAACATGATCGATCAGGTGCTCGATCCGGCGGACGGCCTGTATGTATTCGCCAATCAGTCCAGCGTCCAGACCCGCGGTATCGAGTTCGATGCCGAAAAGCGTTGGGCCAGCGGCTACCGCCTGCGCGGCAGCGTCTCGCGGCAGTGGTCAAGTGCGGCCGATGGCAGTGAACTCGGAAATTCACCGCAGTTGCTCGGCAAACTGGTGTTCAGCATGCCGATTTTCGCTGGCTGGACGCTTGGCACAGCGTGGCAGGGCATGTCCGACCGGCGTTCACTGGTGGGTCGCGTGCCTGGCTTCGGCGTGCTCAATCTGGCGCTCACTTCGGGGCGCCTGGCGGGCCTGGGAGAGCTGGCGCTGGGAGTCTATAACGTCGGCAATGCTCACTATCTTGATCCAGCGTCATCGGCTTTTACACAGGATGCACTGGCCCAGGATGGGCGGCAGTTCAGACTGCGCTGGACATTGCCCCTGTGACGGGCGCCGCATGTTGATTTCTGCCGGCACATTTTGTCGAAAACTCTTTACCTTGGCGTTGCTGGTGATGGCCCCGCTGGCGCTGGCACAGCGGCTGGCCCCCGAGCCCGAACTGAAGGCGGCCATTCTGGTCAATATGTTCTTATTTGTGGACTGGCCGGCCCAAGGGGGGCAGGCGCCGGACCGGCTGACCGTTTGTTATCTCGACGGCGGGCCTGTAGCCACCGCGCTTGAACAACTTGGCGGCAAGTTGATCAAGGGCAAGCCGCTGCAGGTGCTGCGTGTTGATAGCGCGACGATGGGAGGATGCCATGCCCTGTACCTGTCGTCGCTTGACGCTGTCAGTCTGCCACGCGTCGTCGCCAATGGGCGAGCCAGTGGCATTTTGTTGGTGGGCGATACCCCGGGCTATCTGCAACGCGGCGTGATGCTCAATCTGGAGATCGATGGCGGACGTGTCGTGTTCGATATCGATCTGCGCTCAATGCGCCAGGCCGGACTCGCGGTGAGCTCCAAAGTGCTTCGACTGGCGCGCCAAGTGCTAGAGTGAACGCATGACAATCCAAGACGACCGGATCGGAAGCTCAAATCGCTTGAGCCTGCTGTCGACTGGCTTGGCCTTGCTGATAGCGTTCGTCCTGCTGATGGTGCACCAGTACGTGGTGGGGCGCCAGCAGATGCTGGAAGAGTTGCATACCGAGGCGGCGATTATTGGCGCCAACAGCGCGGCTGCGCTGGTTTTTGATGACCCCAAGGCGGCACAGGAAACGATTGGCGCCGTGCGGCTGACCCCCCGCATCAGCGGCGGCGCCTTGTATCGGGCTGACGGCGTGCGGCTCGCGTCGGCGGGGGAGTGGCGTTTTCCCTTGCGGCTGACGCTCGACGGCGGCGAGGATTCGCATCAGTTGATGGATGTGCCGACGTCGACCTCCTACGCGATGGCAGGCGGATTTTTGCGCGAGGACATTCGCGTCGAGGGCAGCCAGGTCGGCACCTTGCTGCTTCATGTGAGTTTTTCCTCGCTCTACTGGCGCATGCTCGAATACGCGCTTGGCGTGCTGGGCATTGCGACTGTGGCCCTTACCTTGGCCTATCGCCTGACCCGTGGCTTGCGTCGGCGCATGGTGCGGGCGGAGGAGCAGCTGGAGCAGCTGGCGTTTTATGACCAGGTGACCGGCCTGCCGAATCGGCGTTTGTTTGAACGCGAGTTGCGCCAGACCCTGGCGCGGTTGGCGCGCGAGCGCACGCGGGCTGCGCTGCTGTTCATTGACGTCGATGATTTCAAAAAAGTGAATGACTCGTTCGGGCACGAGGTGGGCGACAAGGTGCTGCGGATGATTGGCGAGCGCATGGCGGCTGTTCTGCGTTCGACCGATGTGGTGGCCCGTCTCGGCGGAGACGAGTTTGGTGCCATTCTTTATGGCATCGAAGATTCGGAGAATGTGGCGACGGTCGCGCGTTTGATGATCGAAGCCATTGCCAAGCCTTTCCCGACCGAGCCGACCCCGAGTCACGTCGGACTCAGCATTGGCGTGGCCTTGCTGCCCGCCGATGGCGATGATCCCGCGCTCTTGTTGCGATGCGCCGACATGGCCATGTTTGTGGCGAAGACCCGAGGCAAAAATGGTTTCCAGTTCTTTTCGGAGGAAATCGATGCGCGCGTACGCGGTGACCTGCAACTGGAGGTCGGCCTGCGCCAAGCCCTGGATGAGGGCGGACGCGGGCTCTGGGTGGCCTATCAGCCGCAGCTCTGTGCGCAAACAAGACGGTTGATCGGAGTTGAAGCCTTGGTGCGCTGGCGGCAAGCGGATGGACGCCTGATCGCCCCCGTCGAGTTCATTCCGGTGGCCGAGAAAACCGGTCTGATCAGCGAGCTTGGCGATTGGGTGTTGAGCCAGGTGTGCCGGGATCTCGCGCTCATGCGCGCGAGTGGTGTCGATCTGCCCAAGGTGTCAGTCAACGTCTCGCCACGCCAGTTGCTGCGCGGCAGTAGCGTGGTCGAGCGCTTTTGCGAAACTGTGGCGCGCTTCGGTGAACCCGCCGACCGTTTCGAATTTGAGTTGACTGAAAATGCGTTGATGGGAGAGGGCGCATCCGTTGTACTCGATGCTTTCCGCGCGGCCGGGTTTTTGCTTTCAATCGACGATTTTGGTACCGGTTATTCTTCGCTCGGCTATCTCAAACGCTTTCAGGTGGGAGCGCTCAAGATCGATCAGAGTTTTGTGCGCGACCTCCCCGAGGATGCCGAGAACGCGGCGATTGTCTCGGCGGTGATTCAGATGGCGCGTGCCTTGAACATCATGGTGGTGGCCGAGGGCGTGGAAACGCAGGCGCAAGCCGAGTTTTTGGGCGCCTGCGGTTGCCACATCCTGCAGGGCTATCTGCTCGGTCGCCCGATGCCAGCGGCCGAGCTGGTGGTCTACGTTCAGGCGTTCTCCACCTGAACTTTGACCGGTAGCGCAGCCAGCAAGGGCAGCAGGCGCTCCTCCAGGGAAACGAGTTGGGTGCCCTGACGCTGCGCGTCCAGCAGCACGCGCACCGGGGCATCGGCGGTGGCCTGAACCTCGGGTCGGGCCCCTGTCGCCAAAGCGAGCTCGTTGCACACCTTGTCGACAAAGGCCTGCACCACCGCCGCCGTGGCCAGCGTGCGCAGTTCGGGCTTGTAGATCTTGCCGACGTTGGTGACGGGCATGTGCTGCAGAATCGTGATGGACTTGGGGCGGGCGGGAGCTTCGTCGACCCGCGCGGCGGTGAATTCCAGCAGTTCGGCCTCGGTCGCCGTGGCGCCCGGCAGCAGGGTGGCAAATGCCACCGGCAACTCGCCCGCGTAGGCGTCAGGTGCCCCGACGGCGGCACACAGGTGGACCGCGGGGTGGGCGCCCAGCGCGTCTTCAATCACCTTGGGATCGATGTTGTGGCCACCCCGGATGATGAGGTCCTTGGCGCGGCCCGACAGATGCAGCCGGCCCTGGGCGTCGCGCCAGCCGAGGTCGCCACTGATGAGCCAGCCATCGGGCGTGAAGGCGTTCGCCGTTTCGGCTTCATCCAGGTAGCCCGAAAACAGGTTGGGTGACTTGAACAGCACCATGCCGGATTCCCCGGCACCGAGGTCCTCCTCGGTGGGGATGCCATTGGCGTCAAGAGCGACCACCCGGATCTGTGTGTAAGGCAGGCGCCAGCCGACGCAGCCAGCCGGCGCTTCCACGCCTGCCGGTGCCACGGTGGACAGGCCGGCCATTTCGGTCATGCCCAGGCTTTCGTTGACTGGCAGGCCAAACTGGCGCTGGAAGCGGGCGGCCAGTTCGGCAGGCAGGGGCGAAGCGCCGGTGCGCACCGAGCGTACGCTGGAGATGTCGGCGCCGTTCAGCGGCACGGCCGCCAGCGCCGCCAGTGCCGTGGGCACGCCAGACACCAGCGTGCTGCGGTATTTTTCCACCAGACGCCAGTAGTTCTGGATGACCTCCCGGTTGCGAAACAGCGAGGCCGTGGGAATAATGGTTTCCATGCCCACCGCCAGTGAGCAGAGCGCACCCGGCAGCACGCCCGCCACGTGGAACAGCGGGTAGCCGTTGATGAGAACGTCGTCGGGTCGCATGCCCTGCATCCTGGCATTGGCCCAGGCGGTGAACACCTGGGCGGCGTGGCTGTGGCGGGCGAGCTTGGGGGCGCCGGTGGTGCCTCCCGTGTGAAAGTAGGCGGCAATGTCGGTGGGCGCAAAGCGCCGCTGGCTCAGCAGCCGGTCGGCCGGCTGCGTGGCGCGCAGGACATGAAAGTCCAGCACCCCTTCGGGCAACGGCGTTGCCATGCGCAGCGGCTGGCCGTCCGGCGTCACCAGCAACAGGGTTGACAGCTCGGGCAGCTGGGCCTTCAGTCGCAGCGCCTTGGCCAGCATGCCGGAATCGTCATCTTCCCCGTGGGCCATCAACACCCGGGCACCGCTGGCCCGCAGCAGCGCCAGCAGCTTGTCGTCGCTCAGCATGGGGTTCAGGGGCTGGACGATGCCGGCGGCTTCGCCGCCCCACAGCGCCAGGTGGTAGGCCAGTCCGCCGGGCAGCATGACGGCCACCACGTCCTGATGGCCCATGCCTAGGCCATGCAGCAGGTTGGCGGTCTGGTGAATGCCGTCCAGCAGGGTGCGGTAGGTCCAGCGGGTGGGCGCGTCCTCGGGCCGTCCGCTGTGCAGAAAGGTCAGGGCGGTGCGGTCGCCACGGGTCTGCACCGAGCGGCAAATCAGTTCGTAGGTGCTGGCACAGTCCACGGCCTGCGCCAGCGGCGTCTGTTCCAGGCGCTGGATGTCTTGTTCAGACCGAATGGGAAATGGGGCGACAAATGGCATGCTGGTCAGGTCCTGTAGGGGGGGGGCGGGCAAAAGGCGTCCATGGGGCGCAGCTTTGGCGGGTGAGTGGGTGTCAAACCCGGCTCATTGTAGAGAAAATACGAGTTTGTTTCAATAAGACGAATATTGTTCTACTATGCGGAATTTGCGATTTTTAAATTCTAATAATAGCCATTATTTACAATATTTTTTCAAGCGATTCCAACGTGCGGTTCATCGAAGCAAAGACTGGCAGATATGCCAAGACACCCGCGAGACAGTGCAATGGCCAATGACGACGAGATTGACCGCCGTTTCGCGCAGACCCTGGCCCGCGGGCTGGAGGTCTTGCAGGCGTTCCGGGCCACGGACGGGCCGCTGGGCAACCAGGAACTGTCGGCGCGCACCGGCATTCCCAAGTCCACCATTTCCCGCCTGACCTTTACGCTGTCGCAGCTGGGCTATCTTGAGCACCTGGTGGCCATGGAGAAGTACCGCCTGGGGGCCAGCCTGATCGCGCTGGGCAATGTGGCGAGCGCCACCTTGCCCTTCATGGACCGGGCGGCGGACCTGATGCAGGCCGTCGCCGATGAGGTGGGCGCGCTGGTGGCCATGGCGGTGCGCAACGGCCACAGCATGCTGATGACGCATTGCTGGCGGCCGCGTGATTCCTCGTCCATCTGGTTGCGGGTGGGCACGGTGCTGCCCCTGGAGACGACGGCGCCGGGCATGGCCTATCTGGCCGCGCTGGAGGCCAGTCGGCTCAAACCGCTCATGGCCGCGTTGTGCGCCAGCAGCGGCGTGTCGATGCCCCGGCTGGCCGCTGACGTGGACCAAGCGACGTCCGAGCTGGCCACACGGGGCTTTGTGCCTTCATTCGGGCGCTGGAATCCGGCGATTTACGCGGTGGCGACACCGTTTCGAAGCCAGGCGGCGGCGGAGCCCGTGGTGTTTCTGTGCGGCACGTCGGCCAATGCGATTGAGCCGACGGATGTGGTCACGCGACTGGGGCCCCGGCTGGCGCAGGCGGTGCGCCAGCTGGCCCCGGTGTGACGGCGGCGACCGCAGTGGTCACAATGCGGTTTGGAGACCCCGCAATGATCGCACCCCACCCCGCCAGCCAGCCCCGTCAGTTTCTCGAATATCTCTATGGTGTTGCCGTGATGCGCGCGCTGCCTCTGCATAACACGGCGGCGTATCTGCCGCCGCCGCCCCGAGGCAGAACTTTGGTGCTGGGTGCCGGCAAGGCCGCCGGCGCCATGGCGCAGGCGGTGGAGGCCTTCTGGCCGCAGGATGCACCCCTGACGGGCTTGGTGGTGACGCGCTACCACCACATACCAGCGCGCCCGCCGGGTCTGAAGCAGCGCATTGAAGTGGTCGAGGCAGCGCACCCGGTGCCCGACGCCGCGGGCCTGGCGGCGGCCCAGCGCATAGTGGCCCTGACGCAGGGGCTGGGAGAAGACGACCTGGTGCTGTGCCTGATATCGGGCGGCGGCTCAGCCCTGCTCACGTTGCCCGCAGAAGGCTTGGCGCTGGCCGACAAGCAGCGCATCAACCAGGCTCTGCTGAACAGTGGTGCCAACATTGCCGAGATGAACTGCGTGCGCAAACACCTCTCGCGCATCAAGGGCGGGCGCCTGGCCCAGGCCTGCTTTCCGGCGCGGGTGGTGACGCTGGCCATCAGCGATGTGCCGGGCGATGACCCCTCCGTCATCGCCAGTGGGCCAACCGTGCCGGACGCCACCAGCGGTGCCGATGCGCTATCAATTTTGAAGCGGTATCGCATTGAAATACCAGGGCCAGTGGCTGATTTGCTACTAAGTGGCGCACTGGAAACCCCGAAGCCGGGAGACCCTGCATTTGCCCGCACGCAAGTCCACCTGATCGCCACGCCCCAGCAGTCACTGGACGCCGCAGCCGACGCCGCCCGCGCGGCCGGCGTGGCGGCATACATCCTGAGCGATGAGATGGAAGGCGAGTCGCGCGAGGTGGGTCGGGTGCATGCGGCGCTGGCGCGTGCGGTGGCGGTCAAGGGACAGCCGTTTCAACGCCCTTGCGTCATCCTGAGCGGTGGCGAAACCACCGTGACCGTGCGGCCCGTGGCACCCGGTGAGCCCCGCGGTCGCGGCGGGCGCGCCGGGGAATTTTGTCTCGGGCTGGCCCAGGCACTGCAGGGTCAGGCCAAGGTCTACGCGCTGGCGGCGGACACCGACGGTATCGATGGCGTGGAAGACAACGCAGGCGCCTGGGTGGAGCCGACCACACTCAGCCGGGCACGGGCAGCGGGCATGAAAATCGACGATTACCTGGAGCGCAACGATGCCTATGCCTACTTTGCGGCTTTGGGCGACTTGGTCACCACCGGGCCAACGTTTACCAACGTGAATGATTTCCGCGCGGTACTGGTTTTGTGAGCTTATTCCTCACAATTGTTTGATCTTGCTCAAGGTCGCGCGGCACTGAGCGCGGCAAAGTGGGGCTCATGTTACACGCCCCAACTATTGCCCCTTCCGCTGAGAGACAAGTTGCTGCCCGGGGTGCGCTCTTGCTCAAGCGTGCTGTTGCGTCGCCGTGGGTCAGTTACCTGGAGTCGGGTCGTGTTGCCTTGGGCGTGATGGAGGGCGATGTCATGGAGCATCAGCTCGGGGTGGTGGACGGCCCGTGCTGGCTGGAGGCGACCTCGGCCGTGCTGAACCTGCCCAACGTCGTGGATGCCGTGGCGGAAACCGAAGTCTCGTTGCGTCGGGTGCCCGTGGCCGAATTTCGCCGCTCGCTCTCTGCCATGTCGGCCTCAGCCCAGACCGTGCTACACGATGTGGCCATGGCGCACCGCCAGCAAGCCGAGTTGGCCGTCAGTCGTCTGGCGAAAGATGCCGAGGCCCGCTGTGCCGAATGGCTGCTGCGTCATGCGCAGACCGGCGACAAAGGCATGATGGCCGTGTTGTTGCAGCAGCGCAAGCGCTCCATTGCGGCGCAATTGGGCATTGCGCCCGAGACGCTGTCACGCGTGCTGCGCCACTTGCGCGAGCGCAGCCTGATCAGCGGCTCGGGCCGGATATTGAACCTGGTGGATCCGGGCGGATTGAGGTCGCTGGCGGGTGTTTGAACGGGTCCGGGCTACACTCGCTCCCCATGGATTCCAGCATCATTGACCGTTTGCAAAAGCGGGTAGCACAGCAGTTGCATGGCGACGGATCGGCGTCCGAGGGCTGGCCCGAGGCCTCGCCCGAGGCCTCGGGGGAGATCGGCGAACTGGTCGCAACACTGCGTGACGTGGCGCTGGCGCACGAAAAGCAGGCCCAATCCCAACGGGTCATTGTGGGTCAGTTGCGCGCCATTCTGGACAGCGCTTCCGTGGGCATTGCCATTACCCGCAGCGGCCTTATCGAACTGCTGGGGCAGCATTGCTGTCGCATGTTTGGCTATTCCGAGGAAGAATTGCTGGGGTGTTCTACCCGCTTGATTCAATTATCCGACGCGGTGTATGCGGAGTTTGGTGCGCGTGTGGGCGCGGCCCTCAGCGCGCAGGGCCACTTTGACGGCGAACAGATTCTGCGGCGAAAGGATGGCGGTGAGTTCTGGGCCCATATGCTGGCGCGGGCGGTGACTCCGGGCGATCCGGACGGTGGCACCATCTGGATTGTGGAAGACATCTCCGGCGCCAAGGCGGCTCGCGACCAATTGTCGTGGACGGCCACGCATGACAGCCTGACCCAACTGGTCAACCGGCGGGAGTTTGAATCCCGCCTGACGCAGGCCATGAACCAGTTCGATGGCCATAAGCTCTGCATCCTTTACATCGACCTGGACCGCTTCAAGGTGATCAACGACAGCGCTGGTCACGCCACCGGGGATGAGGTGCTGTGCCAGATTTCACGTTTGCTGGAAGCACAGGTGCGCCAGAGCGATCTTGTGGGTCGCTTGGGCGGTGATGAGTTTGCCGTGCTGTTGCCGGGCTGTTCACTGGCGCGCGCGCAGCAGCTGGCGGAGCAAATTCGTGCGGCCGTCGATAGTTGGCGCCTGCCGCACGAGGGTGGGGAGTTCAGCGTGGGCGCCAGCATTGGTGTGGCTGCGGTGACCCCGGAATTGACCGACATGGCGTCCGTGATTCACGCGGCGGACAGCGCGTGTTACGAAGCCAAGAACGGTGGCCGCAACCGCGTGGTGACCTATGCGCCGCGGCAGTCATCGCCCTGAGAAAATTTTGGACTTTGAATCGCGTCGGATAAGACATTCCGTTGTCGATCCAGTTTGACCCAAGTGCGCAGAGGCTGCGTACAACTACCATCGCTCCCCGAATGGGCGGACTTCCGTGAGGAACGACCATGCGGAGCGCGGCTGGTGAGCTATATGCCAGGCCTCGTCCGCAATGTCTGTCGGCTTTATGAAGAAGTCATCTGGGGCATCTTTGTGGCGTTCGCGCGTCCAAGGCAGATCAATCACCGCGTCGATCATCAGATAGGCAACATGGACGCCCTTGGGGCCCATCTCGCGAGCAATCGACTCTGCCAGTATTCGTTGCGCTGCTTTAGTGGGTGCAAAGCCGGCGAAATTCGCCTTTCCTCGTACGGCCGATGTATTTCCCGTTGCTAACAGGGTACCTCCGCCTGCACGTTCCATCCGCGGTGCGGCCCATCGTGCCAAGTAAAGAAAACCCATTACATTGACCTTGAAATTGCGTTCAAGTATTTCGGGCGCAATATCCAGGAAGTTGCCAAATGCGCCGCCCACGGCGTTGTGAATCACCACCTTGGGTGTACCAGCTTTAGCTTCCATGGAAGCCAGCGCGCTTTCTAACGACTGAGGATCGGACACATCACAAGGGACCGCGATCGACCCTGGCAGTTCTCGCTCCAGGGTTGCTAGCCGGTCCGCGTTGCGTGCCATCATGGCGACCTGGTAGCCGCCCTCGTGGAATCGTCGAGCGAGCGCTGAGCCGGTACCGGGGCCCACACCGGTAATCAAGATCAGGGGCTTCATTGATCAGCCTCCAATCGGGCGCGAACAAAGTCCAGCCGGTCATTGCCGAAGTACATATCATCGCCCACGAAAAACGTCGGCGCACCGAACACTCCACGCTCCGCTGCAGCGGCAGACCCTTTGTCAAGGGCTTGATCCAGCTCCAGGCTGTCAATCATCGGTTCAATTTCGGCACAATCGAATCCCACCTGCCCAAGAAGGGTTGCAATTTGCGAACTGGTCTCGAGCGGTACGGGGTCACGCCATCGGGCGTGAAAGATCGCCCCAGCAGCGCTCGCCATGTTGCCAAGCTGTCCGGCCGCCAACGTTGCACGTAGCAGCCGACGAGCGTCGATCTCATTGGCCTTGGGATGCCGATTCAACTGGACGCCGTACAAGGCAGCCCAGCGCCTGAGGTCCTTCTGGACGTAACGATTTTTTGCCGCGCAGATCACTGACGTCGGCACGTTTTCCACGCGCTTCATGACATCGACGATGTCAAACGGAACCAGAATCAGGTTCGCATTCAGGTTGGCGAATTGTGTATAAGCAAGGTAACTGTAAGGGCTTCGGTAATCAAAGTAAAACTCCAGCGAATTCATATGTTTTCTCCAAGATGGTCTCGATGTATCGCGACTGGGCCGCTATGGCGACACAACCACGGCTAATGTGGTGAGTATTCAGACGGTTAACGGAGTAGTTACCTTTCGCGACTGAAAATAAAACGTCAACAGCTGCCACATGATGAAGATGGCAATAAAGGCAAACAAGGTGCCGCTGATGGGGCGGGTGACGAAAGCGCCAAAATTCCCCCGGCTGAGGAGCAGGGCGCGTCGGAAGTTTTCTTCCAACATGGGGCCCAGGATGAAGCCCAACATGAGCGGCGCAGCCTCCAGCCCCAGGCGCATGAACAGATAGCCACAGAAGCCAAAGATGGCGGTAATGTAGATGTCATCCAAGCTGTTGTTGATGCTGTAAGTTCCGATGCAACAGAAAAACAGGATCGCTGGAAACAGCACATTGAAGGGAATCTTGAACACCGACAGCCAGTAGCGCACCAAGGGCACGTTGAGAATGAGCAAAAAGCAGCCGCCCACCCACATACTGGCCACCAGGCCCCAGAACAAATCGGGGTGGTTGGCGATCATGCCAGGGCCGGGCTGGATGCCCTTGATGATGAAGGCGCCCATCATGAGGGCCATCACCGCGTTCTCGGGAATGCCAATGGCCATGAGCGGGATAAAGCTGGTTCGAGCGGCCGCTTCGTCGGCGGCAGCTTGCCCGGCCACGCCCTCAATGGCACCGTGACCGATCTCGTCTTTGTATTTGCTGAAGCGCTTATCGATGGCATAGGCTGCGAACTGGGCGATCACGGGTCCCCCGCCGGGCAAGAGGCCTAAGACCGAGCCAATCACACTGCCACGCAAGGCGCTGGGAATGATGCGCTTGAACTCGGGCCAGGTCGGCATGAGTTTGATCTTGCCGTTGAACGGCGTGAGCTGACTGCCGCTGTCGAGGTTTTTCACGACCTCGGCAATGCCGAAGCAGCCCAAGGCGATGCTGATCAAGCCAATACCGTCGGCCAGAAAGGGCAAGTCCATGGTGAAGCGCGCAGTGCCACTGTTCACATCGGTGCCGACTGACCCAAGCAGCACGCCTATAAAGGCCATGGCAAGGCCATTGAGCAGGCTGCCGGTGGTGACAAAGCTCACGCACAGGAACCCGAACAACATGAGGGCACAGTAATCGGCCGGGCCAAACAAGAATGCCACCTCGCCCAGTGCCGGGGCCGCCGTCGCCAGCACCACGATGGCCACGGTACCGCCAATGAAGCTGGAAACGCCCGCGGTGAACAAGGCCAGGCCGGTTTTGCCGTTGAGCGTCATCTGGTAGCCATCGATGCAGGCCACGATGCTGCTGGCGTGCGGAATCTTCATGGTGATGGCGCTCACGCTGTCGCCGTATTGAGCGCCGTAGTAAATGCCAGCCAGCATGATGAGCCCGCCAGTGGCGGGAATGGAATAGGTCAAAGGCAGCAACAAGCTGATGGTGGACAACGGCCCAAGTCCCGGCAGCAGACCCACCAGTGTGCCCACCACGCAGCCGATGGCGCAATACATGAGGTTGTGCAGGGTCAGTGCAGTCTCAAAACCAAACGCGAGGTTGTGTAGGACGTCCATCAGAATAAGGGCAGTTGAAGGCCGAGTAGGTATCGAAACATGAAGGCAATGGCAATCAGGCCGGCCGAGATTTTGAGGTTGCGCACGACCGAATAAGAGGAGGTGCCGGCAAACGAGACGCAAAACACCAGAAACACGATGCCCGCGATCATGTTGAGGTGCTCGGAGAGCACCGCGAAGCCGCACAGGCCCGACAGGACGAGGGCTATGTTCTTCATGTTGTAGTTCAGGGGTACCGGCTTGACGAATCGCGAACGCACCACGGTGAGCAGACCAATCAAAAACACCATGCAACTCACCAGCAGAGGAAACAGGCCAGGGCCGGCTCTACTGAATTCGCCTACCTTGTAGTTCAGCGACACCACGCCAAAGAGCAGAGCAATCGCCATGAGGCACAGACCCCTGACGAAATTCAAGTTATTCATACTTCTTTTCAAACAGTTTCCGATACCCCTGCGGCAGAAAAACCGTTGGCGACCAACCAAACCGCGTCATCTTTGGGATGCGGCAGCAAGACACCTCCCTCCATGACGTTGGTGGCCGGAACCTCTGCCAAGGAAACAACAATGTCTCCTAGCTTTGTCTCGGGGCATTCCTTACGCCAAAGTGCGGTCATCTGCTCCATCATTTTTTCCTTCGTCTCTTGACTGCGGCCCGCGCGCACGTTTCCTCGAATGTTGGCGACGCGGGAGTCTTCCCCTCCCGAATAGCAGTTACCGCTCTTGTAGTCTTGGAACATCACGTGAACAAAGTGACGCGGCGCGCCGGTGAGGCCGCAGTGGATGTCTGTAATCCCGACTGCGATGGCGCGCTTCGCCTCCTCAGACATAATTCCAGCTTTGTGAATGCAGGTGTAGAAAGGCATGAGATTTCTCCTAGGTGTGCGCCGCCATACATAGCCGACGCGGGTTAAAGCTGTCCACGGGCAGCCGGTGGTTTTGGTCAGTCCAGTGCGATTGCATTGCGTTCGATTACAGACTTCCAGCGCACGCGTTCCTTCGCAAAAACCGCCGCGGTGTCTGCCTGGGACATGGCTGGATAGGACTGCAACGCCTGGTCGTCCAAGGCTTTTATGAAGGCGGGATTTGTGGTCGCAGTCATCAGTGCTTCGTGTAGTCGATGCTGTGTCGCCGCTGGTGTCGCAGCCGGAACCAGCATCGCGAACGAAGTCGAGACGTCGAGACCCTGCCAGCCCAATTCAGCCAAGGTGGGAACGTCTGGAATACGCGGGTGACGTTCCAGCGACATCACCGCCAGCGCCTTGACTTTCCCCGCCTTGAGGAACGGCAGAGCCGTCTGGAGAACCTCAAAGCTCGCGTCCGTCTGGCCAGCTAGAAGCGCTGTGATCGACTGTGAGCTGCCTTGGTAAGGAATCTGTTGCAGCTTAATGCCGGTAGTCTGGGCAAAGAGGGCGCCCGCGAGATGTGTGGGATTCCCGTTCCCGGCTGAGCCGTAACTAAGGGGTGCCTTTGCAGTCTTGGCTGCTTTTAGGAACTCAGCAATTGAGTTCGCAGGAAAGTTGCTGTTCACGATGACCACGAACGGCATCCGGCTGATCATCCCGATCGGCGTGAACGCCTTTTCAGCGTCGTACGGCAGTTTCTTGTAAAGGAACGGATTAGCCGTGGTTGCCGCCGTACCCGCGACCAGCGCGACAGTGCCGTCGGCACGCGCTTGAGTAACGTACTGCGCGCCAATAATACTGTTCGCGCCGGGCTTGTTTTCCACTATGACCGTGGATCCCAGTGGTCCGGTCAGGTACTTCGCCGCCAAGCGGGTTGCGTAGTCTGACGATCCTCCAGCAGGATACGGGACGATCATGTGCAGTGGCTGATCACTTGCCTGCGCTAGCGCGGGTCCAGATGCAAAGACGACGGCAACGAGACCAACTGCTATCGTCGCGAGGAAAGTACGGACTCCCCCACAGTTTGAATTTGGGATGACTTCAAAATTTTTGTTCATGCTTGTTTCCAATTTGTCCTCTAACTTAGAAAATTTGCCCTTTCGAATCGGCTCAAAAATATCGACACATCGGTACGATTTGGTGATTTGGAGGTGTTGGTATCACCGGCTATTCAGGCAGATGGATCAGCGCTTCAGAGGCGCGACCGGAAGCCCAATCAGCTTCTCAAGCTCGTCATGTGATATGCCAGGTACAAGCTCGATGAGTCGAAGACCGTCAGAGGTGCACGCTAGCGTAGCCAGGTCCGAGTAGATGCGCTTGACGCAAGCCAGGCCCGTAAGCGGATAGGTACAACGATCAACAATCTTGCTCTTGCCGTCCTTGGTCAGCAAGTCCATCATCACCCAGGTCTGCTTGGCGCCAACGGCTAGATCCATTGCACCGCCGACAGCGGGTACGGCACCTGCCTCGCCAGTGGTCCAGTTTGCGAGATCGCCCGTTACAGAAACCTGAAAGGCGCCTAGCACGCAGATGTCGAGATGGCCTCCGCGCATCATTGCGAAGCTGTCTGCGTGATGGAAAAAGCAACCGCCATCGACAAGCGTAACCGGCTGCTTGCCCGCGTTGATAAGGTCGTAGTCCTCTTCGCCCTCTGCCGGCGCCGGACCCATGCCAAGTATGCCGTTTTCACTGTGGAAAATTACTTCGCGTCCCATCGGTATGTGGTTCGCGACGAGGGTCGGTTGTCCTATGCCAAGATTTACGACGGCGCCATCATGGATGTCTCGCGCGACGAGCTTCGCCAAATCGGTCTTGCTTCGCCGAGGAAGGGCAGAAGTTTGTATGTCCAGGATTGCGCTCATGCTGCCTTCTTGAAGCCGCCCGCTTCAGTTGCGACGCGACCGACCTTGACTAGCGCCTTGACAAAGATCCCTGGGGTCACAATCGTTTCGGGGTCGATTTCCCCAAGATTCCGAAGTTCATGAACAGTTGCCACCGTCCGCCGGGCTGCAGTGGCCATAACAGGTCCGAAGTTCCGCGCGGCCTTCCGATAAGTCAGGTTTCCCCAACGGTCGCCTACCTCTGCTCGAATAAGCGCTATGTCTCCATGGATGGGGTACTCGATGACGTGAAGTCGGCCGTTGATTTCCTTCGTCTCACGATCCCCCGCCAGCTCGGTACCGTAGGCTGTCGGACTAAAGAAGGCCCCGATCCCTGCTCCGGCTGCGCGAATGCGTTCAGCAAGGTTGCCCTGAGGCACCAACTCCAGTTCGATCTTCCCAGTGCGATAGAGATCGTTGAAGACCCAGCTATCAACCGTCCGCGGAAAGCTGCAGATCATCTTGCGAACCTGTCCGGTTTGCAGCACCGCCGCCAAGCCGGCGTAGCCATTGCCGGCGTTGTTGTTGACAATCGTGAGGTCACGCGCGCCTGAGGCTATAAGTGCCTCAATAAGCTCGGAGGGGATGCCAGCCGTCCCGAAACCTCCAACCAGAACCGTGGAGCCGTCACTGACGGGCCCTAGCGCTTCCTCTAACGAAGTAACAACTTTGTTGATCATTTGCACCTTTCCTGTCAGTGGTTTGAAAGCTTAATGTAAACGCAGTATACATTAATGTATACAGTGTTTACCCTTGTCAGGTCGCCCCGTTGTGCCTAGATCGAAGTGATATCATGCCCAAACGGTTTCGCCTTGGTACTCAGTCGCGGCGAGCCATCCGGTTTCGATTCCTAGCGCGGCTTCGAAGAAGCTGCTTGAAAGTTGGCTGGCTCGAATGGCCGAACGTTCTACTTACCACCATGGCAACCTGCGGGAAACTCTCATTTCTTGCGGGAAGCAACTGCTACTCGAACAGGGTCCGTTGAACGTATCCCTGCGTTCTGTGACACGGGCGGCAGGCGTCTCTCCGGGTGCTCCCCGCCATGAATTTGGCGACCTCAACGGCCTACTCGCCGCCATTGCAGTGGACGGCTTCGACGAGTTGATCGCCTTACGCGAGCAAGCGGTGAACAAAGCAAAAGATGCGGCGGGAAGGCTCCGTGCGGTCATGACGGTCTACGCCGACTTCGCAATTGAAAAGCCAGGGCTGTTCTGGGTCATGATCGGCCCGCAGATCTCTGACCGCCACGAGCGTGAGGAGATCAACAAGGCGACCGAACGCTCTTACGCGATGCTTGAACGGTACGTCTTCGAGTACCTCAGATCACTAGAGTTACAAGGCGCATGTACCGACGAGCTTGTGCAGTGCGCTTGGTCGGCTGTGCACGGCGTGAGCATGCTGTTCTGTGGGCGCCCACACGGGCCGAATCCTGCTGCTTCGCTTCCATTCAATCAATGGCGAGATTCGGTAATCGATTTCGCTTTGGCCGGCCTTACTGCCCGGGGCCGCGAAATCATGGCATCGGGTTCAAACGGCCTGGCGCACAAGCCGGCTGGCGCGCCTCGATCGGGCGGGCCGAGTAAGGGACTTGTGCTGCCTTAGGATTGGAAAGGCCTAGTCGCTGAGACGCCGCTTGATGTCCTGCACCGCCGAGATGAGCAACGGACGAACTTCTGTCATGTACGACTCACGCGTACGCGTCATAGCTGGGCCTGCGGCGGTGACCACCATGTCAGGCAATGCGCTACCTAAGGACAGTGGAATTCCAATACCGTGGACTTCCGTCCGCCATTCGCTGAACGACACGCAACATCCGTGCTCGGCAAGATCCACGATCGCTTGTTGAATACCTGTCTTGATCTTCGGCCACTTGACAGGATCCAGCGCACGGATGCGCACCAGGATATCCCGTCTAGAAACCTCATCCATGCCTGCTAGACAGGCCCTTCCCATGGCCGTGACCGAGATTGGAATGCGCGAACCCACGTTCAGCTGGAGGGTCACGATGGAATTTCCGTGGCAGGTGTCCACGTAGAGCATTGAGAGATCGTCCCGAACACCGAGTGAGAGCTGCAAACCGGTGGATTCGGCAACCGCTTGCAGTACTGACCGGCTCTTCTCCTTGACTTCAAGACGCGCCAATGTAGAGCCGCCGATGCCCAGTGCTGCCATGCCAAGCCGGTAACGACCCGATGCCTGGTCATGGTGCAGGTAGCCAATCTTTGTCAATGTGTAGGTCAGACGCGTTACCGTGGATTTCGGCAGTCGGCACCGCTCCGCCAGCTGTTGATTGCCAAGGCGCTCTTCTCCTGACCGGAAGCAGCGAAGAACTTCCAGACCTCGGGCAAGCGCTGTAACGAATTGGCGGTCACTTCCTTCCGATGGCGACTTGGCATCAAGCGCTTCATCCGGGTTAGGTGCCACGGCTTGCTTGTCGATTTCGTCGAGTGCGTTGGAATGAGAAGTCATGCTGAAAAGTATGTGTTGAGAGCGAGTGCAGGACAACCCGTGTAGCGATCCTGCCACCACTTCATCGAATCCTCAGAAAATCCAAAGAGGCCTGCGTAATTCCGCTATGCGGTTTCTAAATTTAAAATATCGGAGTTTCGTCAAATTATAAACCGCATGTCGGAATATGATCGCAACCCATCAAGGCCAAACAGGTCATGACAGGAGACTTACATGACGGGAATTACGTACGACGTAGGATGCTTAACGCGGGTTCACCAGCTGCTAGACAGATGGATCGAATCTCAGTCCGACGCCCTGGCTTTACGTGACGCCAACCTCTCGCTGACCTATGGACAGTTGGATCAGGCGGCCACGTCGACAATGTTGCAACTCAAAAGCTTGGGCGTTCGAGCAGGTGACCGGGTTCTGGTGGTTGGCGAGAACTGCGTTGCGCAGGCCGTTCTTGTCATTGCCCTAAGTCGCATGGATGCGTGGTGCATCTTGTCGAACGCACGGTTATCCGACCGGGAGATCGATGTCTTCATCGAACACTCGCGACCGCGCCGCGTCCTGTATACCCACAAGGTATCTGATGACGCAGCCCGACACGCCCAGCGTCACGGCGCGCAGTCCGTGACTTGGTCATGGTTCGGAGAAATGCAGGTCGGTCCACTTGACAGTGAAACCTGGGTGGAGCCCGTTTTGAGCAGCGCAACCGAGCAGGTCGCGGCAATTATCTACACGTCCGGTACCTCAGGCGCACCGAAAGGTGTGATGCTCACACATGCAAACCTGATGTTCACCGCCATGTCTGCGGCTCGCATGCGCGGTCTGTCACCGAAAGACGGGAGCTACTGCGTGCTACCCATGGCGCATGTCGTAGGTATTGCATCGCAGTTCCTCGGCACCATGTGTGGCGGTGCCTCAGTACTGTTCGAGCCACGGTTCACGCCGGCCGAGACTGCGCGCGTGTTGGCTGACGAAGGAATTACCTCGTTTGTAGGTGTGCCAGCAATGTATGCCCGCCTGCTTGAATGGGCACGCAGCTCGGGGCATGTGCTCAAGGCTGATCGCGTGCGCTTCATTGCGGCAGCCGGTTCCCCGATGACCGCACCATTGAAAGCCGAAGTGGAGGCAGCCTTTGGACAAACGCTGCACAACGGTTATGGACTGACCGAGTGTGCTCCGACGATTGCGCAAACGCGCATGGAGGCTCCTCGCAGCGACTGTGCCGTTGGTCAGCCCATTGATGACGTGAAGGTGCGCATTGTGGATCAAACTGGAAACGATGTTCGTTTGGGAGACATCGGAGAACTTTGGATAAGAAGTCCCGGCTTGATGAAGGGCTACTACCTGAATCCAGTGGCTACCGCAGAGGCCATCAATAGCGAGGGCTGGTTCAATACGGGCGATATGGCCCGATCCAATCCAGATGGTGCGTTGAATATCGTTGGAAGAACCAAGGAACTGATCATTCGTTCCGGCTTGAACGTGTATCCAGTCGAGGTAGAGCAGGCGATCAATGCCCACAAAGATGTTGTGCAATCGGCGGTTGTAGGGCGCACCGTAGGGCATAACGAAGAGGTCATCGCTTTTGTCGAGAAACGAGAGGGAAGTTCGCTCGACGCGGCCACTCTGCAACAGTACCTGCGAGAGCAGTTGGCGCCCTACAAAGTACCGGCCGAGGTGTGCTTTCTGAGCGCGCTTCCAGCAGCGCCAACCGGCAAAGTGCTGAAGAACGTACTGAAGAAGATGGCGCAGGATTCGACCGCATCTCCAGTTGCGGAGCATTAATCGTTTTAAAGGAGTTCACCATGAACGAAAAGAAAGCCATTCTTGTCATCGGAGCCGGTGATGCCACCGGAGGCGCTATTGCACGGCGTTTTGCACGTGAGGGCTTTGTTGCCTGTGTAACCCGACGCAGTGAAGAAAAGCTGCAACCACTGGTCAATGAGATTCGTAACAGCGGAGGCGATGCACACGGCTTTGGCAGCGATGCTCGCAAGGAAGAAGAGATGATCGGACTCATCGAAAAGATTGAGAGAGAAATCGCTCCAATTGAGGTCGCTGTATTCAATATCGGCGCCAACGTGCGCTTTCCGATCACGGAAACGACATCACGCGTCTATCAAAAAGTCTGGGAGATGGCCTGCTTCGGAGGGTTCCTCATGGGAAGGGAAGCTGCCAAGGTGATGCTGCCACGTGGACGGGGAACCATCATTTTCACGGGTGCAACCGCCAGCCTGCGCGGGCGTGAGGGCTTTGCAGCCTTCGCCGGCGCCAAACACGCTTTGCGTGCGCTGGCCCAGAGCATGGCACGCGAACTTTGGCCGAAAGGAATTCACGTTGCCCATCCCGTTATTGATGGTGCTATTGACACCGAGTTCATCCGCTCCACTTTTCCAGAACGCTACCAGCTGAAAGATCAACAAGGCATCCTGAACCCGGACAGCATCGCAGATGCCTACTGGCAGATACACATGCAGCCACGCGATGCATGGACGCACGAAACAGAACTGCGCCCCTGGATGGAAACTTGGTAACACGCCCCGCGAATATTTTTACTCAATTTTCTGAAAATGATTGGAGCCCACCCATGAGCCTGCCCGTAGTTCAATTTATGTTCGACTTTGGAAGTCCGAATGCCTACCTCTGCCACAAGGTAATCCCGGAGATCGAGGATCGGACCGGCGTCAAGTTTGAGTACGTCCCCGTCCTGCTGGGCGGCCTCTTCAAGCTCGCCAACAACCGTTCTCCAGCAGAAGCGTTTGCTGGCATCCCCAACAAGCAAGCTTACGACCTGCTCGAAATGAAGCGTTTCATCGCGAAGCACAAGTTGGATCGGTTTAAGAGCAATCCATTTTTCCCTGTCAATACGCTAAAAATTATGCGCGGCGCGATGGCGGCGCAAAAGCTGGGAAATTTCATGCCCTACGTGGATGCGGTGTATGAAGCCATGTGGGAACAGGGGCGAAACATGAACGAGCAGACTGAGATCATCGCTGTCTTGAACGCGGCCGGGATTGATTCTGACAGCCTGCTCGAGGCATCACAGCAGCCGGACGTGAAGAACGGGCTTCTTGCAAATACCCAATCTGCGTATGAACGCGGCGCCTTTGGTTCGCCGACGTTCTTTGTTGGAGACGAAATCTTTTTTGGAAAAGATCGCCTTCGAGAAGTTGAGGAAAAAATTATTCGGGTAGCAGTAATCTGACAAAAAAAGTTATACGACCTGAGCACTTGCCAAGTCAACACCATACTGACTGCCGCCTGATGTACCCCGGCGGGCACGTATGACATCGATGGTCGTGGAAACCCACTGATTTTGGTCAGAGTTTCAATGTGACGATTTGCCCCACATCATTTCAAGATTACCGCCATTAGGATTTTCCATGAGTCTTCCAGCTCTGCTGCGAAATCGCCTTCGCCTTCCAGTCGTAGGTTCGCCGCTTTTTATCATTTCCAACCCTGATCTCGTCATTGCCCAGTGCAAGTCAGGCATCGTCGGCTCGTTTCCATCGCTCAACGCGCGGCCGAAAGAGTTGTTCGAGGAATGGTTGATCCGCATCACAACGGAACTCGCCGAACATGACCGCCTTCATCCAGGAGAACCCAGCGCACCTTTCGCTGTGAATCAAATCGTACACAAATCAAATGACCGGCTAGATCACGATCTCGCGCTTTGTGTCAAGTACAAGGTTCCTATCGTCATCACCTCGCTTGGCGCACGACCCGAAGTAAATGATGCGGTTCATTCGTATGGCGGCCTGGTTTTTCATGACGTCATCAACAACACGTTCGCAAAAAAGGCTATTGAAAAAGGTGCAGATGGTCTTATAGCGGTGGCTTGCGGCGCAGGAGGTCATGCCGGAATTCAGTCACCTTTCGCTCTTATTCAGGAGATCCGAGAGTGGTTTGACGGTCCGCTGCTGCTATCGGGATCGATAGCGACAGGGCGTTCAATTCTGGCGGCGAGGGCTATGGGTGCTGACTTGGCATATATCGGTTCAGCATTTATAGCGACTCGCGAAGCGAATGCAGTCGACGACTATAAGCAAATGATCGTGGAAAGCAGTGCAGAAGATATTGTCTACTCAAGTTTGTTCACTGGTGTAAGCGGCAACTATCTGAAGGAGTCAGTGCGCCGAAATGGACTGAACCCGGATGATCTTCCCTCTGGCAATGTTGAAGCAATGAATTTTGGATCGAACAAACCCGTAAAGGCTTGGAAAGAGATTTGGGGCTGTGGTCAAGGCATTGCCGCAATTAAAACGGTCCACGCCGTCGACGATCTGGTGAAGAGATTCAAACAAGAATATGCCGACGCTCTCGTAGTCTTAGCAACCTAATTCAAATAATAGGAGACCGCATGTACCTAACGAAGCGAGGATTCTTATCCGCAGCCTTGGTAACGATGATTTCAATTCAATGGGTACAAGCCCAGGAGAAATCAACAGCCTATCCTACGCGACCTATCAGAATCCTCATTGGCTTTGCACCTGGAGGCTCAACCGACGCACCTATGAGGGTACTGGCTGAGAGTGCATCCAAGATCCTGAAGCAGCCGGTTGTCATCGAAAACAAACCGGGTGCCGGTGGCACCATGCCCGCGACCATTCTCCAGGCATCGCCAAATGATGGTTACACGCTAGGAATAGCATCTTTGGGAATCTATCGTCTTCCCTACACCACAGACCTCAAGTGGGATCCTTCCAAAGACCTCAGCTACATCATCGGCCTTACTGGCTATGCCTTTGGCATTGTGGTGCCTTCATCTTCTCCAATCAAGAATTGGAACGACTATGTCGCCGCAGCCAAGGCAAGACCCAATCAACTGACGTATGGAACCCCCGGCGTCGCCACGACCAATCATCTGACGATGGAGCGGATATCCAGAGCCGCTGCAATCCAGCTAAATCACATTCCCTACAAAGGTTCAGCAGAGTCTTTGCAAGCATTAGTGGCAGGTCAAATAGACTCGGGCGCCGAAACGTCTGCCTGGGTGCCCTTCGTGAAGGAAGGAAAAATGCGCTTGCTCGTTACTTGGGGTCACAAGCGTATGCCAAGTTTTCCGAACGTGCCGACTTTGAAGGAAGTTGGTATCAACATGACCCAGACCTCTCATTGGGGCTTGATTGCTCCAAAGGGGACTGATCCAACGATCATTGAAAAACTACATGTCGCATTCAGGCAGGCCATGGAGATGCCGGAATTCAAGCAAGCCTTGGCCCGTTACGACATGGAGCCTGAATACCGCAGCTCAAAAGATTTTCACCAGTTTGCAGTTGACACCATGAAACAGGAAAAAGAAATTCTTGAAGCACTGGGTTTGAGCCGGAGATGAGCCATTGCTTGTGCAGCGCTTGAAACATCGGGCGTGCCTGCGCACGCAGTACTCAGCCTGTCATAGGCCTTGACGCCAGAAAAAGTCTAGAATGGCGTCATTTAGGATAACGATCGTTACTTAATTTACGGAAAAGCAATGACTACCGAGAATCCATCAACACTTCATCGCACGGATCGTGACGGCGTCGCCATCATCGAAATCAACAACCCACCAACCAATCTGGTCGACCGTAAATTGGTCGTCGATTTGATGACATTGGTCGATTCGCTGTCGAAAGACGACAAGACGCGCGTTGTCGTCTTTCGCAGTGCGCTCGCGGATTTTTTCGTGAACCACTTCGACATGGCCGGGCAGGTAAACAAATCCACCGATTCGACACCACGTAGCGGTCTGTCGCCGCTCGCGCAACTGTATATACGCATATCGCAACTTCCGCAAATCACCATTGGTGAAATTCGCGGCCGCGTGCGGGGCGCGGGCGGTGAGTTCGCGCTTGCGCTGGATATGCGCTTTGCGTCCCTGGAAAACGCGGTATTCGGGCAGCCGGAAGTCGGCAGCGGCCTGCTGCCGGGTGCGGGCGGCACACAATGGCTGCCCGCATTACTCGGGCGTGCCCGTGCGCTCGAAGTCATCCTGTCGAGCGACGACTACGACGCCGCGCAAGCGGAGCGCTACGGCTGGGTCAATCGTGCTCTACCGGATGCGGAACTCAGCGGTTTCGTTGACCGCCTGGCGACGCGGATTGCCGGGTTTCCGCCAGCCGGCATCCGGAACGCAAAAGAGATGGTGAACCGCGCCACGCTGCCCGCCGAAAGTTTACTGACCGATGAGAGCCAGCGCTTCCAGGTATTGATGGTTCAGCCGGAAGTCGCCGAACGCGTCAAATGGTTATTGGCACAGGACGCGGCGACGCATGGCGACGTTGAACTCAATCTCGGAGCCGCACTGGGTCGCATTCCTGTTTCGAGCAGATGAAACGACCGGAGATCGGGCATGGCACAAAGTGAAGTATTGATTTCAAAAGGGAGAGCCTGATGATCCAAGAAAAAACCGCACTCATCGTCGGTGTGGGTGCCAGCCGTGGCCTGGGCGCCGCTGTTGCCAGACGCTTTGCCAAGGAAGGCTTGCATGTGGTGGTCGCGGGACGTACGGCCGAGAAACTCGACCATGTCGTGTCGGAAATTCGTGCTGCGGGTGGCTCGGCGCAAGCCGTCGTTGGGGATGGTGCCAACGAATCCGACGCCGCGCGCTTCGTCGCCAGTGCCGAAGC
>NZ_DHXT01000058.1:0-2819 GCF_002413825.1 Rhodoferax sp. UBA5149
TCACGCCTTCCTTGACCAGGGCTTCAAATGCCTTGGTGCCTTCGGCCTGGGCCTTGTTGAAAGCGCCCAAACCAGCTTGCCAGATTTGCTGGGCCGAGTCTTTGACCGAGCCCGTCAGGGGCATGCCGGTCTTCTTCGTCGTAGTGGTTTTTTGCAGCTTCTTGACCATGGGACACTCCAGATATGTTGAAAATTTGCACGCCGTTGCACAACGCAGTCAGTGCATGTGGTGTACTTTACGGGACGACCGAATCGTCGTGTAGGTGGGGCATCCTAAATCTCTAGGGCCCGGGCTCTAGGGGAGCGCGGGTTTACGCTGAATGGATCGCGCCGCAATTTCGGCAAGAATGTGCCATGTCAAGGAGCTTTCTCATGCAGTATTTCGTCACCGGCGCCACCGGGTTCATTGGCAAACGTCTGGTTAAAAAACTGCTTGAGCGCAAGGACTCGGTAGTTTATTTCCTGATTCGCAAAGAGAGTGAGGGCAAGGTGGCCGGCCTGCGGCACTACTGGGGCACCAGTGCGGCGCGGGTGGTGCCCGTGTTCGGCGATCTCACCGCCAAGAAGCTCGGGCTGTCGGCCGACAGCATCAAGATGCTCAAGGGCCAGATTGACCACTTTTACCATTTGGCGGCGGTCTATGACCTCGGTGCCGATGAAGCCAGTCAGATCGCCGTCAATATTGAAGGTACCCGCCACACGGTCGAACTGGCCAAGGCGATCGGCGCCGGGCACTTTCACCATGTGTCATCCATAGCCGCGGCCGGACTGTATGAGGGCGTGTTCCGCGAGGACATGTTTGACGAGGCCGAAAACTACGAACATCCCTATTTCATGACCAAGCACGAAAGTGAAAAAATCGTGCGTCTGGAATGCAAGGTGCCCTGGTCGGTTTACCGCCCCGCCATGGTGGTGGGTGACAGCACCACGGGTGAAATGGACAAGGTCGACGGCCCGTACTATTTTTTCAAGCTGATCCAGCGCATGCGCCAGTTGCTGCCACCCTGGTTGCCCTCGATTGGTCTGGAGGGCGGGCGCATCAATATTGTGCCGGTGGACTTTGTGGTGGATGCGCTGGACGCCATCAGCCATCAAGCGGGCATTGCAAAAAAATGTTATCACCTGGTGGACCCGGTGGGCTACCGCGTGGGCGATGTGCTCGACATCTTCAGTCGCGCCGCGCATGCGCCCAAGATGAATCTGTTCATCAACGCGGCGTTGCTCGGGTTTATTCCCCGCAGTGTCACCAAAGGCCTGATGGCGTTGGCCCCCGTGCGCCGGGTCCGCAATGCCATCATGAAAGACCTGAGCCTGCCCGAAGAGATGCTCACCTTCGTCAACTACCCGACGCGTTTTGATTGCCGCGACACGCTGGCGGCGCTCAAGGGGACGGGTGTGGCATGCCCCAACCTGAAAGATTACGCCTGGCGTCTGTGGGACTACTGGGAGCGGCATCTTGACCCTGATCTGCACATCGACCACTCGCTGCGCGGCACCGTGGCGGGCAAAGTGGTGTTGGTCACCGGCGGCTCCTCGGGCATCGGCCTGGCGGCAGCGCACAAGTTTGCCGAGGCCGGCGCGACCACCCTCATTTGCGGTCGCGACGTCGACAAGCTGGAAGAAGCCTGCAAGGAGGCCAAGGCCAAAGGTTACAGTTTTGTGGCCTATCCGGTTGATATCGCCGACATGGCGGACTGCGACCGTTTTGTGAAGCAACTGATCGAGACCCAAGGCGGCGTGGACTTCCTGATCAACAACGCGGGCCGCTCGATTCGCCGCGCCATTGAGTCCAGCTACGACCGATTTCATGATTTTGAGCGCACCATGCAGCTCAACTATTTCGGCAGTCTGCGGGTGACCATGGGCTTGTTGCCTGCCATGGTGGCCAAGAAGAAAGGCCATGTGGTCAATATCAGCTCGATTGGCGTACTGACCAACGCCCCGCGGTTCAGCGCCTACGTCGCCTCCAAGGCCGCGCTGGACGCCTGGACGCGCTGTGCCTCCAGTGAGTTCGCCGATCAAGGTGTTTCATTCACGACCATCAACATGCCGCTGGTGCGCACGCCCATGATCGCGCCGACCGGGCTTTACAACAACGTGCCTACGCTGGCGCCCGAAGAGGCGGCCGACCTGATTGCGCAAGCCTGCATTTTCAAACCGGTGCGCATTGCCACCCGTTTGGGCATCGCCGGCCAGCTGTTGCACGCCGTGCTGCCGCGCATTGCGCAAATTGCCATGAACACCAGTTTTCGCATGTTTCCTGACTCCGGCGCCGCCAAGGGGGCCAAACCGGGCGACAAACCGGTCAAGCAAAAGCTGTCCCCCGAGGCGATTGCCATGCAGCAGATGATGCGGGGGATACATTTCTGACCCCGGATTGCAGACGGTGAAAAAAAGGCGCGTTGTGCGCCTTTTTTATGGGTCGATCCATGGGGTCGGTCTGAATAACTTCCCCTTGCTTGAGTTGGCGCTGAGTTATTCAGGCCGTCCTTGGTGATTGTTTACAAAAATATATATTTGGATGAACCTGAAAATCGTATTTTTGACAGGTTTTAAAATATTTAAGAAGAGATAATGTGTCGCATAAATAATATTACAAATATGGTCTGTTAATGACAGTCGGTGCGGGGAGTCATACATTTCAACGGTAAGGTATTTGACATGAGTAATTTGATCGAGATTCAGAATCAAATTGAGAAACTGCAAAAGCAGGCGAATGAAATCAAGACACGGGAATTTGATAACACGGTGCAAGACATTCTTGTCAAGATGCAGGCGTTTGGCATTACCTTGAAAGATTTGCAGCCCGCCAAGGCGCG
>NZ_DHXT01000058.1:3054-3721 GCF_002413825.1 Rhodoferax sp. UBA5149
GGCGCGACGGTCGTGGCCGCCAAATTCCGCGGCCCCAATGGCGAGGCATGGAGCGGCCGTGGTTTGACACCACGCTGGCTGGCGGCGCTGGTGGCGCAAGGGCAATCCAAAGAAGAATTTTCCATCAAGAACTGATGTGAATCAGGAACGCCAAGTACAGCGCAGGGTTTCCGGTTGGTCGCGTGCCGTCAAGCGGCGAACACTCCCCGCGCTGGAGGTGGTTCTGACGCCGCTGAAAGCGTAGAACCTGCGGCACAATTTGGGCATTGGCCTTTTTTGACTTTGCGGGACAGTTCGCAGCCAGGCGCAAGCCAAGCTAGCGCTGTCCTCAGCACTATAAGTGACACCCCATGACCGACGTTACCCACATTTCCCCCCGCGACAAAGCCGAAATCCTGGCCCAGGCGCTGCCCTACATCCGCAAGTTTCATGGCAAGACCATGGTCATCAAATACGGCGGCAACGCCATGACCGACCCGGGCTTGCAGGCCGACTTTGCCGAGGATGTGGTGCTGCTCAAGCTGGTGGGCATCAACCCGGTCGTGGTGCACGGCGGTGGACCTCAGATTGAAACCGCGCTGAAACGCCTGGGCAAGAAGGGCGAGTTCATCCAGGGCATGCGCGTGACCGACGCCGAAACCATGGAGGTGGTGGAGTGGGTGCTGGC
>NZ_DHXT01000058.1:3991-4777 GCF_002413825.1 Rhodoferax sp. UBA5149
GCCCAAAAACTCAAGATGCTGGACAACGCCGACCCCAGCATCGAGCATGACGTGGGCCAGGTCGGCGACATCGTCAGCATCGACCCCAGCGTGGTCAAGGCGCTGCAGGACGACGCTTTCATTCCGGTCATCAGCCCTATCGGTTTTGGTGAAAACAACGAGAGCTACAACATCAATGCCGACGTGGTGGCGGGCAAGCTGGCCACCGTGCTGAAGGCTGAAAAATTGATGTTGCTGACCAACACCCCCGGCGTCTTGAACAAGGCGGGTGAGCTGCTGACCAATCTGTCGGCGCGCCAGATCGACGACTTGTTTGCCGATGGCACCATCAGTGGCGGCATGCTGCCCAAGATCAGCGGCGCGCTGGATGCGGCCAAAAGCGGCGTCAACTCGGTGCACATCATCGATGGCCGGGTGCCGCACGTGCTGCTGCTGGAAATTCTGACGGACCAGGCCTTCGGCACCATGATTCGTTCACACTGATGCGCTATTGTTTTTATAGCTTATTGTGCAATAAACACGGGGGCTAGCGGCCTATTCGATGAGACCGCTGCTGGTTGAAGACGAGGTCATGATGGTCAGCGGCATCAAGCTGGGGTTGGCCGATGCCGGTTACGCGGTGGATTGGGTGGGCGGTGCCGAGCGCGCCTTGGAGGTCACGCGGCGCGAAACCTGTGACCTGGCCTTCATCGACCTGGGCCTGCCCGGCATGAATGGCTTGGCGGTGACGCAGAGGCTGCGCCCAGATGGCCCCGCATGCCATGCCGGTGCTGATTCTGACGGCGC
>NZ_DHXT01000147.1:0-6208 GCF_002413825.1 Rhodoferax sp. UBA5149
CGCCCGTGAGTTGGGCGTGGATGGCGCCGGCCGACTGCTTGCCGTGCGCCACCGCCTCCACCGTCAGGTCCAGTCCGCCGGCGCGGCAGTCGCCGCCGGCCCAGATGCCGCTCAGGTTGGTCTGGCCCACGGCGTCAGTGGCGAGGCGCCCGCCTTCGAGCTTGAAGCCGGCCTGTGCCAGGACCGGGTTACCGAGTTGCTGGCCGATGGCCTTGAACACCATGTCGGCTTCCAGCGTTTGCATCTCGCCGGTGGGGCTGAGCTTGTCATTCACCAGCGCCTGACGCGCAAAGCGCACGGCGCCGACATGGCCGCTGTGACTGCGATGACCCAGGATTTCAACCGGCGCCAGCCAGTGGTGGATGGTCACTCCGTTGGTCTGCGCCCATGCCTGTTCCGCCGGGGAGGCCGAGAGGGCCTCGGGTCCGCGCCGGTACACCATGTGCACTTCTTCCGCGCCCAGTAGCCTGGACTGCACGGCGGCGTCCACCGCCGTCATGCCGCCGCCAATCACCAGCACGCGCCGCCCGATGGGCAGGGCGGAGAGGTCATCGGTCTGGCGCAGCCTGGCGATGAAATCCACCGCATCCTGCACGCCATCCAGGGCCTCGCCCGGCACGCCGAGCCGGTGCGTGGTTCCCAGGCCCATGCCCAGAAACAGGGCGTCGTAGTCCTTGCAAAGGGCCTCGAGCTGGGCCACGCTGTCCAGCGTCCAGCCGCTGCGGATCTCGATGCCGCCGATGTCCAGCAGCCATTTCACCTCGCGTTGGGCAAAGTTGTCGGGTGTCTTGTAGCCGGCCAGGCCATATTCATTGAGGCCGCCGGCTTTGGGCCGGGCGTCGAACACCACCACCGCGTGGCCCAGCCGTGCCAGCGTGTGGGCGCAGGCCAGTCCCGCCGGGCCGGCACCCACCACGGCGACCCGCTTGCCGGTGGCAGCGGCGCGCGTGAAGAGCTGCGGCCGGGCACTTTCCATCAGGGCGTCCACCGCGTGGCGTTGCAGGCGGCCAATCGCCACCGGCGTGCCCTCCTGCGTATTGCGCACGCACACCGCCTCGCACAGGTTCTCGGTCGGGCAGACCCGCGCGCACATGCCGCCCAGCGGGTTGGACTCCAGAATGGCGCGGGCCGAGCCCCGCAGGTTGCCGTCCGCAATGCGTTTGATGAAAGAGGGCACATCAATGCGGGTCGGGCAAGCCGTGGCGCAGGGTGCATCAAAGCAGTACAGGCAGCGCTCGGCTTCGAGCACGGCTTGCGCTGGGCTCATGCGGGGAGACGCATCGGCAAAGTGCTGGGCGTAGGCCAAGGCGCTCAGACGGCCGGGGCGAACATCGGGTGAGGATGAGGTAGACACGCTGGCATCTCCTGCAGTGGTGAGCAAAAAAGCAAACCTAAAACTGACCGTTTGGTCAACTTATGGAACAGATGCTAGCAATACATAGGCCAGGCTGTAACTAGGGGTTTATCCTAGGGGGGTTGTTGCGCCGGTGCTGGCGCCGAGCGGGTGCGGCAGTCGCAAGACATGCATATCGCATATATTGGGCTGAACAGCTTCAACTGCGGGGCGGATGGCGGCGCGGCCAAATCCGCCTGCTGGGGCTAAACATGAGATTCAGGACGATGCGTATGCGTGACAAGTGGTTTTCATTCTTTGCCAGATTCAAGATTCATTTGGCCGCTTTGGTGTTGCTGTTGCTGGTCGTTGCCGGGCTGCTGATTGCCCAGGAGATGCGCAGTTCGGACTACCAGGCGCGCTTCTTCACCGAACTGGCCAGCAAGGCCGGTTATACCCTCGGCGCGGGGCCGAGTCCGGCCATCCGTTTCCCCCAGAGTGCGCCGTACGATGACAGGCTCGGCTATTCGCAGTTGCCGGTGTTTCTCAGCAAGCTCAAGACCCGGGATTTCGAGATCGTCCGGCAGGCGCGGATCTCCAGCGCCATGGCGGAGATCGTTGACGAAGGCTATTTCGCCCCGTATCCTGAAAAGACCCAGGGCGGCCTGCGCATCCTCGATTGTCACAAGAACAGCCTGTTCCAGGAGCGCTATCCGAAACGGGTGTTTGAACGCTTTGACGATATCGCGCCGATCCTGGTGCAGAGCCTGCTGTTCATCGAGAACCGTGAACTGCTCGATCCGGACCATCCGATGCGCAACCCGGCCGTCCAGTGGGACCGGCTGGCCAATGCGGTGCTGATCAAGGCCAAAAGCACGCTCACCGGCGATGGCCGGGCGCCCGGCGGCAGCACGCTGGCGACCCAGATCGAAAAATACCGCCATTCTTCCGAGGGCCGCACCTCATCGGTCCAGGAAAAATTGCAACAAATGGTGTCGGCCGCCTTGCGCGCCTACCAGCAGGGTGAAGATACCAGCGCGGTGCGGCGCCAGATTGTGCTGAGCTACGTGAACACGATGCCGCTGTCCGCCAAGGCCGGCTTTGGCGAAGTGCATGGCCTGGGCGATGGGCTGTGGGCCTGGTACGGTCGTGATTTCAAGGACGTCAACCGCATTCTGAACAATGGGGCCGCGCAGAACGGTGATTTCAGCGACCGGGCGCAACTGTACAAACAGGCCTTGAGTCTGCTGATCTCGCAGCGCCGCCCTTCTTATTATTTCGACGCCGATGAAGACGAGCTGGAACAGCTGACGGACCGCCATCTGCGCCTGCTGGGCAATGCCGGTGTGATCACGCCCGCCCTGCGCGACGCCGCGCTCAAGGCGAAGCTGAACCGGCGCGCCGCCAAGGTGCCAGCGCCCGCGGTTTCTTTCGTCACGCAAAAGGCGGCCAATGCGGTGCGCACGCATCTGGCCGGCTTGCTCGGCGGCAACCGCTTATATGACCTGGATCGCCTCGATCTGAGCGTCGCCAGCACGCTGGATGCGCCAGCGCAGACGGCCGTGACCAGCCTGTTGCGCGAGTTGCGCGACCCGGCCCATGCCAAGGCGGCCGGACTGTCCGCCAAGCAGTTGCTGGACCGTGGTGACCCGGCCAAGGTGGTGTACAGCTTCACGCTCTATGAGCGCGGCACCGACGCCAACTACCTGCGCGTGCAAACCGATAACTTCGACCAGCCGTTCAATATCAACGAAGGCACCAAGCTTGACCTCGGCTCGACGGCCAAGCTGCGCACCCTGGTGAGCTATCTCGACATCATGGACAAGCTGCATCAGCGGCTATCCACGCTGGACAACAGCCAATTGCGCGCATTGGAAGTCGATCGGCAGGACGTGCTGACGCGCTGGGCGGTTGATTATTTTCTGGCGGCGCCGGATAAAAGCCTGAGCAAGATGCTGGATGCCGCGCTGGAGCGGCCTTATTCCGCCAGTCCTGCAGAAGGCTTTATGACCGGCGGCGGCCTGCACCACTTCAACAATTTCAGGCACGAGGACGACGGCCGGGTGATGTCGGTGCGCGATGGATTGCGCAACTCGGTCAATCTGGTGTTCATCCGGCTGATGCGCGATGTCGTGCACCACTATATGTTCCTGACCCCCGGCTCCTCCGCCAAGCTGTTGCAGGATGCCGATGATCCGCGCCGTGCCGACTACCTGGCGCGCTTTGCCGACCGCGAGGGCCAGGTCTTCATGCGCCGCTTCCTGGTCAAATACCAGGGCAAGACCGCGCAAGAGGCGCAGGAGTTGCTGCTGGGTGATGTGCGTCCCACCGCCTCGCGGCTGGCCGCCATCTACCGCACCCTTTTTCCCGAGGCGTCGCTGGACCAGTTCACCGCCTGGGTGAAGGACAATCTGCCGGACGGCGTCAATCCGGCCGAGCCCAAGTTCGCCAAGTTCTACGAGCAGTACGCACCAGAACAGATGTCGCTGGCCGATCGCGGCTATCTGGCGGGCGTGCATCCGCTGGAACTGTGGCTGGTCGGTTACCTGCAAAACCATCCGGGCGCCAGCCAGACGCAGGTGATGCAGGCCAGTGTGGCCGAGCGCCAGACGGTCTATGCCTGGCTGTTTTCCACCCATCGCAAACAAGCGCAAGACAAGCGGATTTTGAGCCTGCTCGAAGGCGAGGGCTTTCTGGAAATCCACCGTCAATGGGCGCAGATGGGTTACCCCTTCGATTCGCTGGTGCCGTCCTATGCGACCGCGCTCGGCGCTTCGGCGGACCGCCCCGCCGCACTGGCCGAATTGATGGGAATTCTCGTCAATGACGGCGTGCGCAAACCGAACACGCGCATCCAGTCGCTGCACTTCGCGGCCGCCACGCCTTATGAAACCCTGCTGCAGTACAAGCCCGGCCGGGCCGAGCGGGTGCTGGCGCCGGAAGTCGCGCAAGCGGTGCGCGGCGCCATCCGGCGCGTGGTGGAGGAGGGCACCGCACAACGCGTGAAGAAGGCCTTTGTGCGCGCTGACGGCAGCTTTGTCGCAGTCGGCGGCAAGACCGGCACCGGCGACCAGCGCTTCGACACGTTCGGTGCGGGCGGGCGCCTGATTGCCTCGCGCGTGGTGAATCGCTCGGCGACTTTCGTCTTCAACATCGACGAGCGTTTCTTCGGCACCCTCATTGCCTACGTGCCGGGCGCGCAGGCCGCGGCCTACGACTTCACCAGCGGCTTGCCGGTGCAATTGCTGAAGGTGCTGGCACCCCAGCTGATGCCCCTGATCAATGGCGGGACTGGCGCGACGAGTCCGCCAGGCGGCTGCGTGAATTGAGTTCGCCGCGGCGCCGGGGTAACCCGCGCGACAGCGTGCGCCGAGTCGGCTGGCAATAATCGCAGCCCTGTCCCTTTGCTGTATTGGAGCCCCATGAACCGCGTTCTCGCCCACACCGGCGCCAAGTACCCCATTTTGCAGGCCCCCATGGGCTGGATTGCGCGCACGCAACTGGCCTCCGCGGTCTCGCGGGCCGGTGGTCTGGGCATCATCGAAACCTCGTCCGGCGAGACCGAAAACTGTCAGGCCGAGATCACGAAGATGCGCGCGCTGGACCTGCCTTTCGGCGTGAACCTGCCGATTCGCTTCCTGCGCGACGACGCCATGCTGAAGTTCGTCTGCGCCTCGGGCGTCAAGTTCGTGACGACCTCCGCCGGCAGCCCGGCCAAGTTCATCCAGCCGCTGAAAGACGCCGGCATCATCGTCTACCACGCCGTGCCCACGGTGGATGCCGCGCTCAAGTGCGTGGACGCCGGTATCGATGGCCTGGTGGTTGAAGGCGCGGAAGGCGGCGGCTTCAAGAACCCGGAAGAGGTCTCGACACTGGTGCTGCTGCAGGCGATTCGTGCCCGCACCGATGTGCCGATGATTGCCGCCGGCGGCATTTGCGACGGCCGTGGCATGGCAGCGGCGTTCGCGCTGGGGGCCGAAGCCATTCAGATGGGCACGCGCTTTGTCAGCTGCGTTGAGAGCCCGGTGCATGCCAACTACAAGAACGCCATCGTCGACGCCAAGGAAACCGGCACCTGGGTGCTCAACACCAAGGCCACCCCCTGTATTCGCGCCCTGAAATCACAGCGCACCCAGGCCATCCATGACGCGGGTCTGATGTCCTTCGAAGACATGAAGGGCATTCGCGGCGTTTACTTCGAAGGCAACATGGAAGCCGCACCGGCCCTGGCCGGCCAGACCGTGGGCCTGATCGACTCGGTGAAGTCGGCGCAGCAAATCATCGACGATACCGTGGCCGAGTTCTTCGCCATCACCGCGCGCCTGGGCGCGCTGGCGCAAGCACGATCGTTCGGCTGAGCGGGCGGGCACGCACCATGCATCCCCTGCCCGACGGCCTCATCATCATCGCCAAGCGCGAATGCCCGACCTGCCTGCTGGTCGAACCGCTGATTCGTCAGCTGGCACAGGGCAGCACGCCGCTGACGGTTTACATCCAGGACGACCCGGCCTACGCCGCGGGCGTCCCGAATGCCATTCTTGACGACACGCTCGAACACTCGTACCGGCTCCATGCCGAAATCGTGCCCACGCTAATCCGGGTCGAAGCCGGATGCGAGGTCGAGCGCACCTACGGCTGGTACCGCGATGACTGGCAGCGCATCACCGGCGACGCCGACTTGGGCGCCGACTTGCCGCCTTTGCGCCCCGGTTGCGGCTCGAAAACGCTGGAGCCCGGCATTGCCGAAGAACTCGCGATCCGTTTCGGCGACGTCAAATTTTCTTCACGCCAGGTCGAGATCGGCGCGGGCGAGGACTTGATGGAAGCCTGTTTCGAGCGCGGCTGGACCGACGGCTTGCCGGTGGTGCCGCCGAC
>NZ_DHXT01000147.1:6476-6904 GCF_002413825.1 Rhodoferax sp. UBA5149
GTCGAGGCCGCGTTGATCGATGAATTCGGCATGCACGGTGTGCTGTGCACCACCATGTTTTGCACGCCGGTCGTGATCGTCAACGGGCCGCTGGCGAAGGCGGTCGGCATGAATTCCGGGGTCAACGCGCTGGGTCAGGGCAATCGCGCCAACGCCGCCATCGGGCGGGCGCTGCAACTGGTGATCCGCAACATCGGCGGCGGGCGCCCCGGCGAGCTGGACCGGGCCACGCTGGGCACACCGGGCAAATACAGTTTCTGTTTTGCCGAGGCGCAGGACAGCGCCTGGGACTCGCTGGCGGTGGAGCGCGGCTTTGCGCCCAATGCCTCGACCGTGACGCTGTTTGCCGGTGAAGGTGTGCAAGGCATCGTCGACCAGAAATCACGCACACCGGAATCGCTCGCGCGCAGCTTCGCGCTGTGCCTGCG
>NZ_DHXT01000147.1:7130-8307 GCF_002413825.1 Rhodoferax sp. UBA5149
CTGGTCGAAGGCGCGCCTGCGCGAGGAGTTGGAGCGTTTGCTGCTGTTGCCGGGCGACGAGATGGTCGTCGGTGCCGGCGGCATCGCCGAGGGATTGCCACTCAGTTTCGCCGGTGCCAGCGTGCCGAAATTCCGCCCTGGCGGGCTCATCATCGTGCGCGCCGGCGGCACCGCCGGTTTGTTTTCCGCCGTCATTGCCGGTTGGGCCGCATCGGGCCTGGTCGGTTCCACCCCTGTTTCCAAGGAGATCACAGCATGAACGCGTCCAGTATCCTGCTCGATCCGACTGCGGAGCGCGCGTCGGCCGTGCGTGCCTTGCAGCCGCGACCGGCAACACTCAGCGGCCTGACCGTTGGCATTCTCGATATCTCAAAAGCGCGTGGCAATGTTTTTCTGGACCGCATCGCCGAGCAGCTCGCGGCGCTCGGTATCGGCGTCAAGCGCTACCGCAAGCCGACCTTCACGCGCGTCGCGCCCATCCTGCTGAAGCAGCAGATCGCGGCCGAGTGCAATGTGGTCATCGAAGGTTTGGCTGACTGAGGGTCCTGCACGTCGTGCTGTATGCATGACATCGCAGATCTCGAAGGTCGAGGCATTCCAGGAGTCGGCATTGCGTCCAGTGAATTCGTGCAGGCGGCAGCCTTGCAGTCCAAGGTGCTGGGTATCGATCCGGCCCTGGTGTTCGTGCGCCATCCGATCCAGGACCGCAGCGATGCGGAGTTGCGGGCACTGGCGGACGAGGCCCTGGAGCAGATCATCCGGTCGATCACGGCCGCTTGATGGTTTAGCGTTTTTGATGGCGGCGGCGCCGGCCGTGGGCTGGCTTCCAAATGAGGCATGCCATGTCCACGCCTGAGGCCGCCAGTCCGGCGCATTTGCCGGCGGTCGACCGTGTGCTGGGCTGGCCGGCGGTCGCGGCCTTGATTACAGCGCATGGCCGCCCGCTGGTGCTGCAAGCCGTGCGCGATGAACTGGCGGGGCTGCGCGCACAAGCCACCGGATTTTCCGACGCGGCCCTCGTGCACGGTATCGGCCTGCGCGTCACGGCCATTGTGGCGCCCTCGCTGCGCAAGGTGTTCAACCTGACCGGCACCGTGCTGCATACCAATCTTGGACGCGCGCCCCTGCCGCCCGAAGCGATCGAGGCGATGGTACAGGTCGCCTCCGGCGCCTCCAA
>NZ_DHXT01000001.1 GCF_002413825.1 Rhodoferax sp. UBA5149
AAGCGCAGCTGCGAAATCAAGGCTTGGGTGGTGGGGCAGGACGAGCGCGAAGCGGGGCTGCGCGCCATCCTCAACTTTGGCCACACCTTTGGCCACGCGATCGAGGCCGGTCTGGGTTACGGCCAGTGGCTGCACGGCGAGGCGGTGGGCTGCGGCATGGTGATGGCGGCGCACTTGTCGCATCGCCTCGGGCTGGTAGATGCGGCTTTGGTTAAGCGTCTGACCACGCTGATTCAAAAGGCGGGCCTGCCGGTGACCGGGCCGCGCCTGTCCGAGACCGACAACGCCGGACGCTACCTGGAGCTCATGCGCGTTGACAAGAAGGCGGAAGGTGGCGAAATCAGATTCGTCGTGATTGATGGACCCGCCAGTGCATCCGTGCGCAGCGCGCCGGATGCGCTGGTGCGCGAGGTGATTGATCTGTGTTGCGATTGAATTGCTATTTAAATAATAGCTATATACGCATACATTACGCGGGATAGAGCCTGATTAGATATAAACATGACGCTTGCTGCCTATGCCTGCGATCCCGCGCTGTCGCGGGGTCGTCGTTATCCACAAGAGCCCGCGCCTACGCGCACCGAGTACCAGCGCGACCGCGACCGTATCGTTCATTGCACGGCGTTTCGTCGCCTGGTGTACAAAACGCAGGTGTTCCTCAACCACGAAGGTGACCTGTTTCGCACGCGCCTCACTCATTCGCTGGAGGTGGCGCAGCTGGGGCGCTCCATCGCCCGTTCGCTCTCGCTCAATGAAGACTTGGTCGAGGCGATTGCGCTGGCGCACGACCTGGGCCACACGCCGTTTGGCCACGCTGGGCAGGATGCGCTCAACGACTGCATGGCCGCGTTTGGTGGCTTCGAGCACAACTTGCAAAGCTTGCGCGTCGTCGATCAACTCGAAGAGCGCTACCCGCAGTTTGACGGCTTGAACCTCACCTTCGAGACGCGCGAAGGCATTCTCAAGCACTGTTCCCGCATTCATGCACTAGCACTGGAGCAGGCCGAGCCGGGTGGCGTCGGTCGGCGCTTCCTGGACCACACGCAACCCAGCCTGGAGGCGCAGCTGTGCAACCTGGCCGATGAAATTGCCTATAACGCGCATGACATTGACGATGGCGTGCGGTCCGGCTTGATCACGCTGGAGCAGCTCCAGGAGGTGGCCTTGTTCGATGATTTCAGGCGCCAAACACTCGCCGACTATCCGCACTTGCAGGACAAAACACAGGGTCGTCGCCTGCTTTTCGAGGTCATTCGCCGCATGCTCAGTGCGCAGGTGTATGACGTGATTGCCGCGACCACTTCAGCGCTGAAAGCGGCCAGGCCCGACAGTGTGGAGGCGGTGCGCCAGATGAGCCCTTTGCTGCAGTTCGGGGAAGGCATGCGGTTTAAATCGCAGGTACTCAAAAAATTCCTGTTGCACCGCTTGTACCGACACCCCCAAGTCACGCACACCACGGGGCAGGCAAAAAAGGTGGTGCGCGAGCTTTTTGCCGCTTATCTCGCGAGCCCGCAGGAAATGCAGAGTGGCTTTCTGGCGCGCTCCGATGCGGCGCGCGACGCACGCGATGAGGCCAGCATCTCGGCCCGCGTGGTCGCTGACTACATTGCGGGCATGACCGACCGTTTTGCCGGACGTGAGCATGAGCGACTCACCGGCCAGCGCTTGTTGTCGTGAACGAGGCCTTGGGCAACACGCTGCCGCAGTCCGGGTTTGACGCCTCGTTAAAATTGGGCAAACCAACAAGTGCACCAGGGAATCGTCGTGAGTTTTCTCAATCAACTTAAATCGCAAGCCAGTAACTTTGTTTAAAGGCGTGAGCAAAATGACTGTGTCGTCGCAAGTGGCCATTGAAGACACACGCGTCTGGCTGGAGCGTGCGGTGATCGGTTTGAACCTGTGCCCGTTTGCCAAGAGCGTGCACGTGAAGGGGCAAATCCACTACGCGGTGAGCCGCGCGCAGAGCGCGCAGGAGCTGCTGAAAGATCTCATCGTTGAGCTAAAAGAGCTTCTAGCCCTTGATCCGGCTGCACGTGACACTACGCTTTTGATAGCGCCTGACTGTCTGGCGGATTTTCTCGATTTCAATGATTTTCTGGCCGACGCTGACCAGGCCTTGCTCGATCTGGAGCTCGATGGCGTGCTGCAAATCGCCAATTTGCATCCGGACTACCAGTTTGCCGGTACCAGGGCGGACGACATCACCAATTACACCAACCGCTCGCCGTATCCCACCTTGCACCTGCTGCGCGAAGAAAGTATTGACCGTGCCGTGGAAGCCTTTCCAGAGGCGGAGACCATTTTCGAGAAGAATATGCAAACCATGGAGCGGCTCGGGCTTGAGGGGTGGGCGGCGCTCGGGGTAGGGTGCTCGCCGGGATGCCCGCATGACTCACCGGATGGCGCAGCACCCGCTACCGTGCCAGGCAACATTGAACGATGAAAACCAAAAAAACTGATCGCCAGGCCTACGGTGCTTCGCAAGCCTCGGCTCAACCCCTGCGGCAAGGCCAAGCGCAAGCTGCTGCGCCAGCGTCCGGGGTCATCGCGCCTGAAATCCGACCGGGCCAGTCCGTTGAGCTGCTCAAAGAGCTGCATATCCTGACGCGCGACGGCAAGCTGAACCAGGACTCGCGACGCAAACTCAAGCAGGTCTACCACCTGTTCCAGTTCATCGAGAAGCTGCTGCTGGAGTTGCCCGAGAAGGAGGGCGGCAAACTGGGCGATAAAGCAGGCGGCATCACGCTGGCTGACCACGGCGCGGGCAAGTCGTACTTGGGCTTCATCATCTATGACCTGTTTTTCAAGGAAAAAAAGGCCGGCCACATTTACGGCATTGAAACCCGCCCGGAACTGGTCCAAAAATCGCGCGAACTGGCCGCCAAGCTCGGCTTCGACCGCATGTCGTTCTTGAACCTGAGCGTGGCCGAGTCCGTTAACGCTGACGAACTGCCCGAGCGCATCGACGTGGTCACCGCGCTGCACGCCTGCGACACCGCCACCGATGACGCCATTGCCTTTGGTCTGCAAAAACACGCCCAATTCATGGTGTTGGTGCCCTGTTGCCAAGCCGAAGTGGCGCGCGCCCTGGGTCAGCACAAAGCACTCTCGCTGTCGCGTACGCCGCTCGCCGAACTGTGGCGCCATCCCCTGCATACGCGAGAGATGGGGAGCCAGATCACCAATGTGTTGCGTTGCCTGTACTTGGAAGCGTCGGGCTATCAGGTGACGGTGACCGAACTGGTGGGTTGGGAGCACAGCATGAAGAACGAACTCATCATCGCCCGTCGCAGCGGTCAGCCCAAGCGTGCGGCCGCGCAGCGCCTGCGCGCCCTGTTGCAGGAGTTCGGACTGACTGCGCTGTTGAATACCCGCTTTGCCTTGCCCGCAGACCCTGACGTCGACCAGGAGTCCCAAGCCTGACGCATAAAAATCGGGGTCAGATTCCAATTAAGATGATGCCATCTCTCGATCTGGACTCCCATGGCCCGTCTACCACGCCTCACGCTACCCGGCTACCCGCATCACGTGATCCAGCGCGGCAATAACCGGCAGGCCATTTTTGCGTCGGCGGCCGACTACCAGATGCTGCTCGATCTGCTGGATGAAAACGCCCGCAAGTTCGGCGTTGCCATTCATGCCTATGTGTTGATGAGCAACCACTTCCATCTGCTGGCCACGCCCCAGACTGCGGAGGGCTTGCCGCAGATGATGCAGGCGGTAGGTCGGCGCTATGTGCGCTATTTCAATGATGCGCAAAAGCGCAGCGGCACCTTGTGGGAAGGGCGCTACAAGTCCACCCTGATCCAGACGGACCGCTATCTGCTGGCCTGCATGGCCTATATCGACCTCAATCCGGTGCGCGCCGCTCTGGTGCCTCACGCACGGGACTATCCCTGGTCCAGCCACGGGCACTACACCGGGCAGCACATCGACAAACTCATCACCCCGCACGCGCTGTTTTGGGCGCTGGGCAACACGCCGTTTGCGCGCGAGGCGGCGTATGCGGAATTGGTGCAGTCCGACATCAGTTCGGTGCAGCAGGCTGCTCTGACGGACTCGGCTTTGCGGGGCTGGGCGCTGGGCGACCCGGATTTTGTGGCCGATCTGCAAAAAAGAACGCAACGCCGCGTGGTCAAAGGCAGTGCCGGACGGCCGGTTTCGGTCAAGAAATAAGCACGGAGTAAGGGTTAAATAGGACTATAGCCCTCGTGGGTATTGACTTACAAGCTATCAATTTTTATGTGTCCCCAATTATTTTTTGATAAGGAAATTGGATAACTAATTGGAATCTGACCCCAATTATTATGCTTGGCACTTTTGTTGCGTTGCAGTATTCTCCTCACCCCAGTGCAATTTTTTAGGAGTGCGCCATGACGACGGCTGCCGAAATCAAACATCTTCAGAACAACGGCTTGTATTCCAGCGAGAACGAGCATGACGCTTGTGGCGTGGGTTTTGTGGCCCACATCAAGGGCACCAAATCGCACGACATCGTCAAGAACGCGCTCAAGATTCTTGAAAACCTGGACCATCGGGGCGCCGTCGGGGCCGACAAGCTGATGGGCGACGGCGCGGGCATTTTGATTCAGCTGCCCGACGCGCTGTACCGTGAAGAAATGTCAGCGCAAGGCGTGACCTTGCCGGCACCGGGCGAATATGGGGTGGGCATGATCTTTTTGCCCAAAGAGCACGCCTCGCGCCTGGCTTGCGAGCAGGAGATGGAACGTGCCATCAAGGCCGAGGGCCAAGTGCTGCTGGGCTGGCGCGATGTGCCGATCAACCGCGACATGCCGATGTCGCCCAATGTGCGAAAAAAAGAGCCTATCCTGCGCCAGGTCTTCATTGGCCGTGGCAACGACGTGATCGTGCAGGACGCGCTGGAGCGCAAGCTCTATGTGATCCGCAAGACAGCGAGCGCCCACATCCAGGCGCTCAAGCTCAAGCACAGCAAAGAGTATTACGTGCCCAGCATGTCCAGCCGCACCGTGGTCTACAAAGGCTTGCTGCTGGCCGATCAGGTGGGGGTTTATTTTCGTGACCTGCAAGACGTGCGTTGCGTCTCGGCGCTCGGTCTGGTGCACCAGCGTTTCTCCACCAACACCTTTCCTGAGTGGCCATTGGCCCACCCGTATCGCTACGTGGCGCATAACGGCGAGATCAACACCGTCAAGGGCAACTACAACTGGATGAAGGCCAGAGAGGGCGTGATGTCCTCCCCCGTGCTCGGCGAGGACCTGCAGAAGCTGTATCCGATCAGCTTTGCCGGCCAGTCCGACACCGCCACCTTTGACAACTGCCTGGAGTTGCTGACCATGGCCGGCTACCCCATCAGCCAGGCCGTGATGATGATGATTCCCGAGCCCTGGGAACAGCACACCACCATGGACGAGCGCCGCCGGGCCTTTTACGAATACCACGCCGCCATGCTGGAGCCCTGGGACGGTCCGGCCAGTATCGTGTTCACCGACGGCCGCCAGATTGGCGCCACGCTGGACCGCAATGGCCTGCGGCCCTCGCGCTACTGCATCACCGATGACGATCTGGTGATCATGGGCTCCGAGTCGGGCGTGCTGCCCGTGCCGGAGAACAAAATCGTGCGCAAATGGCGCTTGCAGCCCGGCAAGATGTTCCTGATCGATCTGGAGCAGGGCCGCATGATCGACGACGAGGAAATCAAGGCCACCTTGGCCAACAGCAAGCCCTACAAGCAGTGGATCGAGAACCTGCGCATCCGGCTCGATGACGTGCATGCCTCCTCGGTGCAGACTGGGCCGACCGATGGCATGACCATGGGGTCGGACGAAGCCAGCACCAGCTTGTCGTCCAGCTCGGGCCTGATGGAGTCGCTCGCGCTGCTGGATCGTCAGCAAGCCTTTGGCTATACCCAGGAAGACCTCAAGTTCTTGATGTCACCGATGGCCGTCAATGGCGAGGAAGGCACCGGCTCCATGGGCAACGACAGCCCGCTCGCTGTTTTAAGCGACAAAAACAAGCCGCTGTACAACTACTTCAAGCAGTTGTTTGCGCAGGTGACCAATCCGCCGATCGACCCGATCCGCGAGTCGATCGTGATGTCGCTGGTGTCTTTTGTCGGTCCCAAGCCCAATTTGCTGGACATCAACCATGTCAACCCGCCGATGCGCCTGGAGGTGAGCCAGCCGGTGCTGAACTTTGCCGACATGGCCAAGCTGCGCGACATCGAAAAGCAAACCCAAGGCAAGTTCCGCAGCTACACACTGGACATCACCTACCCGCTGGATTGGGGCCACGAAGGCGTGGAAGCCAAGCTGGCCTCGCTCTGCGCCGAGGCGGTGGATGCCATCAAGGGCGGTAAGAACATTCTCATCGTCAGTGACCGTACCGTGTGCGCGACCCACGTCGCCATCCCGGCGCTGTTGGCCCTAAGCGCGATCCACCAGCATCTGGTGCGCGAAGGTCTGCGCACCACGGCCGGCCTGGTGGTGGAGACCGGTAGCGCGCGTGAAGTGCATCATTTCGGGGTATTGGCGGGCTATGGTGCCGAAGCCGTGCATCCCTACCTGGCGATGGAAACGCTGGCCAGCATGCACCAGCAATTGCCTGGAAAACTGAGCGCCGACCAGGCGATCTACAACTACGTCAAGGCCGTCGGCAAGGGCTTGTCCAAGATCATGTCCAAGATGGGCGTGTCGACCTATATGAGTTACTGCGGCGCCCAGCTGTTCGAGGCCATCGGCCTGAGTAGCGACACGATCGACAAGTACTTCACCGGCACGCCCAGCCGGGTCGAAGGCATCGGCGTGTTCGAGATTGCGCAAGAAGCCATTCGCATGCACAAGGCGGCCTTCAGCGACGACCCGGTGCTGGCCACCATGCTCGATGCCGGCGGTGAGTACGCCTGGCGTACCCGCGGTGAAGAGCACATGTGGACACCCGACGTCATCGCCAAGCTGCAACACAGCACGCGCTCCAACAACTGGAATAGCTACAAAGAGTACGCTCAGCTCATCAATGACCAGAGCAAGCGCCACATGACGCTGCGCGGTCTGTTTGAGTTCAAGATTGATCCGGCCAAGGCGATTCCGCTGGAAGCAGTCGAGTCGGCCAAGGAAATCGTTAAGCGCTTTGCCACCGGCGCTATGTCCCTGGGCTCCATCTCGACGGAAGCCCATGCCACGCTGGCCGTTGCCATGAACCGCATTGGCGGCAAGAGCAACACCGGCGAGGGCGGCGAAGACCCGGCGCGTTACCGCCAGGAGCTCAAGGGCATCCCGATCAAACAAGGCCAGACCATGGCCGACATCATCGGCCACGATGTGGTGGAGGTGGACATTCCCCTCAACCCGACCGACTCCCTGCGCTCACGCATCAAGCAGGTGGCGTCGGGCCGCTTTGGCGTGACGGCCGAGTACCTGAACAGTGCCGACCAGATCCAGATCAAGATGGCCCAGGGCGCCAAGCCCGGCGAAGGGGGCCAGCTGCCGGGCGGCAAGGTGTCCGAATACATTGGCCGCTTGCGCCACTCGGTGCCCGGTGTTGGCCTGATTTCGCCGCCGCCGCACCACGATATTTATTCGATTGAAGACCTGGCGCAACTGATTCACGACCTGAAAAATGTGGCGCCGCATGCCAGCATCAGCGTCAAGCTGGTGTCCGAAATCGGCGTCGGCACCATCGCCGCCGGTGTCGCCAAGTGCAAGAGCGACCATGTGGTGATTGCCGGCCATGACGGTGGTACCGGGGCCTCGCCCTGGTCGTCCATCAAGCATGCGGGCAGCCCGTGGGAAATTGGTCTGGCCGAAACCCAGCAAACGCTGGTGCTGAACCGTTTGCGCAGCCGCATTCGCGTGCAGGCCGACGGCCAGATGAAAACCGGCCGTGATGTCGCCATCGGCGCGCTGCTGGGCGCCGATGAATTCGGCTTTGCCACCGCGCCGCTGGTGGTGGAAGGCTGCGTCATGATGCGCAAATGCCACCTCAACACCTGTCCGGTCGGCGTGGCCACGCAAG
>NZ_DHXT01000092.1 GCF_002413825.1 Rhodoferax sp. UBA5149
ACATCGCCTACGCACCTTTCCACTTCGCCTTCATCAGCAATGTCGAGCGCGCGATACCAGACTTTCGACGCGTCCGGCAACGCAGCCGCCGCCGCCGCCAAGCCGTCCTCGTTGCGGTCGATCAGCGCGACGCAGGCGCCTTCGGCGGCCAGACGCTCGCTGAGCGCGCGACCAATGCCACTGGCCGCACCGGTGATGATGGCTACCTTGTTTTCAAATCGCATGGCTGTCTCCTGTTTGTTTTTCCCGTTCCTGCAATTCACGCCATTGCAGCTTGCCGGTCGACGACTTCGGCAGCGCGTCGACGAACTGCACGATACGCGGGGTCTTGTAGGCGGCCATGTTGGCACGCGCCCACGCGACGATTTCCTCTGCGCTCACCTTGCCGCGATACGCTTCGCGCAGCACGATCACCGCCTTCACCGTTTCGCCGCGCTTCGGATCGCGCGCGGCGATGATGCAGGCTTCCTGGATGGCCGGATGCTGGTACAGCAGCCCCTCCACTTCCGCCGGCCACACCTTGAAACCAGAGGCGTTGATCATGCGCTTCAAGCGGTCGACCATGAAGAAGTAGCCTTCCTCGTCGGTCTTCGCCAGATCCCCCGTGCGCAGGAAGCGCTTGTTGTCGATCTCGACAAAGACTTCCTTTGTTGCCTGCGGATTGTTCCAGTAGGCTTGCATCACGTTGGGCGCGTTGACGATGATTTCGCCGACTTCACCCGGCGGCAATTCGTGAAAATCGGACGGATCGACCACTCGCGCGTCGACGCCGTAGATCGGAATGCCGAGGCATTGCATTTTCGACCGGTCGGGCGGATTGATATGGGTGGCGGCGATCGTCTCCGACATGCCATAGCCCTCGACATAGGGCACACCGAACAGGTCCTTGAGTTGCTGCGCGACGGCTTCCGGCATGGCCGCCCCGCCGCCGCGGATGCCGCGCAGGCTGGACAGGTCGTATTCGGCGATCTTCGGGTTGGCCAGCAGGTCGACCACCATGGTCGAAATCAGCTGCAGTGTTGCGATCTTGTAGCGCTGGATGCACTCCGCCGCGACTTCGCGGTCCCAACGTGGCAGCACCACCATCGTGCTGCCGTGATACAGCGGGCCGCTCATGCTGCCCTGCATGCCGGTCACGTGAAAAAAAGGCAGGACCGACAGCGTCACTGAATCCTGGTGGGTGTTGAACCATTGCATGCTGGCGACGACGCTGGCCATCGTGCCGCGGTGCGTATGCATACAGCCTTTTGGATGACCCGTTGTGCCCGAGGTGTAGGGCATCACGCACAGATCGTCCGGGCCGACGGTGAGCGGTCCGGGCCGCAGATTGCGCGACAGCATGTCACGCCACAAGGTCACGCCCGCACCGGCCAGCTGCTGGCGCGGCGCGCTGACGAAGTCGGGCACCTTGAGATCGGTGGGGCACTTCAGGTAATCCGAGTAGGCCGCCACCAGGATATGGTCCAGCCCATCGTCGAGCAATGGCGACATCTGCGCAAAAAGATCCTGCGCCACGATCGCGGCCGTCGCACCGGTGTCCTTGACGTAGTGACGCAATTCGTTGGTCAGGTTCATCGGGTTGACCGGGACCACCACCGCATTGGCGCGCAGGATGCCGTAATAGGCGAGCACGAATTGCGGGCTGTTTTGCATATAGAGCAGCACGCGGTCGCCTTTTTTCACCTTGCATACCTGCTCCAGATAGCCGGCGATGCGCTCGGTCTCGTCCTTGAATTCGGCGTAAGTGATCGGCGTGTCGTAGAACAGGATGTAAGGCTTGTCGGGGAAACGCGCAGCGGATACTTCCACGTTGTAGAACAAATTGGTTTGCGGCACCGTCAGGTGCTGCGGCTGGCTGTCTGGCCAGAAGGCGAGGTGGCGATTGGACATGAACGAATTCCGTGACGGTGAATGGGTAGGCTTCAAGAACGTCGGATGGCGGGATTGACAGATTTAACCAAATCCATCCCGCGCTCGACGATCAAGGTCCCTTCACCCACCCATGCGTTGGGCCAGCGCCCATGCCTGCTCGGCCAGTGGACGGGCGCGCTTGCCGGCTTCTAGCGCAGCCGCATTGGAGGCGTTGCCTTGCAATGCACGGGCCATAATGCCTTGCAGGATGCTGGCGAGGCGGAACATGTTGAACACCATGTAGTAGGTCCAGTCGGACTCGCTAACTGCACCGGCGTCGCCCCGGCCGGTACGTGTTAGATAGGTCTGCAGGTACTGCTGCTCAGTGGGAATGCCCAGACCGGGCAGATCCAGGCCGACCAGACCCCGCGCGCCAGCACCACTCATGTGCCAGGTCATGCAGTGGTAGGCGAAATCGACCATGGGATGCCCCAGCGTGGAAAGCTCCCAGTCCAGCACCGCCAAGATCTTCGGCTCGGTCGGGTGAAACATCACGTTGTCAAAACGGTAGTCGCCGTGAACAATGGCGACCTCATCACCCGCCGGTATGTGTTTGGGCAGCCACGCCATCAACTGGTTGGCAGCGTCTATGGTTTCAGTTTCTGCAGCGCGATACTGCTTGCTCCAACGACCGATCTGACGCTCGATATAGTTGCCGGGCTTGCCGTAGTCGCCCAGACCCACGGCCTGTGGATCAACGCAGTGCAAGGCAGCAATGACACGATTGAGCTCGTCAAAATGTGCGGTCCGCTGCGCCGGCGTCATGCCGGGCAGGCTTGGATCCCACAGGACACGTCCTTCAAGGCAATCCATGATGTAGAACGCAGTGCCAATCACTTGCGGATCCTCGCACAGCGCGTAGGCGCGCGGCACTGGCACATCAGTGCCCGCCAACGCACTGATGACGCGAAACTCGCGATCTACGGCGTGCGCTGATGGCAACAGAACACCTTGTGGCTTGCGCCGCATGACATAGTGTTTCCCGCCTGCGCTCAGGCGAAAGGTGGGGTTGGACTGCCCGCCCTTGAACTGCTCCACCTGTAACTCACCTGAATAGCCTTCCACCTGCTCGCGCATGAAGCGGGCCAAGCGATCAATATCGAACGCGTGTTGCGACGCAACCGGGCGAGTGCCGGTGAAGCTGTCAAAGTCTTCTGCCATTGCGGTGCGCTCAGCAGACTTCAAACAAGCCGGCGGCACCTTGGCCGCCGCCGATGCACATGGTGACCACCACGTACTTCGCGCCGCGCCGTTTGCCTTCAATCAAGGCATGACCGGTCAAGCGCGAGCCGCTCACACCATAAGGGTGTCCGACGGCGATGGCGCCACCGTTGACATTGAGCAACTCGTCGGGGATGCCCAGCTTGTCGCGGCTGTAGATCACCTGGCAGGCAAAGGCCTCGTTCAACTCCCACAGGCCAATGTCGCTGACCTTCAGCCCGGCGCGTTCCAGCAGGCGGGGAATGGCGAACACCGGACCAATGCCCATCTCATCGGGCTCGCACCCCGCCACCGCAAAGCCACGGAAAATCCCCAGGGGCTGGATACCGCGCTTTTCCGCCAGTGTGGCGTTCATCAGCACGCAAGCCGATGCACCGTCCGAGAACTGGCTCGCATTGCCTGCCGTCACGACACCGCCCGGCAGTGCCGAACGAATCTTCGAGACGCCTTCGATGGTCGTATCGGGTCGGATGCCCTCATCGGCCGAGATCGTTACTTCCTTACGCGTGATGAGCCCGGTGACCTTATCAACCACGCCCATGATGGTAGTCATCGGCACGATCTCGGCATCGAATTTGCCGGCAGCGGCAGCGGCAGCGGCGCGCACTTGACTGCGCACGCCATACTCGTCCTGCGCCGCCTTGGAGATGTTGTAACGCTTGGCCACCGTCTCGGCAGTCTGCAGCATGCTCCAGTAGATCTCGGGCTTGTGCTCCAGCAGCCAGGGATCGGCACGCATGTGGCGATTCACCTCGTTTTGCACACACGAAATGGATTCAACACCCCCCGCAACGATGACGGGCACCTGGTCAACAATGATGCGTTGCGCCGCCATGGCAATCGCCTGCAGACCCGATGAACAAAAACGGTTGAGCGTCACGCCCGCAGTGGTCACCGGCAGACCCGCACGCAGGGCGGCAGCGCGCGCGACATTGCCACCCGTGGTGCCTTCGGACAGCGAGCCACCGAGGATGCAATCCTCCACCTCGGCCGGGTCAACGCCGGCACGCTTGACGGCGTGCTCGATGGCATGGCCGCCCAGGGTGGCGCCGTAAGTCATGTTGAATGCGCCCTTCCAGCTCTTGGCCAGACCGGTACGCGCGGTGGAGACGATTACTGCATCAGTCATTTGGGTTCCTTGTTGAATCGCGTTTTAGTTGAAAGTCTTGCCTTCGTCGGCCAGCTTAACCAGCAAGGGGGCCGGCTGCCACGATGGATCAGCACCCGGTTCAGCGGCAAATTGCCGCAGACGGCGCACCACGTTGGGCAGACCCACCATGTCGGCATACAGCATGGGGCCGCCTCGGTGCAGCGGGAATCCATAGCCGTTCAAATACACGATGTCGATGTCGGAGGCGCGCGCTGCGATACCCTCGGCAAGAATTCGCGCACCTTCGTTGACGAGCGCGTACATGCAGCGCTCAACAACCTCCGCGTCACTGATCTTGCGCGGCGTGAGGCCCTTCTCTTTGCGGTATTCGGCGATCAAAGCCTCCACCATCGGGTCTGGAATGGGATCGCGCTTACCCGCTTCATAGCGGTACCAGCCGGCACCTGTCTTCTGGCCAAAGCGACCGGCCTCGCAGATGCGGTCCGCCACCACAGGCACGTAAGCACCCGGGTTCTCGGCCTGACGGCGCTTGCGACCGGCCCAGCCAATGTCCAGGCCCGCCAGATCACCCATGCGAAACGGGCCCATCGCAAGACCGAATTTCTGCAGGGCCCCGTCCACCTGTTGCGGCAAGGCGCCCTGGTTCAACAGGCCATTGGCCGCTGCGCCGTAGCGCGCCAGCATGCGGTTACCAATGAAGCCGTCGCAGACACCCGAGACCACCGCAATTTTTTTGATTTTCTTGGCCATCGCCATGCAGGTGGCGAGCACGTCCGCCGCAGTCTTCGCACCTCGCACAATTTCCAGCAGGCGCATCACGTTGGCCGGGCTGAAGAAATGCAGGCCAATCACGTCCTGCGGGCGTTTGGTAAATGCTGCAATCTGGTCAAGATTGAGCGCAGAGGTATTCGACGCCAGGATGGCGCCGGGCTTGATCACCTCGTCGAGCTTTCTGAAAACCTGCTCCTTGACGTCCATGCTCTCGAACACGGCTTCGATCACCAGATCAACGTCGCGGAAGTCCTCATAGCTCAGCGTCGGCTTGATCAAGCCCATGCGCTGGTCGACTTGGGCTTGCGTCAGCTTGCCCTTATTCATCGAGTTCTCATAGTTCTTGCGAATGGTCGCAAGCCCTTTGTCCAGCGCTGCCTGTTGGGTCTCCAGCAACACGACCGGCACACCTGCGTTGACGAAGTTCATCGTGATACCGCCACCCATGGTGCCGGCACCGATCACGGCGACCTGATTGACCGGGCGCAGGGCCGTGCCCTCTGGTACGTCGGCAATCTTGGTTGCGGCACGTTCGGCTGCGAACACATGGCGCAAGGCACGCGACTCGGGCGTGGCCATGAGTGCGAGGAAGCCGTCGCGCTCCACCTGCAAACCTTCGTCAAACGGTTTGCTGACGGAGGCTGCCACGGCCTCAAAACACTTCAATGGTGCGGGGAAGTTCTTCGAAGCTGCTGTGATCGTATTCCTGGCGAACTGCAGAAAAGCATCAGATTGGGGATCACGGACCTTGAGATCCCGTGCCCGCTTGAGCGGCAGGCCTTCAGCCACCACTTTGCGTGCAAATGCCACGCCGCCGGCCACCAGATCACCGTCAACGATTGCGTCAATCAGCGGCGTGCCTTTGAACTTGATGGCTGGCGTCGGGCTACCCGACACAATGATGTTCAAGGCGGCCTCCAGGCCAAGCAGGCGCGGCAGGCGCTGTGTGCCTCCGGCGCCTGGCAACAAACCGAGCTTGACTTCGGGCAGACCGAGCGTGGCATCGGCCAGCGCAACGCGGAAGTGGCAGCCCAGCGCGAGCTCCAAGCCACCCCCCAGACATTGACCGCCAATCGCGGCCACCACCGGCTTGCCGCTGTTTTCGATCAAGTCAATCACCACCCGCAGATTGGGCTCACGGGCCGCTTTGGGCGTGCCGAACTCCGTGACATCGGCACCACCCGAAAACGCACGGGCCGAGCCCGTCAGCACCAGGGAGCGCACAGCGCTGTCTGCATTGGCCCGGTCCAGCGCGGCCACAATGCCGGCGCGCAGCTCAGCACCCAATCCATTGACAGGCGGTTTGTTCATGGTGAGCACGGCCACTTCGCCATGCACCTCGTATTTCACATAGTCATTCATTTGTTTGCCTTCCGAATTAAAGGGAATGTGGGAGATAAAGAAAAATTAACAGCCAAGCTTCTTGTCAGCGATATTTCGGTCCACGATTTATGACCTGATCCGGTCATGTCAATACTGTCTGAGCATCGCAAGCTGGTTTTGATGAAAGTTGGCGTCGCCAAAAAACTCTTGCAAGACCCGCGCACGCTTCATGAAAAAACCCATCTCGAATTCATCGGTCATGCCCATGCCACCATGCATTTGCACGCCTTCCTGCACCGCCAGCGTCGCCGTGGTGCCGGCGCGCGCTTTGGCAATCGCCACCGACAGCGCCACCGGGGCAGCGGCTTCATCCAGGCTCTGCAGCGCCTTGATAACCGAGGCACGGGCAAGCTCCAGGTCGCAATACAACATGGCCGCGCGGTGCTGTAGCCCTTGAAATTCACCAATGGTCTGCCCGAATTGCTTGCGCTCCTTGAGGTAGGACACGGTGCGCTTGAAGGCCTCATCGGCCACGCCCAGCAGCTCAGCCGCCGCCGCCGCACGCCCGGCATTGAGCGCCGCCTGCAAGCCAGCCCACCCGCCATCCACCGGACCAAGAACGGCGTCCGGTGACACGGCAACATCCTTGAACACGACACGCGCACTATTGTGTGCGTCCACCATGACAATACGTTCGATCTCCACGCCCGGCGTTTTGGCATCCACCAAAAACAGGGTGATGCCCACCGTGTCCGAGGTTGCGCCAGATGTTCTGGCCGCAACAATGAGGACATCCGCCACATGACCGTCAAGGACAAAGGTCTTGCTGCCATTCAGCGTATAGCCATCGGCCCGTTGGGTCGCCATCATCGCAATATGCTGCGGCTTGTGTTTGGTCTGCTCATCGACGGCCAGCGTGGCGATACTTTTTCCGCTGGCAAGTGCTGGCAACCACCGCTGCTGCTGCGCATCACTGCCAACCTGCCGGATGGCGGTCACGGCCACGACACTGGACGCCAGGAACGGCGACGCGGTGAGGTTTCGTCCAATTTCCTCCATCACAACACCGGCTTCAACGTAGCCAAGGCCCAGACCGCCATGTGCTTCAGGCACCAGAATGCCGGTAAAACCCATATCGGCAAACGCGGCCCACAGGTCGCGTGAGAAACCAGTGGCGTCGCGCGAATCACGCAGTTTGCGCAAGTGAGAAACGGGGGCATTCTCCGTCATAAATACGCTGGCGCTGTCTCGCAGCATGCCTTGCTCTTCTGTCAATACGAGTGCCATAGTCTGTGATCCTGGTCTGTCAAGGAAAAAGCGCCGTCTTATGCGCCCGGAAGCTCAAGAATGCGTTTGGAAATCACGTTCAGCTGCACTTCGCTGGTGCCGCCCTCAATGGAATTGCCTTTGGTGCGCAGCCACGCACGGGCTGCTGCGCCCTGACGTGAATCTGCACTTTCCCAATCGAGCGCATCGCTGCCCCCGGCGGCCATCATCAGCTCATGGCGTCGTTTGTTGAGTTCTGCACCGTAGTACTTCAGCGCGGAGGAGAACGCTGGATGTGCCTGCCGATTCTTGGCCATGTCGCCGAAGCGTTCCAGCATCAGGCGAAAAGCGGCTTCGTCGACCTCGAATTCGGCAATCTGCGCACGCAGCATCGGGTCGGCCAAGCGGCCCTGCGCATCAACACCCACCAGAGATGCTGCCACTTGACCCAGAGGCCGACTCACGGTACGGTCGCCGATGCTACTGATCATTTCGCGTTCGTGCGTCAGCAAGTACTTGGCGACATCCCAACCGCCGCCGGCTGTGCCCACCAGATTGCGCTTCTCAACCCGCACGTTGTCAAAAAACGTTTCACAAAACGGGGATTTGCCCGAAATCAGCTGAATCGGCCTGGTGCTTACGCCTTCTGTCGCCATATCGAACAACACAAAGCTGATGCCCGTGTGCTTTTTGGCGGCGGCATCGGTGCGCACCAGACAAAATATCCAGTCCGCCTGGTCTGCGTAGGAAGTCCAGATTTTTTGACCATTTACGATGAAATGATCATCACGGTCTTCCGCCTTTGCTTGCAGTGAGGCCAGATCAGAGCCAGCATTGGGCTCCGAATAGCCTTGGCACCAGCGAATCTCACCGCGTGCAATTTTTGGCATGTGCTCCAGTTTTTGCGCCTCCGTGCCAAATTTCAGGAGCGCGGGCCCCAGCATCCAGATGCCAAAGCTGTTCAGTGGCGCCCTGCAGCCCATGGCACCCATCTCCTGCGCCAGAACCTTGCCCTCTTCGGCAGTCAGACCGCCACCGCCATACTCGCGCGGCCAGGTGGGCACGGTCCAGCCTTGGGCTGCCATACGCAGCAGCCAGACTTGCTGCGCTTCAGACCCGAACTTCCAGTTGCGCCCGCCCCAGCAAACCTCATCCTCACTGGTCAGGGGCACACGCATCTCGGGCGGGCAGTTTTGTTCGAGCCAGGCCCGTGTCTGCAGGCGAAAGTCGGCAATAGCGGTGGTATCGGACATGATGAATATTCTCCGTTTCAGAAAACCGGATCAGGAGGATCAGTTTCGGGAATTAAATGGTGACGCCACCGTCGACGACGATGCTCTGACCCGTCACAAATGACCCCGCCTGAGACGCAAGAAAAACTGCGGCTCCGGCAATCTCATCAGGCTCGCCAATACGGCGTAAGGGTGTCGTTTCGGTGCGCCGTTTGAGCATTTCAGGGTCTTCCCACAGCGCGCGCGCAAAGTCGGTCCTGATCAGGCCCGGCGCAATGCAGTTGACACGGACGTTGTGGGGGCCGTACTCGACGGCAAGATTGCGCGCCAGCTGAAAGTCGGCTGCCTTGGAAATGTTGTACGCGCCAATAAAAGGCGAGCCACGCAAGCCACCAATCGAGGAAACGATGATGATGGCGCCATCCTTGCGTTCAATCATCTGCGGCGCGACAAAACCAATCAACCAATGGTTGGCAATGACGTTGTTCTCCAGAATCTTGCGAAACTGGTCGTCTTCGATGCCCGCCAATGGGCCGTAGTAGGGATTTGTTGCCGCATTGCACACGAGGATGTCGATCTTGCCAAGGCGCTGGATCGTCTGGTCCGCGAGATGCCGCAAATCGTCTTTGCTTGAGATGTTGGCCGGAATGGCAATCGCCGCGCCCGCACCTCGCACCGCATTGATGGCTTGAGCCACTTCGGCACAAGGCTCCGGCTTACGCGACGAAATCACCACCTGCGCACCCTGCTCGGCCATGCGCTCCGCAATGGCCTTGCCGATGCCACGGGATGAACCGGTGATAACCGCCACTTTTCCGGCCAGAGAAAATAAGGACATGTGTCATTTCCTTGAATAATATTTACAAACCCTGTTTCCTGATTTTTACCCTGACAGGGTTCTATTTTTTTCCGAATCCTGACAGATGCCGCCAATCAAATCTTGGCCTGCGGCTTCTCAAGTGCATAGCGGCCGTACTCCAGGCGAGCAATTGTCCGGTTGTGCACTTCATCGGGGCCGTCCGCTAGACGCATGGTGCGCATGCTCGCATATTGCTTTGCCAGACCGGCATCCGTGCTCACACCCGCGGCCCCAAAGGCCTGAATGGCATCGTCAATGATCTTCAGCGCGGCGCGCGGTGCGGCGACCTTGATCATGGCGATCTCTGCACGTGCTTGCCGGTTGCCGACCTTGTCCATCATGTCGGCGGTCTTCAGACACAACAGGCGGGTCATCTCGATGTCGATACGCGCATGCGCCACCCGCTCCTCCCATATGGACTGTTCCGAGATGCGCTTGCCAAAAGCGACGCGGGCCTGCAAGCGTTTGACCATTTTTTCGAGTGCCACCTCGGCGCTGCCGATGGTGCGCATGCAGTGATGGATGCGCCCGGGCCCGAGGCGCCCCTGTGCAATCTCGAAGCCCCGCCCCTCGCCCAGCAGCAGGTTCTCGACCGGCACACGCACGTTGCTGAAAGCCACTTCCGCATGACCATGCGGTGCATCGTCAAAACCAAAAACCGGCAGCATGCGAACGACCTCGATGCCGGGCGTGTCAAGCGACACGAGAATTTGGGACTGCTGCGCGTGCTTGGGAGCGGTCGGGTCGGTCTTTCCCATCACGATGGCCAGCTTGCATCGCGGGTCCCCGACACCGGACGACCACCACTTGCGGCCATTGATCACGTAGTGATCCCCATCGCGCTGGATCGAGGTCTCAATATTGGTCGCGTCGGATGAGGCCACGCCGGGCTCGGTCATCAAAAATGCCGAGCGGATTTCGCCTGCCAGCAGGGGTTGCAGCCACTTTGCTTTGTTCTCCTCTGAGGCGTAGCGCGCAAGCACTTCCATATTGCCCGTGTCAGGGGCTGAACAGTTGAAGACTTCCGAGGCAAATCCAACTCGGCCCATCTCCTCCGCACACACGGCATACTCAAGATTGGTCAGTCCGGCACCTCGGTAAGGGCTGTCTTCTGGCAGGGAGTCTCGCGGCAGAAACAGATTCCAAAGGCCTTCTGCCTTGGCTTTGAGCTTCAGCTCCTCAACCACAGGGACGACCTGCCAGCGCTTGTCACCAAACGCCTTCATCTGGTCAATATAAACCGGCACGGCAGGGTAAATGTGCGCATTCATGAACGCGACGACGCGATTGCGCCAGTACGTTTGATTCTCGGACATCGTGAAATTCATAGGTCTCCTTTTGTTCGGCAACGCAGATGTGCCGTGGTGTACTGACAAAATTTGGGGCAATCCCCGACCAACTTACTTCTCAAACAATAGAACTTTGGTTCCATCCGTATTCGCCATAGACTTTGGGCCCGCTGGAATCCAATGAAGGAGCGAGACCACGGCATGGCTACCGGACTCCCGCTGTCTGTCGGCGGCTCAACCCAGCGCCAAGAACTCTACCCAGTTGCCGTCCGGATCTGAAACAATACCGATACGCACACCGGGGCGCAGTTCGCGCTCTTTCATGACCACTTTGTGACCCTGGTCAGCGCATGACTGCAGCATTTCCGTGATATTGGTGACCGTTATCGTCCAATAGCGATAACCGGTCGCACCCGGGATGCCACCGGGAGGGGCTGCTGCAGGTGTGCTGGCAAGGACGACCAGCTTGATCATGCTGTCCCCGCACAGCATCTGATGCATGACGCCATCGCCACCCGGCATCGACATTTCGCGCAGGTATTTGAAACCGAGCACGTCCCGGTAGAAAGTTAGCATGGCCTCGCCATTGGTCGTGACGATGCCCAGGTCGATGGCTTGCTTGCCGAGTTGTACGCCCACAGTTTTCTCCTCGTTGTTAGGTGGTGGCACCTTAACGCAGGTAGAACGACCCGTCAGTCACCAATGTGGCTTGAACCGGGGGCCTCGTCCAAGTGACGGCCAATGGGTCACCGCCGAGCACTCAGCTGCCGAGCTGAGCCGCAGTTCGATTCCTTGCGTCTGCCGAACGGCACTTGCTGGTCCACGTCCGCTGTGGGCAGATTCACCATCACCATGATCGCCCGGGTCTTTCCATGGTCAAGGTCGCTTCATCGCGTGCCGAAATGTTCCTCGCAACGCGCATTGACCCCGACACCGCTTCCCGGACCATTTTTTAAAGAACGTAGGCTTTGTCCCCTCATTTTTAAACACTTCACTCGCCTAGTCTGCGTATATTCTGATTCACGGTTTGGGGATTCATTTCAACAAAATATAAGCAAAATCATCACCATGCAAAGCCAACAAGAACAAAGAACACCAAATATTGAAATGGCGAGTGGCGCTGTTTCCCGCGCTTCACTGCACGCAGAGGCCAATTTCAAAAGGCTGATGCGCGTGCAAGGCTGGTGGGTCGACACGACCCGCTTTGACTGTGACCCATCGTATGCAACTGAGTTGATACGATTCGCGACTGCATCGCAATCTTTCGCATTGCGCGAGTGCGCCATTGTGTTGCAAACTGCGTTGGATGGCCCCGCGCCTTGCAATACCGGGCGGGTGGCATCCTACGGGCTTCTCTAAAGTTCATCCGTCGACGATGCTTTAGACGCACTGTTGCAGCCACCAAGCTTGGGGCGACTTCATACCGGTGATCCGGGTGTCTTGATCGCCTGGCGGCAGCAGCAAGCCTCTGTTTTGCCCGCTCCATCTTGAAAATTTCGCAAATGGCCTTATCATTAGCACTCGCAAGAGTTGAGTGCTAACAGACTATTGTCTTAATAGAACTTTCTCTTCAAGTTAATGAGTGCCAACTTTTATCGTTGGCGCTCTTGATTTTTCAACCTCTGTTTCAAAACCAAGGAGATTCCATGAAACTTCGTCCTCTGCATGATCGCGTGATTGTTAAACGCGTGGAAAACGAAACCAAAACCGCTTCCGGCATCGTCATTCCTGACAGCGCTGCTGAAAAACCTGATCAAGGTGAAGTGCTGGCCGTGGGTCCTGGCAAAAAGAACGACAAGGGCGAATTGAGCGCCATGGCCGTCAAGGTCGGCGACCGCGTGTTGTTCGGCAAATACAGCGGCCAAACCGTCAAAGTTGACGGCGACGAACTGCTCGTCATGAAAGAAGACGACCTGTTTGCGGTCGTTGAGAAGTAATTTCTCAGCTCTTCATAGTCTTATTAATTAACTGAATTCGGAGAATCCAACATGGCAGCAAAAGACGTCATTTTCGGCGGCGAAGCCCGCGCACGCATGGTCGAGGGTGTGAACATCCTGGCCAACGCCGTTAAGGTAACCCTCGGCCCTAAAGGCCGTAACGTGGTTCTGGAGCGCTCATTCGGCGCCCCCACCGTGACCAAGGACGGTGTGTCCGTCGCTAAAGAAATCGAACTCAAGGACAAGCTGCAAAACATGGGTGCGCAGATGGTCAAGGAAGTTGCTTCCAAGACTTCTGACATCGCTGGCGACGGCACCACCACCGCTACCGTGCTGGCCCAAGCCATCGTGCACGAAGGCATGAAATACGTGGCCGCCGGCATGAACCCGATGGACCTGAAGCGCGGTATCGACAAGGCAGTCACCGCACTGGTTGCCGAACTGAAGAAGGCTTCCAAAGCCACCACCACTTCCAAAGAAATCGCCCAAGTCGGTTCGATTTCCGCCAACTCTGACGAAGCTATCGGCAAGATCATTGCTGATGCAATGGACAAAGTGGGCAAAGAAGGCGTGATCACGGTTGAAGACGGCAAGTCACTTGACTCCGAACTCGACGTCGTTGAAGGCATGCAGTTTGACCGTGGCTACCTGTCACCCTACTTCATCAACAACCCCGAAAAGCAAGCCGCTTTGCTGGACAACCCGTTTGTGCTGTTGTACGACAAGAAAATCAGCAACATCCGTGACCTGCTGCCGACCCTGGAACAAGTCGCCAAGTCCGGCCGTCCTCTGCTGATCATCTCGGAAGATGTCGAAGGCGAAGCTCTGGCAACGCTGGTGGTCAACACCATCCGTGGCATCCTGAAGGTTGTGGCGGTCAAGGCCCCAGGCTTTGGCGATCGTCGCAAGGCCATGCTGGAAGACATCGCCATCCTGACTGGCGGCAAAGTGATTGCTGAAGAAGTTGGCATGTCGCTCGAAAAAGTGACCCTGGCTGACCTCGGCTCTGCCAAGCGCATCGAAGTGGGCAAAGAAAACACCATCATCATCGACGGTGCTGGCGCTGCTGCTGACATCGAAGCCCGCGTCAAACAAGTGCGCGTGCAAATCGAAGAAGCCACGTCCGACTACGACCGCGAAAAACTGCAAGAACGCGTGGCCAAGCTGGCTGGCGGTGTTGCCGTGATCAAGGTTGGCGCTGCCACCGAAGTCGAAATGAAAGAAAAGAAAGCCCGCGTTGAAGACGCCCTGCACGCGACCCGCGCTGCCGTTGAAGAAGGCATTGTGGCTGGTGGCGGCGTCGCGCTGTTGCGCGCCAAGCAGACGGCTGGCGCCATCAAGGGTGACAACGCTGACCAGGAAGCCGGCATCAAGCTGGTGCTCAAAGCCATCGAAGCGCCCCTGCGCGAGATCGTGTACAACGCCGGCGGCGAAGCCTCTGTCGTGGTGAACGCGGTCTTGGCGGGCAAGGGCAACTACGGCTTCAACGCGGCCAACGACACCTACGGCGACATGATCGAAATGGGCATCCTGGACCCCACCAAAGTGACCCGCACCGCACTGCAAAACGCAGCCTCTGTGGCGTCCTTGATGCTGACCACCGAGTGCATGGTGGCTGAAGCACCGAAGGAAGAATCTGCTGGCGGCATGGGCGGTGGCGATATGGGTGGCATGGGCGGCATGGGCGGCATGGGCATGTAACGTGCTCCTTGCCTGACGACCTACAGCGTCGTTGTTTGGGCTTGCCGCACCAATGGTGCTGTCTGCGCCCAAACGCCTAGCTGTAGATCGTCATGCTGCGTCGATTAGCTTTATTGCTTTCGATACAAAAAAACCCCGCAGAGCGCAAGCCTTGCGGGGTTTTTGTTTTTCCATTTATTTGAAACCGTTTAACGACTGTCAACAGTGTCGCAGGTACATCAGGTCACAGTCATCACAAAAAACGCCGGACAAGCTCCACCCCGACAAATGCCGAACGACCAGACGCAGGCTCAAAATAGCGGCCATTGCCTTCATTCACAATCACGGAGCCAGCGTAGACACGGTCCGTCAGGTTGTCGATCCGGGCAAACTCCTTGAGTTGCCACGGCCCGAAGGTCTGCTGGAAGCGCGCGCCCAGGTTCACGACAGAGTAAGCCGCGGCCTCGTCCGTGTTCGCGTCGTTGACAGCTATCGGGCCCACATGCCGAACTTCCAGGGTGAATACGCCCGGCACGGTTTTCGGCTCCCATGCCAGCTGCACAAACAGTTGGCGCCCCGGGATACCCGGTATGCGATTGCCCGCCGGTATCACCAGCGTGGGGACGGCGCACGGACTGGCCGCGCAGGTGCGAAAACTGTCGCTGTAGCTCGCCTCCATCAACGTCAGCGCGGATGTGACATTGACATTTCCCCATTGAACCTCTGCTGACAACTCCAGGCCTTGACGCAGGCTGTGGCCCGCGTTCTGGAAAGTGGACCGCCCCCCGGTGTTGGACAGGACCGCGATCTCGTCGTCGGTGCGTATGTCAAATGCCGTTGCGGTCCAGGCCAAGTCTGCATGTCGGCCCCGTAGGCCGACTTCGCTGCTACGACTTCGGCTGGCCAGCAATTGGCTGTTCAAGCCAGTCCCGCCGTTCGCTTGGTAGGCCACCTCGTTCAAGGTCGGTGTCTCAAACCCCCGACCCGTGCTGGCGTAGGCTTGCAACGCGTCTGATAGCCGGTAACGCCAACCCAGCACCGGCATGGTGCCGGAATAACTGCTTGATCCGCTGTCATCGGGGTTGCCAGCAGCAACGTAGTTGTCGGATGACGTGAAGCGCACGCTGGAGTGCCTGACCCCTGCGGTCAGTGTCCAGTCGGTGCTTTCCCATTCAAGCTGCGTGTAGGGGTCCACCGTGGTGGCGGTGTTGTTCTCGTCACGCCGCAGACGCCCCTGAACGCCCAGGGCGCTTGGGTTAGCCGCCGGGCCGGAGAAATTCTCGAAACCACGGCGCCACTCATTTTGACGGTCCGAGGCTATTCCCGCAGAGGCCGTCAGCCGTCCCGCATCAAATTGACGATCCAGACGCCAACGGGCGTTGACCCCACCATAGTCGCGCGCCAGATCGATCACGCCACCCGGGCTGGTCGCAGCCACTTGCGTGGCAGCAGGAATGGACTGATATTGCGTCACGGTGCGCTGACCGCCATAGGTCATGAATTCCAGCCGATGCCCCCCTCCCAGCCGGTGTTCCCATGCCAGGCCGACCTGGGTCTGGTCAAACCCTTTGCGTGTATTGAAGGTCGTCGCCGTGGGCGTTGTTTGGTAGGGGTTGGCAGAGAACTCGGTCCGCGACAGTCCAAGCGGATCTTGCGCGCTGCCCTTTTGCCGACTAAGGATGGCCACCACGCGCCCATCTTCATACGGTCTGGACAGCTTGAAATACCCGGTATCCCGGCTCGCCACGGATTGCGGCCGAAAACCATCCGCCTCGAAGGTCGAGACATCGAGTGCGTAGTTCAGCGAACCCATGGACCCTTCAGCTTGGGTTGAGGCGCGTCGCAGGCCATCGGCACCACCAGCGGCGCCCACGCGCAAATTCGCCGGTGAACTTCCTTCGTTGCTATAGAGAGCGACAACGCCCCCTGAAGAGCTGCCGTAAAGCGCGGCGTAGGGACCGCGAACGACCTCGATGCGCTGGGCGCTCCCGAGCGGGAAATTGGCGGCCTGGCCTTGTCCATCGGGCGCGCTGGCAGGGATGCCATCGACGAAGAGTCGAACGCCACGCACACCAAAAGTCGAACGCGCACCAAAGCCACGTATCGAAATTTGCAAGTCCTGCGCGTAATTCTGTCGATTCAGAATCACGAGTCCGGGAACGCGCCCCAGGCTCTCCGACAAATTGACCTGCAATTGACCGGCGCGAATCTCCTCGCCTTCCACAATGTCCATGGACACCGGCGCCAGCCAGCGCTGCCGGTCTGGCGCAGCGCCAGTGATGACGACCGGCTGCAGAACACCACCCTCGCGGGCGGCGGGCGTTGCACTTTCAGCCGCAACCAAGGCTGGAACCGACAGAACCCCGAGTGCACCCGCCAGGACCGCACATCGGGCAGTCCTGGCGGGCGGGCATGCCGCTATACGCGGCATTTCTCTACGATGTGATTTACTCACTTCTTGGGACGTATAGCATCCGCCGTACCCTGGATGAAGGCCTTGATCTTCTGGATTTCCTCCATCGTCAGCTTGCCAGTGAAATCAGGCATGCCTCGCTCCACCGCCGGTCCTTTCAGGATGAACTTATCGAGGTTCTCGATAAAGGACGCATCCATGTAGCCCAGGTTGGGGATGTTGCCGCCGCGGTCAACACCCGGTACGCCATGACAAAGAACGCAGTTACTGACATACAGCATGGTGCCTGCCTCATATTGAGCCGGGTCGTATTTCACGCCCGTCAGCAGTCCACCCAACTTGTAAGCGACAAAGTCAGGCATCGGTGTTTTTCCACCAATGGCAAAGGTGTAAACCGTGCCCGGACCTTGCTTCTCGGAAGCCCGCTGCGAAACCCCGTATGCACCGCCCCATCCCACGGCAATCGATACGTACTGCTTGCCATCCACCAGATAGGTTGATGGCGCCGCGATCACGCCGGTCCCGGTGGGTGACTCCCACAACTTCTCGCCGTTTTGGGCGTTGTAGGCGATGAAGCGCCCGTCTGCCGTGCCTTGAAACACCAGGTTACCCGCCGTCGTCAGCGTGCCACCGTTCCAGGGTGACACCTGCTCCTGATGCCACGCTTCTTTTTGCTGCACTGGATCCCAGGCGATCAGACGCCCAAACGGTTTGCTTTTCGGTGGTGCGACATTGAGCATAAAGCCGGTATTCCAACCCGTACCGGAACCCGGTTGGCCCGGCTTGTTGGAATTGAAGCTCCAGTTTTTGTCGTCCATCAGGTTGATGGGTACGTTTTGCGCCGGCAAATAGACGAGCCCGGTCTGTGGATTGAACGACATGGAATGCCAGTTATGCGCACCATACGGGCCGGGAATGGCGTCAAACGGCCGATCGGTGGGACGCGCCTCGGCGGTCTCGATCGGACGCCCCTTCGCGTCGTAGCCGGTGGCCCAGTTCACATCAACAAAGTTTTTGGCCGAAATGAGCTTGCCATTCTTGCGGTCAATCACGAAGAAGAAGCCATTCTTGGGTGCGTGCAGGATCACCTTGCGTGGCTTGTTGTCAATCTTGATATCGGCCAGAATCATCGGCTGGGTTGACGTGTAGTCCCAGTTATCGCCGGGCGTTTCCTGGTAATGCCAGACGTACTTGCCCGTGTCGGGATTGAGCGCAACCACGGATCCCAGATACAGGTTGTCGCCGCCGCCCGGGCTGCGCTTGGAACGAGCCCAAGGCGAGCCGTTGCCGGTGCCGATGTACATCAGATTCAATGCCGGATCGAACGTCATCGAGTCCCAGGCGGTGCCGCCACCACCGGCTTCCCAGTACTTGCCACTCGGATCCCATGTTTTGGCCGCCGCAGCCATGGAAGCATCTTCAAATGGCTTGCTCGGATCCCCCGGTACCGTGAACCAGCGCCATTTCTGCTTGCCGCTGGCAGCGTCGTAGGCCGTGACGTAGCCGCGCACGCCGTATTCGGCTCCACCGTTGCCAATGATCACCTTGTCTTTGAAAATACGTGGCGCGCCCGTGATCGTGTAGACATGGCTGTGGTCAAGAACGGTGTCCTGTTCCCACGCCACCTTGCCCGTCGCGGCATCCAGTGCGATCAGACGACCGTCGAACGCGGCAACATAGACCCGGCCTTTGTACAAGGCGACGCCCCGGTTGACCACGTCACAACAGCCTTTGAAGCCAATTGAGTGATCGACCTTGGGGTCATAGGTCCAGATTCTTTTGCCGGTGCGCACATCCACGGCGTGAACAATGCTCCAGGACGCGGTCACGTACATGATGCCATCGACCACCAGCGGCGTGGCCTCGACGCCCCGGGTGGATTCCAGGTTGTAGGACCAGACCAGCCCCAGGTCCTTCACGTTGGAAGCATTGATCTGATTGAGTTTGCTGAACCGTGTTTCCGCATAGTCCAGCCCGGTGCTTGGCCAGTCGGCGGTCTTGGCCTCATTGGCGCGCATGAACTTGCCGTCAATACGCTGGGTTACCGCCGAAATATGCTCGCTTGAACCTTTGGCCGGCGCTGTGCCTTGTGCCCAGGCAGGGGCTGTCAAACCCAACAAGACCAGGGCCAGCGCAGCCCCTGGAAATTGGCTGAACCGGCTTGTCGGAGCCCGTTCCACCGAATTATTCAAATTGGCAACAGTTGCCATGCTCAGGGTCATTTTCATTCGCTTGTCTCCTTAGATATGTCCATCGTGGACGTTGGGTTGAGATTGATTAACTGCAGCCGCCTAGCCCAGCAAGGCGTTCAGGAAAATGCGGGGGATCTTCAAGAAGCTGGGACGGTACTGGAAAGCCACCAGCAAGCGCCCCAGAATGGCGCCCTTGCGGTTGGTGATGAACCAGGGCGGTCGGGGCAGCAGGGTGAAGGACAAACTCAGCAGGTTGCGTGGAAACGGCCGGAACGGCGCTTCCACAACGGTGCGCTCAGGCTTGTCAAACAGGCAGGTGTTGTGCACCACGCCAATACCACTTTGCACGTCAGTCAGCGTGTGTCCGGGGAAGGCACCCCAAGTGGCCTGCGGTGTCAGAAAGCCCAGACCGGTCCAGGCGTTGACCGCGATGGTGCCGTAATGCAGGTCAACCAGCAGCTCTTCAAAACGCGCGCGGCCGATCTGCGCAATGGTCTTGGGATGGATCACGATGTTCGCGCCCAGCGTGCCGTAGAGCTGGCTGTTGGCGTACGCAATGGCGGCTTTCAAAAAAGCTTCCGGGTCGGTGCCCGACAGCTCGGTCACATTCATGGCCGGGGCAAACACTTCCACCGTTTTGGCGTAGCTGTTTTTCTCATCCAGGGGCGCCATCAATACGGCGGTACCCCCGCTACGCGCCAGAGCTTTGACCTTTGTATTTTGGGCTGTGAAGCCCTTCAGCCGATCTTCTGCGCCCGGGTAGTACAGGCCACGCGGCTGGGACGCGGACAGGGTGTGCTCCAACGCGTCGACAAAATCCGCCTTTTGCGACCAGTCTTTGGACACGATCAAGACCTGGCAGGCCACGCAGTTGAAGCCGTTGTTGTGCAGCTTCTGGGTTGCCACCTGCTCCGCCTGAAATCGGATGTCGGCGCCTGTCCAGGGGCCCGGCACCACGATGGTGGGACAGACGGCGCCCAACTCAGACGAAATCGCACGTGTGTTTTTCGGCGTCCCGGCGGTCTTGTTGGCACGGCCGTCTTCGCCCACACCCCAGACGATGGCATCGTGCGAAGCGCCCGAGCCGGTAATGTGGATTTCGTCCACCAGCGGGTGGTTGCACAGGTACTGTCCGCAATCGGTGGCACCGCGCACGATGCTGAGCACGCCGCGATCGATCAAGGGTTTGAGCGCCGGCTCCAGGAATTGGATCAGATAGTCGTTGACGGGATTCATCTTCAATATCACGACCTGGTTTTCGGCAAAGAGCTTGTGGAACACGTCCAGCGGCGCAATCGCGGCAATGTTGCCCGCACCGAGCACCAGTGCCAGCTTGCCCTGCTTGTGGTGGGGGCTGGCGGGGTCATAGGTGGAGGCGGTGTTGGCACGCAGCGTGCCCGGTGTCACGCCGGGCGCCATCCAGACATCCACCTTCACACCACTGAGCAGCAGGTGATCCCAGATGGAATGGGGCAACACCCGCGCCACCACCTGGCCGTTGGGCAACTGTCGTACCGGCGTGTGATCCAGATGTTTTTTGCCCGCCACCTGGGACAGCGTAGCCATCATCTGGTTGCAATAGCCCATGACTGTATAGGGGCCGGAGAGCCACTCTTCACCGACCAGCGGGGATCCCTCGGGAATACCTTTCATGCGCGCTGCCGCTTCGGCCCAGGCCTGGGCCACTGGTCGCAGGCATTCCTTAATTTCGGCCAGGATGGCGATGCGCTCCGCCACCGGGGTTTTCACCCAGCGGTCTTTGTTGGCAGCCAGACGCATTAACGTTTGGTCCAGGTCGACAAAGGGAACCGGGGTGTTGGGTTCTGTATGTTTCACGATGTTGCCTCTCCAGCAGCGACAAGCCGCCTGGTCTCATTCAGTGTTGATCGGATCAATGCAAGCAAGCAGTGTCAGGGTTTCCAAGCTGAGCGTCATGTTCGGGATTTCCCTGATGCAAAATTGTTCCGTTCCAGCACACTGCCCAAGCTGACGCGCCGGCACGGACGCAGCGGAAAATCGTATCCGAGGCGACTGAGTAAGTGTTTACCCGATGTGTGCCAGGTGGCCGACGGGTGAAAATGTGAGCCCGCCCGCCCTCAGACTGTTACCCACTATGGCCCTGCAAACCCGGATGGACTCTGGCACTCCCCACCAGTTGTTTTTCACAACCCCTGAGCAGCGCATTGCGCTCGCAAGGCAGCGTTTCTTCGAGGAAGGAACCCGGCCTTCCGGCATGGTGGCGGAGCCCGTCATCCAGTCATGGATGCGCTGCACAACCGCCCATGCCCCCGTCTCGGGTGGCCTGGTACTCGATCCGGTGACGCCCAGTCGTCTGCATGGCGCCCTGAACCGCAACCGCGAGCTGCTGGCGGTCGCCCGCCAGGAACTGACCAGCATGGAAAACTCACTCAGCGGCACCGACTGCCAGGTGCTGCTGACCGATGGCGAGGGCATCATCGTCCACGCCACGCACAACCCGCATGCGGCGCGGGCGTCGATCCTGCAAAAGGCGACGCGCCTGGGCGTGAACATCTCGGAAAGCGCGATCGGCACCACGGCGCCTGGTATCGTGACCAAAACCGGCCATGCCTGCATGGTGCTCGGCGCCGAGCATTTCCACGACTGCCTGCAGGGATTCCACTGCGCGGCAGCGCCGATCCGCGATGTGACGGGGCGCCTCGCTGCGGTGTTGAACCTGTCGATCGAGTCGCGCAGCTTCGGTTTCGACGCCGCCTCAGTGATCGGGCTGTATGCCACGTCCATCGAAAACAGCCTGTTGCAGGCACAATCCCGCGAGCTTCTGTTGCTGCAGTTTCAGGCCAGCCCGACCCTGCTGGGCACCCCCATGGAAGCGCTGGCCGGCATTACTTCCGGCGGGAATGTGGCCTGGCTCAATGTGGTGGCCGCACGGCTGCTGGGCCAGCAGGCCGATGCCTTGCCGCAAACGGTGGAAGCCGTGTTCGGGTTGAGTCTGGCGGCACTGCTTCGATTTGTCCGATATGACAACGTCGAGGCGATTCGGCTACCGAGTGGCCTGGGCGTGTGGCTCAAGGCCCGCATCGTGGCAGCCGACGGCGCAGACTTCAAGCACGCCATTGCCCTGCCCCCGCCGCCCGCTGGCGTGACGGCCACATTGCCGCCATCATTGGCACCTTCCGACAGCACCTTGATGGCGGCTGACGACGCCACACTGGGGGAACACAGCCGCAAATTCATTGAAGACACGCTGGCCGCTTGTGGCGGCAACATCTCCAGAGCAGCGAAAACTTTACGCGTTTCGCGCGGCACCCTGTATCGGCGGCTGAAGGCTTGGCGCTCCAAGACAAATGTTATTTCAAGGTCGTGCTAATTTGAAACATCGCAGCGGCGGTGCCCAAAAAATCGACTTGTGCCGCCCAACCTGGCCTGAATTCATAGGCCAGGCCAAAAATCAATCCTGGTGAAAAACCCTTGTAGTTCAAGGGCACTTTATCCTGAAAAGAATCGACATAGCCATAGATCAAACCGGCCGTCCATTTGAACGATAAGGGTTTGATGCCGCCAATCGAGCGATAGACGCGGCCCCAAGGGTAGACATACAGGCTTTCCTGGCCAAACGAATTTCTGAACAGCGTGATGCCGTTGAGTGTGGCGTCGGGGTACTCGCGCTCCAAGCCGATCATCACCACGTCTCTGTGTTCTGCATCGAAGTGGTAGTGATGGGTATAGGGACTGAATTGCAAGCGCAGCACATTGCGTTGAGCCGCATCCGGGTCCGCCTCCGCGCTTTGCTGCGCCACAGCGCTGCCCGCGAGGAGGGCCACAATCAGGCCGATGACAATGCGAATTAATTTATTCACGGGATGAGGATGGAGTTTGTGATGCGTCTCCAACGCGGTGCATGGGCGGCATGGCTGCCGACTGCAAGGCACTACGCTGGTTTTCTATGCGTTGTTATAGCATTTTCTCTGCTCTCCACCAGCGGTTGCGCATGGCTGGATGCCAGGCAGCGCCAGATCATCTACCGCCCGACGCAGGGTACATCTTCCGACTTTGCGGCACTGCAGGCCGGTGATGAGCGTTATTTTGTCAACCTGCCACCAGACGCCGCCCGCAATGGCAAGGACGCCAGTAACGTCGACCGCCCAACGCAGCGCATCGAGCTGTGGTGGTTGCCGCAGGCCGACAAAAACGCGCCCACCTTGTTGTATTTTCATGGCACGTTTCGCACCCTGTTCGACAACACACGCAAGATTGAGGCACTGCGCGAGGCAGGCTTTGCCGTGTTGGCGGTGGAATACCGGGGTTGGGGCATGAGCACACCGATTACGCCGTCAGAGCAAACCATTCTGCAAGACGCCGATGTGGCCTGGGCCGAACTGCAGCGCCGCGAACCGCGTGCCAAACAGCGCGTGCTCTATGGCCACTCCATGGGCAGCGGCGTGGCGGTGGATCTGGCCAGTCGACTGCACGCCAGGACGGACTACGGCGCGCTGATTCTGGAGTCTGCCTTCACCAGCTTCTCCGACGTGGCGCGCGAGGCAGGACTGCTGGCGCAGTTTGTTTCTTTTTTCAACAACGAACGCTTTGCATCCATTGAAAAAATCGCACGCATACGAGCGCCCCTGTTGATGATCCATGGCAACTTGGATACGACGATTCCCATGCGTCTGGGCCAGGCCTTGTTCGCGGCAGCCAACCCACCCAAACGCTGGCTGACCATTGAGGGCGGTGCACACAGTGATCTGGACCAAATAGGCCATACGCGGTATCAGGCCACGCTGCAGCGTTTTATGAATGATTACCTGGCTGGCCAATAAGCGCGGAAATGCTATTATTTCAATAGCTGCCTACGCTTATTTCATGCGGGCTAGAAGCCTATTTTATATATAGCTCAAGGCTTGAAAGGCAACACCGTCTGGTGTTGCTCACCCAAGCCTTCAACACCCAGCGTCATGGTGTCGCCAGCCTTCAGAAACCGGGGCGGCTTCATGCCCATGCCGACGCCGGGCGGCGTTCCGGTGGTGATCACATCACCGGGCATCAGGGTCATGAACTGGCTCAGGTAGCTGACGATTTTGGCGACGCCAAAAATCATGGTCCGGGTGCTGCCGGTCTGCACCCGCTGGCCATTGACCTCCAGCCACAGGCCCAGCTTTTGGGGGTTGGGAACCTCATCACGCGTCACCAGCCAGGGGCCCAGCGGGCCAAACGTGTCACAGCCTTTGCCCTTATCCCAAGTGCCGCCGCGCTCCAGCTGGTAGGCGCGTTCGCTGAGGTCATTGATGGTGCAGTAGCCGGCGACATGGTTGAGCGCGTCCTTTTGCGACACATAACGGGCAAGTGTGCCAATCACCATGCCCAGCTCCACTTCCCAATCAGTCTTGAGGGAACCCTTGGGCAACATGACGGGGTCATTCGGGCCCTGAATGCAGCTGGTCGCTTTCATGAACACCACCGGCTCGGCCGGAATTGGCATGCCCGCCTCGGCCGCGTGGTCGGCGTAGTTCAGGCCAATGGCAATGAACTTGCCGACACCCCGCACTGGGCTGCCCAGGCGCGGCTTGCCCCGGACCAGAGGCAGCTTCTCGGTGTTCAAGCGCACCAACTTGGCCAGCGCTGCGTCTCCGAGCTGATCCGGACCCAGGTCCGGGATCACTGCGCTCAAGTCACGCAGTCGGCCCTGCGCGTCGATCAGTCCCGGCTTTTCTTTGCCAGGCTTGCCATAACGTACAAGTTTCATGGAGTTCCTTTAATGTAGGTTGAGAGAGGGAAGCGGCCCCGGTGATTTGAACAACTTTCCCCGATGTATCAGTGGGCTCTGGGCGGATTACAAACAGTGCAGCATTGTGCACGGCGACGCTGAACACGCCGGGACATGGACGCGGCGGGCGCGTCTGCCCATCAGGTCCGTCTTTTTGAGACTATCCGTGGTGCGGGCGCAGCGATGTCGGAAATTGCGCGCTTCAGAAATTGCTTGCTGGATTCGATAATCATTTTTTGCCCCGCTTCGCTTGGCATCGCTCTCGCCATGACTAGCGCACCGACCAGCTGGCAAATGAAAGCCCAGGCAAGACTTTCGCTGCCGAGCCGCTTCGACAGTATGTTCGTCCCTTTCAACAGTTCTTTTTCATAGAGCAATTTGACGGATCGATCGGCTCGCGCTATTTCGGCGCCCAGAGCAGGAAGTACGCAGCCGGCTTGCGGATGCTTGACATGACTCAGGCACAAATAGCGGTCGAGTTCAAAATCGATCCACTCTTCAGCGGTTTCATGCGGATTGCCTGCCCACATGTCTCTGCTGATCTGCAATTCGTTTTCAATCAGCGCCTTCAGAAGATCGGTCTTGGACGAAAAATGACTGTAGAAGGTGCCGCTGGTTACCCCGGCCGCCTCCATGAGTGCGTCAACGCCAGTGGTGGCGAAGCCGCCTTCCTTGACCAGTGAGCCGCTGGTCTTGAGGAGTTCCTTGCGTTTTTCCTGCTTGTGTCCGGGCGGATATCTCATGTTGACTTCCTGGGTGAAATATTCTTGACAGCAGCAAAATTTTAACATAACGTTCGTTACTGTAACGATCGTTATTCAATAAACCGGAGATAAAAATGGGTCCCGAAACAACAGAGAAACAAGCTGCTTTGATCATCGGCGCAGGCGATGCCACCGGCGGCGCCATCGCCAAGCGGTTCGCAAGAGAGGGGTTGATCGCGTGCGCGACGCGGCGCAACGCGGACAAGTTGCAACCCCTCATCGATGCGATTGTGGCGAA
>NZ_DHXT01000017.1:0-248 GCF_002413825.1 Rhodoferax sp. UBA5149
GGAAGCCGTAAATCCGAAATTCAACACTTGGCCTTGAGGTTCTTTCAGGCTGCAGCCCTCGTAAAACATGCACGACCAGCTATCAAATTCATAGTGCCTGCGGTGCCATCGCTGAAAACAGCCATAGAACAGGCCGCCCGCGCCAGCGGGCTTTTGAACCACCTGCAGATCGTCGAAGGCCAGTCTCATACGGTTCTGGCCGCCTGCGATGTCACCTTGATTGCCAGCGGTACCGCCACGCTGGAAGC
>NZ_DHXT01000017.1:427-28804 GCF_002413825.1 Rhodoferax sp. UBA5149
GTCGTGCCCGAGCTGCTGCAGGACGCCGCCACGCCGCAGGCCCTGGCCGAGGCCGTGTTGGTCTGGCTCGACGCCAAGGACGCCGCGCCTGAGAAAATAACCGCCTTGCAAGAAAAATTCATCGCGCTGCATACGCAACTGCAGCGCGACACCCCTCGACTAGCCGCCCATGCCATCCAGCAAGTACTCCAAGGCTGATCAAGCCGCCATTCGGCAAGCCGCTGCCACACAAATCGCGCTCGCCTGGGATATCCCCGGCTTGGTCGCCGGGGTGGACGAGGCCGGGCGCGGCCCCCTGGCCGGGCCCGTGGTCGCGGCCGCCGTGATTCTGGACGACCTGAACCCCATCAAAGGTCTGGCCGATTCCAAAATACTCACCGCGCTACGCCGCGAAAAGCTGTTTGACGAAATCCGTGCCAAAGCCCTGTGCTTCGCCATTGCCGAAGCCAGCGTTGAAGAAATCGAGCGGCTCAACATTCTGCAAGCCACGCTGCTCGCCATGCGCCGCGCGGTAGAAGGCCTGCGGCTCACACCGAAGAAGGTGCTGGTGGATGGCAACCGCCTGCCGGTGCTGGACATGCTGGCCGAGGCCATCGTCAAGGGCGACGCCACCGTGCCCGCGATTTCGGCCGCTTCCATTCTGGCCAAGGTGCACCGCGATCGCTGGTGCGCCGAGTACGACCAGCAGTTCCCGCAATATGGTTTTGCCCAACACAAAGGCTACGGCACCGCCGCGCATCTGGCCGCTTTAGCCGAGCATGGGGCCTGTCCGCAGCATCGAAAAACCTTCCGCCCGGTGACCGAGGTCTTGCGATGACCAGCCCGCAAGTCCAGCACGTCACTTCAAAAGACAACGCTTTTCTCAAAGACCTGCGCCGCTTGTCGCAAGACAGCACGGCTTACCGAAAACAGGGCCGGTTCTGGGCCGAGGGCGACCACCTGTGCAGTGCGGCACTGGTTCGCGGCGTGAAGCCTGCCGTGGGTGTTTTTTCAGAGTCTTTTTGGCCTCTAGCCCCCGTAGAATGGGCGCAAGCAGCTACAAAAAGCATAGTAATTCCCGATGCCATGTTTCATGACATCAGCGGTCTGGAGTCGCCCGCCAGCATGGGTTTTGTGTTCGATCTACCGGCGGCAACCGGGTTACAACCCCTAACAGCCTCCGTCATTCTGGATCGCGTGCAGGACGCCGGCAATGTGGGCTCCATTTTGCGCAGTGCCTCGGCCTTTGGTTTCAGGCAGATCATTGCGCTCAAGGGCACGGCCGCGTTGTGGAGCCCCAAAGTACTGCGGGCTGGCATGGGCGCTCACTGGGGCTTGCAACTGATCGAAGGCGTGGCACTGCTGGATCTGGCGGCCTTGGCCGTGCCGATCGTCGTGACCAGCTCGCATCGTGGCGCTTATCTGCACCAGGCGCTACAAAATAAAGAGCTGCCCACGCCCTGTGCATGGGCGCTGGGGCACGAGGGGCAAGGCGTCAGTGCCGAGCTGGAAGCGCTGGCCGGCCTGCATGTACGCATTGCCCAGCCCGGCGGCGAAGAGTCGCTCAACGTCGCCGCCGCCGCCGCGATTTGCCTGCACGCCAGTGCGACGGCGTCCCTCAGGGAGTGAGCGCCCTCGGCCGACCTAATGCGTTAAAACCCCTCGGGGCAGCGAAGAGCGTGGGGGGGCCGCGCGCCGGGCCGCCCCAAGCAAGGCCAGCCCCCTCGGGGGGCAGCGCAGCACACGCAGTGACAAGCGTGGGGGCAATACTCGCTCGGCTATAATGAGAGGCTTCACCGCACCCTGTACGCCTAGAGCCCTCTCAAGCCAATTCCCTTTAAGCAGCAAGCCAAGATTTGTCTCTTGAGCGCGTTTGGGCGTACCCGAAAACCCCATCCGGAGAACCCAGTGCTTTTGTCTTTACAGGGAACATTCCCCCCCGCCATTCTGGCGCTCGCAGACGGCACGGTGTTTGTTGGAAATTCCATCGGAGCCGCTGGCTCGACCGTTGGCGAGGTGGTGTTCAACACCGCCATGACCGGCTACCAGGAAATCCTCACAGACCCGAGCTACTGCCAGCAAATCGTCACGCTCACTTACCCGCACATTGGCAACTATGGCGTCAACACGCAGGACGTCGAAGCTGCCAAGGTGCACGCAGCAGGTCTTATCGTCAAGGACGTGCCACTGGTGATGTCCAATTTTCGCGCCAGCATGACGCTGCCGCAGTACCTGACGCAAGAGAAAACGGTCGCCATTGCCAACCTGGACACGCGCCAGCTTACGCGCCATCTGCGCACCCGGGGTTCGCAAAACGGCTGCATTCTGGCTTTGGCCGCAGGCGAATCCATTACCCAGGCCGCCATCGACCAGGCGCTGGCACTGGCGCGGGCCGCGCCCAGCATGAAGGGTGCGGACCTGGCCAAAGTGGTGTCCGCCAAGTCCACCTACGAGTGGACGCAAACCGAATGGCAGCTGGCACATCCGCAGTTGCAGGGCAAGCCCGGCTATGGTGTGCAGACGCGTGCGAAGTTTCACGTGGTCGCCTACGATTTTGGTGTCAAGTTCAACATTTTGCGTATGCTGGCCGAGCGCGGTTGCAAAGTCACGGTGGTGCCAGCGCAGACCAGCGCGGCCGAGGTCCTGCGGCACCAGCCGGATGGCATCTTCTTGAGCAACGGCCCCGGCGACCCCGAGCCTTGCGACTACGCCATTGCCGCAACGGCTGAGTTGATTGAAACCGGTATTCCCATGTTCGGCATCTGTCTGGGCCACCAGATCATGGCGCTGGCGTCAGGCGCCAAGACCTTCAAGATGAAGTTCAGTCACCACGGCGCCAACCACCCGGTGAAAGATCTGGACACCGGGCGCGTCAGCATCACCAGCCAGAACCATGGTTTTTCGGTGGATGATAAATCGCTGCCTGCCAAGCTGCGCGCCACCCACGTCAGCCTGTTTGACGGCACGCTGCAGGGCCTGGTTCGGACCGACCAGCCGGCATTTTCCTTCCAGGGTCACCCGGAAGCATCCCCCGGACCGCACGATATTGCCTATTTGTTTGACCGCTTCACCGCGCTGATGGAGACCCGCAAAAATGCCTAAGCGCACAGACCTTAAATCCATCCTCATCATTGGCGCTGGCCCGATCATCATCGGCCAGGCCTGCGAGTTCGACTACTCTGGGGTGCAGGCCTGCAAGGCCTTGCGCGAAGAGGGCTACAAAGTCATCCTGATCAACAGCAACCCCGCCACGATCATGACCGATCCGGCCACGGCGGACGTCACCTACATCGAGCCCATCACCTGGCAGACGGTCGAGAAGATCATTGCCAAGGAACGCCCCGACGCCATTCTGCCTACCATGGGCGGCCAGACCGCGCTGAATTGCGCGCTCGACCTGTGGCACCACGGCGTGCTGGAAAAATACCAGGTTGAGCTGATTGGCGCCAGCCCCGAGGCGATCGACAAGGCCGAGGACCGTCTGAAATTCAAGGACGCCATGACCAAGATCGGTCTGGGGTCGGCCCGTTCGGGCATTGCGCACTCGATGGAAGAAGCCTGGGTGGTGCAAAAGACTTTGGGTTTCCCCACCGTGATTCGCCCCAGTTTCACGCTGGGCGGCACTGGCGGCGGCATTGCCTACAACTCGGAAGAGTTTGAGGTCATTTGCAAGCGTGGCCTGGAAGCCTCGCCGACCAACGAGCTGCTGATCGAAGAGTCGCTCTTGGGCTGGAAAGAATACGAGATGGAAGTCGTGCGCGACAAGGCCGACAACTGCATCATCATTTGCTCCATCGAGAACCTGGACCCGATGGGCGTGCACACCGGCGACTCCATCACCGTGGCGCCGGCACAGACCCTGACCGACAAGGAATACCAGATTCTGCGCAATGCCTCGCTGGCGGTGCTGCGAGAAATTGGTGTCGACACCGGCGGCTCGAACGTGCAGTTCTCCATCAACCCCGAAGACGGGCGCATGGTGGTGATCGAGATGAATCCGCGTGTGTCGCGCTCCTCGGCCCTGGCCTCCAAAGCCACCGGTTTTCCCATAGCCAAGGTCGCCGCCAAGCTCGCCGTCGGTTACACGCTGGACGAGCTGCGCAATGACATCACGGGGGGGGCAACGCCGGCGAGCTTTGAGCCCAGCATTGACTATGTGGTCACCAAGATTCCGCGCTTCGCGTTCGAGAAATTCCCGGCGGCCGACAGTCGCCTGACGACCCAAATGAAATCGGTCGGCGAAGTGATGGCTATCGGGCGCACCTTCCAGGAGTCGTTCCAGAAAGCCCTGCGCGGCCTGGAAGTCGGCGTCGACGGCATGAACGAAAAGACACAAGACCGTGAAGTGCTGGAGAAAGAGCTGGGCGAGCCCGGCCCCGAGCGTATCTGGTACGTCGGCGACGCGTTTGCAGCCGGCTGGAGCGTGGAAGAAGTGTTTGCGCTGACCAAAATCGACCGCTGGTTTCTGGTCCAGATCGAGCAGATCGTCAAGATCGAACTGGAACTGGAAACGACCACGCTGGAAGCCATTGACGCGCCGACCTTGCGTGCGCTCAAACAAAAAGGTTTTTCTGACCGTCGCCTGGCCAAGCAGCTGAAAACCACCGATACCGCCATTCGCGAGAAGCGCCGCGCCCTGGGTGTGCGCCCGGTGTACAAGCGCGTGGACACCTGTGCGGCCGAGTTTGCGACCAACACCGCTTATCTGTATTCGACCTACGAAGCCCAGAGCCCGTTCGATTCCGGCAGCGAGTGCGAAGCCGAGCCGACGAACCGGAAAAAAATCATGGTGCTGGGCGGTGGCCCGAACCGCATCGGCCAGGGTATCGAGTTTGACTATTGCTGCGTGCATGCGGCCCTGGCGATGCGCGAGGATGGCTACGAGACCATCATGGTCAACTGCAACCCCGAAACCGTTTCGACCGACTACGACACTTCGGACCGCCTCTATTTCGAGCCGCTCACGCTGGAAGACGTGCTGGAGATCGTGGACAAGGAGAAGCCTTTTGGCGTGATCGTGCAATACGGCGGCCAGACGCCGCTCAAGCTGGCACTGGACCTGGAAGCCAATGGCGTGCCCATCATTGGCACCTCGCCTGACATGATTGACGCGGCCGAAGACCGCGAGCGCTTTCAGAAGCTGCTGCACGAGCTCGGCTTGCGCCAACCGCCCAACGCCACAGCCCGTACCGAGCCCGAGGCATTGGAAAAAGCCGCTGCTCTGGGCTACCCACTGGTGGTGCGCCCCAGCTATGTGCTGGGTGGGCGTGCCATGGAAATCGTGCACGAGCAGCGTGACCTGGAGCGTTACATGCGTGAGGCCGTCAAGGTCAGCCACGACTCGCCGGTGCTGCTGGACCGTTTCTTGAACGATGCGATCGAGTGCGATGTGGACTGCATTCGGGACGCTGGCAGCAACGACTCCGAGGGCGCCACCTTCATCGGTGGCGTGATGGAACACATTGAGCAGGCGGGCGTGCACAGCGGCGATTCGGCCTGCTCGTTGCCGCCCTACAGCCTGAGCGCCGAGACGGTGACGGAGATCAAGCGTCAGACGGCGGCCATGGCCAAGGCACTGAATGTGGTGGGCCTCATGAACGTGCAGTTCGCCATTCAGAACATTGATGGCAAAGACGTTATTTTCGTGCTGGAAGTCAACCCGCGCGCCTCGCGCACCGTGCCCTTTGTGTCCAAAGCCACCGGCATCCAGCTGGCCAAAGTCGCAGCGCGCTGCATGGTGGGCCAGTCGCTGGCATCGCAGGGCATCCGGCATGAGGTCACACCGCCCTACTTCAGCGTGAAAGAAGCAGTTTTCCCGTTCGTCAAGTTCCCGGGCGTGGACACGATTCTCGGCCCGGAGATGAAATCCACCGGCGAGGTGATGGGCGTGGGCAAGACGTTTGGTGAAGCATTTGTGAAGTCCCAAATCGGGGCCGGTACCAAATTGCCCAGGCCGTTCAAGGCCTCTGGAGAGCCTTCGGGCAAGGTCTTCATCTCGGTCAAGAACAACGACAAACCGCGCGCCATCGAGGTCGCCCGCGCGCTGGCCGCCATGGGGTTTTCAGTGCTGGCCACCAAGGGCACGGCCGCCGCCATGCACGCGGCCGGTGTGCCCTGCGCGGTGGTCAACAAGGTGACCGAAGGCCGGCCGCACATTGTGGACATGATCAAAAACAATGAAATTTCGATGGTCATCAATACCGTGGAAGAGCGGCGCAACGCCATTACCGACTCGCGTCAGATTCGCACCTCGGCTTTGCTGGCCCGGGTGACCACCTTCACGACCATTGCCGGGGCCGAGGCTGCAGTGCAGGGCATGCGGCATCTCGATCATCTTGACGTGATTTCCGTGCAGGAAATGCACACGCAGCTGGCTGCTGTTTGATTGTGAACTGACAATCACGGCATAATCAGCGCATCTAGATACCGCCGAACGGCAACGCTCGGCGGTTTCCTTTTGTGTAACCCCCAACGGAGCAGTACGTGGCTACCATTCCCATCACCAAGCGCGGCGCTGAAAAGCTCAAGGCCGAGCTGCAAAAACTCAAAACGGTTGATCGTCCCTGGGTCATCAACGCCATTGCCGAAGCACGTGCCCAGGGCGACTTGAGCGAAAACGCCGAGTACGAGGTTGCCAAAGACCGCCAGGGCTTTATCGAAGGGCGCATTCAGGAGGTTGAAGGCAAGTTGTCCGCGTGCCAGATCATTGATCCGGCTGACCTGGATGCCGGTGGTCGCGTGGTGTTTGGTGCCACGGTGAAACTGGAAGAAGAGGATTCGGGTGATGTGGTGACCTACCAGATCGTCGGCGAGGACGAGGCCGACATCAAACTGGGCTTGGTCAATATTGGCAGCCCGATTGCCCGCGCACTGATCGGCAAAGAGCAGGGTGACACCGCCGAAGTCCAGGCGCCCGGTGGCGTCAAGCACTATGAAGTGGTGGCGGTCAGCTACGTCTAAATTGATGTCACGGTTACCGGTCTGGGTGGCTGCTCTGTGGTGGGGCAGCCTGACGACGCTCGGGTTTTTGGTGGTGCCCCTGCTGTTCGTGCATTTGCCAACGCCTGCCATGGCAGGCGGCATGGCAGCCAGGCTGTTTACGGCTCAAACCTGGGTGTCGACCGGATGTGGATTGTTCTTGTTGCTGCAGACACGCCAAAATAGGTCGTCAGCCCTTGACCATGGGGCGCGCACAGCTATGATTTTTATAGTGTCAGGGCTGTTGCTGGCGCTGTTGTCCGAGTTTGCTGTGGCGCCACGTATTGTGGCGCGGGAAAATTTGCGTTTATGGCACAGTGTCGGCAGCGTGATGTATTTGCTGCAATGGGTATGCGCCGCGGCGACATTTGGCAAGTTGCTGCCACCGCGTCCCCAAGTCAGTTGAGGACAGAGCTGGCTCGCTGCGTGTAGCGGCGGCCTGTCCCGCAAACTCTCAAGTTTGACTGCGTTTCTTGATGCTGATTTGCTTGGGCTTGGCGCGCTTGACTTGGCCACCCGCCGTCAGGCGTTGATTGCCAAGCACGCGTAGCGTCTTGACTTCCGGGCGCTGGCCTGCCTGTTTACTGTATTTGAGCACTTTGAAGTCGCGTGGGCCAGGCATGCGATTTTCATCGACCACCTTTTCCCGCTCGGGCATGGGCCGCCAGAGCACCAGGAGCTTGCCGATGTGTTGAATCGGTGCGGCATTGAGTTCGTCAGCCAGGGTCTGGAACATGGCTTCGCGCGCGGCCCGGTCGTCAGAAAAGACGCGGATCTTGATCAGTCCGTGGGCATTCAAAGCAGCGTCGGCTTCTTTTTTGACAGCGGCGGTAAGCCCATCAGCACCCACCATGACCACAGGGTCAAGGTGGTGCGCGTCGGCGCGGTGTTCTTTACGTTGGGCAGGGGTCAATTGAATTTGGGACATGCCGGTATTATCGGTCACGAAGGTAAAAATGAAAGTCAAAACTAAAAGCACCAAGGTTAACCGGGCGTGGATAAACGATCACGTCAACGACACCTACGTCAAACTGGCGAAGCTCGAAGGCTACCGTGCCCGCGCCGCTTACAAGCTCAAGGAAATTGACGAGACATTTCATTTGATCAAGCCGGGTCACCTCGTGGTGGATCTGGGTTCGACGCCGGGCGCGTGGAGCCAGTATGTGCGACGCAAAATGTCACCCAAAACCGCGACCAGCGGGGGGGCGGCGGTCGGAGCGCTGAACGGCACCATCATCGCGCTGGACATCCTGCCGATGGAGCCGGTGGAAGGTGTCGTCTTTTTGCAGGGGGATTTCCGCGAGACTGAGGTCTTGCAGCGCTTGACGGAGGAAATGAAGGGCCGGCAGGCGGATGTGGTGGTGTCAGACATGGCGCCCAACCTGTCCGGCATTGCGTCTACCGATGCCGCCCGGATTGAAAATCTGGTTGAACTGGCGATTGAATTCGCCCAAAACCATATGAAACCGCAAGGCGCGCTGGTGGCCAAAGTCTTTCACGGCGGTGGCTACGACCAGTTGGTCAAGCGATTCAAGGAGACCTTTCTGGTGGTGAAGCCGATTAAACCCAAGGCTTCCCGTGACAAGTCATCCGAAACGTTTCTGGTCGGCGTCGGTTTGAAATCACCCTGAATCCCATGCTTTGCCTGTGGCTGAAAACTTGAAAATCACGCCCGGCACGCCTTGAAACGCCTAAAATAGCTCCCAACTGTGCTTCGTCTTCTAATTTGCGTCCGTATTGGAGCCTCGCTTGAATAATCAGTGGTTCTCGAAAATTGCCGTCTGGCTTGTCATCGCCCTCGTGCTGTTCACTGTGTTCAAACAGTTCGACACACGGGGAACGGTGGGCGCCGGGTACTTGGGCTATTCCGATTTTCTGGAAGAGGTTCGCGGCAAGCGTATCAAGAGCGCCATCATCCAGGAAGGTCAGGGCGGCACTGAAATTGTTGCCGTGACCAACGACGACCGTAAAGTCAGAACCACAGCCACCTACCTTGACCGTGGTCTGGTGGGCGACCTGATTGCCAATGGCGTCAAATTTGATGTGAAAGCACGTGAAGAAGGTTCTCTGCTGATGACTTTGCTGGTCAGTTGGGGCCCGATGCTGTTGCTGATTGGTGTCTGGGTTTACTTCATGCGGCAAATGCAGGGTGGCGGCAAGGGTGGCGCCTTCAGCTTTGGCAAGAGCAAGGCGCGCTTGCTGGATGAAAATACCAACTTGGTCACTTTTGCCGATGTGGCCGGTTGTGATGAAGCCAAGGAAGAAGTCAAGGAAGTCGTGGACTTCCTGAAAGACCCGGCCAAATTCCAGAAGCTGGGGGGGCGGATTCCCCGTGGCCTGCTGCTGGTCGGCCCACCCGGCACCGGCAAGACGCTGCTGGCCAAAGGCATTGCCGGCGAGGCCAAGGTACCGTTCTTCTCGATTTCCGGCTCCGATTTTGTGGAAATGTTCGTCGGTGTGGGTGCCTCCCGGGTGCGCGACATGTTCGACAACGCCAAGAAAAATGCCCCGTGCATCATCTTCATTGATGAAATTGACGCGGTGGGCCGTCAGCGTGGCGCCGGTCTGGGCGGTGGCAATGATGAGCGCGAGCAGACCCTGAACCAGATGCTGGTGGAGATGGATGGCTTTGAAACCAACGCTGGTGTGATCGTGGTGGCCGCCACCAATCGCCCCGATATTTTGGATGCGGCCTTGTTGCGTCCTGGTCGTTTTGACCGTCAGGTGTATGTCACCTTGCCGGACATTCGCGGGCGCGAACAGATTCTTTATGTCCATATGCGCAAGGTGCCTTTGGGCCAGGATGTCAATGCCGCCGTTATCGCGCGTGGCACACCTGGCATGTCCGGCGCCGACCTTGCCAATCTGTGCAATGAAGCTGCTCTGATGGCCGCACGCCGCAATGCGCGCACGGTAGAAATGCAGGACTTTGAGAAGGCCAAAGACAAGATCCTGATGGGGCCTGAGCGCAAGAGCATGGTCATGCCAGAGAGCGAACGCAAGAACACGGCGTACCACGAATCAGGTCACGCCTTGATTGGCAAGATGCTGTCCAAGTGCGATCCGGTGCACAAGGTGACCATCATTCCGCGTGGTCGCGCTCTGGGCGTCACCATGAGCCTGCCGGCGCAAGACCGTTACAGCTACGACAGCGAATACATGCTGCATCAGATCAGCATGCTGTTTGGTGGTCGTATCGCGGAAGAAGTGTTCATGAACCAGATGACCACGGGCGCCAGCAACGACTTTGAACGTGCCACCCACATTGCGCGCGACATGGTGACCCGTTATGGCATGACCGATGCCTTGGGTCCCATGGTTTATGCCGATAACGAAGGGGAAGTGTTTTTGGGTCGCTCGGTGACCAAGACCACCAACATGAGCGAGCAAACCATGCAGAAGGTGGACGCTGAGGTTCGCCGCATCATTGACCAGCAGTACAGCCTGGCGCGCAAGCTCATCGAAGACAACAAGGACAAGATGCACGCCATGGCGAAAGCTCTGCTGGAGTGGGAAACCATCGACAGCGACCAGCTTGACGACATCATGGCCGGCAAAGAGCCCCGTCCACCCAAAGACTGGACGCCACGCATTCCATCCGCCTCCGCGGGTGGGGACAGCGGAAGTGGTGGCGGGGCACCCGCAGTCAAGCCCGACGCGGCGCCTACGGCGGCTTAGCAGCGGTATTTATCGAGAAAACGGGGCACAGTAGCCCCGTTTTTGTTTTGATCCTTGTCGCAGTTGGCCTGTGGCAATTCGCCCTCTCCGAAAAAAAGCGCTAGATTCTCCATGCAATGGAACACAAGTCGATTTCTTGTTGATTTGACGAACCCTCAAGTGATGGGCATTGTCAACGTCACGCCCGACTCGTTCTCGGACGGCGGGCAGCATGCCACCACCACGGCGGCGTTGCGGCATTGTGAAGAGCTGCTCCAGGACGGCGCCGATATTCTGGACATCGGTGGCGAATCGACTCGTCCCGGCGCTCGGCCCCTGCCGCTGGAAGAAGAGTTGGCACGTGTGTTGCCGGTACTGCGTGAAGCCGTCCGATTGGGTGTGCCGGTGTCGGTCGACACCTACAAACCGAAAGTCATGCAAGCCGCGCTGGACCTCGGGGTCGACATCATCAACGACATATGGGCCCTGCGCTGGACTGAGCCCAACGCGGCACCCACGCCTATGGATGGCATGCAGGTCGTGGCGCGGCACCCAGGGTGTGGTGTTTGCCTGATGCACATGCACCGTGAGCCACTGACCATGCAGGTCGCCCCCATGGCGGGTGACGTCGTGCCGCAGGTGCTATCGTTTCTGCAGCAGATAGCCCAGCAGCTACAAGGGCAGGGGGTTCAAAAGAGTCGAATCGTGATCGACCCCGGAATTGGTTTTGGCAAGACGGTGGCGCAGAACTTTGCGCTGCTGGCACGACAAAGTGAATTGCTGAGCGGTGGCTATCCGCTGCTGGCCGGTTGGTCGCGAAAATCATCGCTGGCAGTGGTCACGGGTAGCTCGCAGGAGGGCGTGGTGGCAAGCCTGGCCGCGCATGAGCGCATGGTGCCCAGCGTGGCAGCCGCTTTGCTGGCGGTCGAGCGCGGCGCTTCCATCGTTCGCGTGCACGACGTGCGCGAAACGGTGCAGGCACTCCAGGTGCTCGGCGCTATAAGATCGCCAGCGTCAAGTTGAATAAATTGAAGGACAAGGATGCTTATATGAGCAGAAAGTATTTTGGAACTGACGGTATTCGCGGCACCGTGGGGCAAGCGCCCATCACGCCTGATTTCGTGTTGCGTCTGGCGCATGCCGTGGGCCGTGTGCTCAAAAAAACGGAAGCACGACCGACGGTGCTGATCGGCAAAGACACGCGTATCTCCGGTTACATGCTGGAGAGTGCACTGGAGAGTGGTTTCAACTCTGCCGGTGTCGATGTGGTGCTGCTGGGCCCCTTGCCAACGCCGGGCGTGGCCTACCTCACGCGGGCGCAACGGGCCTCACTGGGGGTTGTCATCAGCGCCAGCCACAATCCCTTCCCCGACAACGGCATCAAGTTTTTCAGTGCCCAAGGTGCCAAGCTGTCTGACGCCTGGGAGCTGGACGTCGAGGTGGCACTGGACGAGGCGCCGGTGTGGGCTGACTCTGCCAGTCTGGGCAAGACCCGTCGTCTGGACGACGCGGCCGGCCGCTACATTGAGTTCTGCAAGAGCACTTTCGCCAATGACCTGACGCTCAAAGGCATGAAGATTGTGGTCGATGCCGCGCATGGCGCGGCGTACCACATCGCGCCCAAGGTGTTTCACGAACTGGGGGCGGAAGTCATTGCCATCGGCTGTTCGCCCGATGGATTGAATATCAACCACGAAGTGGGCGCCACCCACCCGCAGGCCCTGATCGAAGCCGTCAAAACCCACAAGGCCGATTTCGGCGTGGCACTGGATGGCGATGCCGACCGCCTGCAACTGGTGGACGCGGAGGGCCGACTCTACAACGGGGACGAGCTGCTTTACCTGATGGCGGACGACCGCCTGGGGCGCGATGAACACGTACCGGGGGTGGTGGGTACCTTGATGACCAATATGGCGGTGGAGGTGGCTCTGAAGGCGCGTGGCGTGCAGTTTGTGCGTGCCAAGGTTGGTGACCGTTATGTGCTGGAAGAACTGGAAAAGCACAAATGGCTGCTCGGCGGTGAAGGTTCCGGCCATTTGCTGGCACTGGACAAACACACCACGGGCGATGGCTTGATTTCGGCCCTGCAGGTCTTGCAAGCCTGCGTTCGAAGTGGCAAAAGCATGGCCGAATTGCTGGCTGGCGTGACCCTGTTCCCCCAGACGCTGATCAATGTTCGCCTGAAACCGGGCCAGGACTGGCGAGCCAGCGTCAACCTCGCCAGTGAAACGCAGGCGGTGGAGGCTGAATTGGGCGATACCGGCCGACTGCTGATACGCGCGAGTGGCACCGAGCCCTTGTTGCGGGTGATGGTGGAGGCGCGTGACGCCGCGCAGGCCAAGGCGTGTGCCGAGCGCGTGGCCGGCACGATTTCGGCCTGACCGCGCCCAGCATGCCGCGTACTTCCTCCGTGCGCATTTGTCGTGCCGACTACGCCAATCCGGTGCATGCCAGTGCCCTGGTGAGCCTGCTGGACGCTTACGCCAGGGACCCGATGGGGGGTGGTGAGCCCTTGAGTGCGTTTGCCCAGGCCCATCTGGTGCCCGCGCTCGCAGCCCGGCCGCAGGCTTTCAGCGTGCTGGCGTTTGGCGCGGTTGACGGCGTTGCCGGTGAGCTTCCCGTCGGGCTGGTGAACTGCCTGGAAGGTTTTTCCACTTTTGCCTGCCAGCCCTTGGTGAATGTGCACGACGTGGCGGTGGTGCGGGAGTATCGGGGGCAGGGCGTTGCCGAGCAGATGCTGGCGCTGGCTGAAGAAATCGCGCGCGAACGTGGCGCCTGCAAACTCACGCTGGAGGTGCTGCAAGGCAATGCGGGCGCCATCCGGCTATACAACCGGGTCGGGTTTGCCAACTACCAGCTCGACCCTGCCATGGGACAAGCCCAGTTTCTGCAAAAGTGGCTTCGGTAGCGGCGGAGTGAGGGCCTTGACTGGATTCTTCAGTCGAGTACCCATTCAAGCACGTTGCCATGCGTAAAACCATACACTTGAGGGTTGCCCCTCACTTGTGTCCCCTATGAACGCCCCCGTTGACGTCTCCTTTTTCGCGCGCGCCGCCAAGCCGCTGACCAGTTACCGCAAGTACTGGGCGGCCCGCTTTGGCACGGCCCCATTCCTGCCGATGAGCCGTGCCGAGATGGACAAGTTGGGTTGGGACAGTTGCGACATCGTCCTCGTGACGGGTGATGCTTATGTCGACCATCCCAGCTTTGGCATGGCGGTGATTGGCCGCATGCTCGAAGCCCAGGGTTTTCGCGTCGGCTTGATTGCCCAGCCCGACTGGCAGAGTGCCGATCCGTTCAAGGTGCTGGGCAAGCCCAATCTGTTCTGGGGTGTGACCGCGGGCAACATGGATTCCATGATCAACCGCTATACCGCCGACCGCAAGATTCGCAGCGATGACGCCTACACGCCTGGCGACGTCGGCGGCAAGCGTCCCGACCGCGCGGCCATCGTCTACAGCCAGCGCTGCCGCGAGGCCTACAAGGACGTGCCGATTGTGCTGGGTGGTATTGAAGGCTCGCTGCGCCGCATCGCGCACTACGACTACTGGTCGGACAAGGTGCGTCGCTCCATCGTGGTCGACGCCAAGTGCGACCTGCTGCTGTACGGCAACGCCGAGCGCGCCATTGTCGAGATTGCGCATCGCCTGGCTGCGCGCGAACCAGTGGAAAAAATCACGGATGTGCGCGGCACCGCGTTTGTGCGCCGACCGGACGACGCAAGCGGCAAGGGCTGGTTTGAGATCGATTCCACCAGTGTCGACGAGCCGGGCCGGGTGGAGGACCACGTCAACCCCTACATGACCACTTCGGAGCAGGCCGCACAGCAGGGCAGCAGCTGCGCCAAGGAAGATGCAGAAAAGGAAAATGCTACAAAAAACGGAGCTGCTGGCGTATATGTTACGGGGGCTACAGGCCCAAAAGACTCAAAAATTGAGGTGAACCCGGCGATCCGGCCGCTGACCTTCATGCCCAACCCCGCGCTGTACGGCAAGGGCAGCGTCAAGGTGCCGCCGCGCGACCGCTCGGTGATTCGTCTGCCCAGCTACGAGCAGATCAAGGCTGACCCGGTGCTCTACGCCCATGCCAGCCGCGTGCTGCATCTGGAGACCAACCCCGGCAATGCCCGCGCGCTGGTGCAGGCGCATGGCGAGGGCGTGAGCGCGCGCGACGTCTGGATCAACCCGCCGCCAATTCCGCTGACCACGGCCGAGATGGACTTCGTGTTCGACCTGCCCTACGCGCGCAGCCCGCATCCGGCCTACGCGGACGACAACGGCAGCCATGACGGCGCGACCAAAATTCCGGCGTGGGAGATGATCCGCTTTTCGATCAACATCATGCGCGGCTGCTTCGGTGGCTGCACCTTCTGCTCCATCACCGAGCACGAAGGCCGCATCATCCAGAGCCGCTCGGAAGACTCGGTCATCAAGGAGATCGAGGACATCCGCGACAAGGTCAAAGGCTTTACCGGCACCATTTCCGACCTGGGTGGCCCCACCGCCAATATGTACCGTCTGGGCTGCCGCAGTCCCCAGATCGAGGCCGCCTGCCGCAAGCCCAGCTGCGTCTACCCCGGCATCTGCCAGAACCTGACCACCGACCATGATCCGCTGATCAAGATATACCGCCGCGGCAGGGCGCTCAAGGGCATCAAGAAGATCTTGATCAGCTCCGGCCTGCGCTATGACCTGGCGCTGCAAAGCCCCGAGTACGTCAAGGAACTGGTGACGCACCACGTCGGGGGTTACCTGAAAATTGCGCCCGAGCATACCGAATCGGGTCCGCTCACCAAGATGATGAAGCCGGGCATCGGCAATTACGACAAGTTCAAGACCTTGTTCGAGAAGTTCACCCTTGAGGCCGGCAAGAAGCAGTTCCTGATTCCTTATTTCATCGCAGCCCATCCCGGCACCAGCGACGAAGACATGATGAATCTGGCCGTCTGGCTCAAGAAAAACGGCTTTCGCGCCGACCAGGTGCAGACCTTTTACCCCTCACCCATGGCCACCGCCACCGCGATGTACCACACGAACAAGAACCCCTTGCGCAAGATCACCCGCGACAGCGAAACGGTGGACATCGTGCGCGGTGAGCGCCGCCGCCGCCTGCACAAGGCCTTTTTGCGTTATCACGATGCCAACAACTGGCCTTTGCTGCGCGAGGCCCTCAAGGCGATGGGCCGTGCCGACCTGATCGGCAACGGCAAGCACCACCTGATCCCGACCTTTCAGCCGCTGACGGACGGCAACTACAGCAGTGCACGACGCAAAAACTCGACCACGGTCGCGGCACGGCCTGCGTCCGCTAGCCAGCCGCAGCAAGGCCGTTTGCTGACCCAGCACACAGGCTTGCCCCCGCGCGACACCGGCTCAGGGCGCGTGGGCGGCAAAGCGGCTCGAAAAGCACGGTAGCTTTCCCGATTTTAGTGAAATAGGCCTCTAGCCCCCGCAGAATAAGCGCAACACGCTATTAAATATATAGCAAGCTGGGGTGGAGCCAAAATAACCTGACCAGCAGCCCAGCAGCCCAGCAGCCAGCAACCCAGCCTCCGGCGCTCGGAACTCGCGCCCTGAATTCTTGCCGCTCCAACCACAGTCGTAACAGTCCCCGGTAATTCCGCAGCCGGAGTCCAAAAACAAAATGAAGGCTCCCCTCTTTCGCCCGGCGGGGCGAAAGAGGGGTTGGGGGAGTGAGTGGGGGAAAAGTCAAGCCGGCGGCGCCCGCTGCAACTTGATATTGGCAGCCAGGCCACCTGAAGGCGTATTGCTCAGGACAAAAGTGCCGCCCATTCTTGAAATGGTTTTCTCGACAATCGCCAAGCCCAGCCCGGCGCCGTTGGCTGCCGTGCGAGCCGCTTCGCCGCGATAAAACGGCTTGGTCAAGTTGGCCAGTTGTTCGTCCGACACGCCCATGCCATGGTCGCGCACCCTGAGCAGCACCCAGTTGTCATATGCCTTGGCGGCAATATCAACCACAGCAACGCCGGTGTCCACGGATTTGCCGTAACGGCGCGCGTTCTCCAGAAGGTTGGTTATCACGCGTCCCAGTTCCACCGCGTCGGCGAGCACCAGCAGGCCATCCGCCAGGTCCAGGTTGAAGTGCATATCGGTTCGATTTCGGGCGCTGTACAGACAGTCGTCAATGACATCGCGCAGAGCGACGGCGCTGAGGTCGACGCTACCGGGCCGCGCGTAGTCCAGGAACTTGTCGATGATGGCGTCGAGTTGCGCAATGTCCGCGGCCATGTGGGCACGGGCCTCGGTGTCGGACACGCTGAGTTCCGCTTCCAGGCGCAAGCGGGCCAACGGTGTGCGCAGGTCGTGTGAAATGCCGGCCAGCATGATGGTCCGGTCCTGTTCGATTTTGGCCAGCTTCTCGGTCATGCGGTTGAACCCCCTGTTGACCGCCCGGATTTCGCTGGTCGCCACGGTTTCGTCCAGCGTACTGGCGTAGAAGTCCCCGTCGCGCACCCGGCTGGCCGCAAACGACAGCTGCTTGAGCGGTCGGTTGATCAGGCGCGCAATCAGGGCGGCCCCCGCCAGCGACAGCGCAGCGGCCGCCATCAACCAGATCATCCAGGTCCCTCGGGCCGTGCGGTTGAAGCGGGCGCGATCGGTAAGCATCCAATAGCGGTCGCCGTCGATGGTGAAGCCGACCCACAGCCCTTCCTTCTGGTTGACACTGTTGGCCACCACCGTGCCGGGGCCGAGTCTGGACTGAAGTTCAAGCGAGATTCGCTGGCCCAGCGCATCTGTGTCAAAAGGTTCGAATGTGTCACCAGGCTCACGCGGCACGATGCGCACGCCTTCCTGCTCCGTCATGGTTTTGATCAGGGACACCCGATTGATAGCGTCGGAGTGAATCAGCGCGGCGCGGCTCAGATTGACCAGCGACGCGATTTGCTGCGCGGTCTGGATGGCGCGGGGCTCAAATTCCAGCGCGCGCAACGTCTGCAGCCAGGCCAGAATGCTGCCAATCAGCAAAAGTGCCAGCAGGAAGAAAGTGCGCCAGAACAGACTCAAGCTCAGCCATGCCCGCTTCTTGCTGTCTCCGGCAGCTCCCTCCAGGGGCATCGGGCTGGTGAGGTCGGATGAAATGGCGTTCTCTTTGGCCAATGTGTTCAACCCGCGCCGTCCGGAACAAAAACGTAGCCAACACCCCAGACCGTCTGAATGAAGCGGGGCGTCGCTGCATCAGCTTCCACCAGTTTGCGCAGGCGGGAGACTTGAACATCGAGGCTGCGGTCAAAGGGTTCGAACTCGCGGCCACGCGCCAGCTGGGCCAGTTTTTCGCGGGACAGTGGCTGGCGTGGATGGCGTACCAGCGCCTTGAGCATGGCGAACTCGCCGGTGGTCAGTGGCAGGTCTTCGTTGTCCCGACGCAAGGTGCGAGCGCCCAGGTCAAAGGAAAACGGCCCGAAATCCACCACCTCGTTGTCGCTTGATGGCGAGCCGGGTGCTTCATGGACGGGGCGCCGACGCAGCACGGCATGAATGCGGGCCAGCAGTTCACGCGGATTGAAGGGTTTGCCCAGGTAGTCGTCGGCGCCGACCTCCAGGCCGACGATGCGGTCCACATCCTCGCCTTTGGCGGTCAGCATGATGATGGGGGTGCGGTCATTCGCAGCCCGCAGGCGCCGGCAAATCGACAGGCCGTCCTCGCCTGGCATCATCAGGTCCAACACGATCAGGTCAACCGTTTCACGCAACAGGATGCGTGTCAGCGACTTGCCGTCCTCGGCCTGCAGAACATCAAAACCTTCTTGCGTCAGGTAACGTCGCAGCAGGTCGCGAATGCGGGCATCGTCGTCGACGACCATAATTTTGTCATTGCGGCTGGGGGCTTGGCTCATGGAGGTACCACTGAATTTGTAACAAAGCCGATTTTGCAGGGTTGAAGCTGGGATTTCCGGAATTCTCAGGAAGCTTTGACATACTGTTACAAATGTTGCCCCTGCGCGCAAGTCCCTAGCTGCTCAATGTGAACAGCGGTATGCAATTTGGCGTTATGTTCACCCTATGAAGAATTGTCTGTTTTTTCTACTCATTTCGTTCGCCGCGGTCGGCGCATGGGCCCAGCCCGCTGCCAATCCAGATGTTGCAGTCGGTCAGACCGCGTCTGAGCAGCGGCGTGCAGAGTTGCGCTCCGCCCTGAAAGTACGTCGAGAGCGAGAGACGAGGGCGGCCGATCAGACGCTGGACGAAGCGCCTGCGAACCGGCATTTGTCGCCGCAGGAGTTGAGGGATCTGCGTCAACAACTGCGTCAGCAGCGCCGTGACTTGAACCCCGATCGGCAATGAAGGTCGTCGAGGATTCATTGTTCCTGTTGTTTTTTACCGGGGTAGGGGCGGTGTCAGCAACCCATGTTGCGAGAGCCCGTGCCTTGGCGCTGCAGAGTTAGCACCGGCAAATTAACGTCGTTGGTCGGCGTCAGCTCGATGCTGTCGTTGCCGGTGAAGCGGCCGCTGTAGCCGACCGACAGAGGAGGGGCAACTGCCACTACGGTGCTGAGTTTGAAGTTGCAGCCCGAGTAGGTGCCGGCGTAAATCGTTTGCGCCCCTCCGTTGACGCTCACATTCACCTGATCGAAGCTGCCGCTGCTTTGTGTCGGCGTGTCGGGAAGGAAAAAAACGCTGGCTTGTACCGCGCCGCTTGTGCCGCTGAAGCCAAACTCGAACAACGGAATAATAAGCAACTCGGTGCCGCCGCCGCAGGCCGCCAGCCACAGAGTGATGACAGCGACGGCGCTGGCGCGCCAGGCATGGGTGCTCAACATGATTAGTTCTCCTTTGCAAGTAGGCGCAAAAACTGCGCAATATCGGACTCCAGGCGAACCAGCCCGGGTTCGAGCGAGGCCATTTGTGCGCGCACGCCATCGCTGCTTTGTTGGCTCTTGTAAATATCTTCCATCAAGGGGTTGATGCGCCAGAAGTTCTGGTGCAGGGTCCAGAGGGTTTCGCGCAAGGACCGCCAGGCCAGACTTACCGGCGGCGGCCAGTAGCGGTTAAGGCTGCCGTCGTAGGCCTCGCGCACCCGCAGGAAACGCCTCAGCGCAAGGTTGTAGCGCTGCATGTAGTCGTCCAGCGTGGGGCGTGCCACCTGACGCTGTTGCAGCAGCATGTGCACGTTGCGCAGCACCAGCAGGTATTGGTTCAGGGTTTCGGCGAGGTCGATCTCGGCGGCGCGCGGGTCGGTGGGCGGGATGTTGCGTGCTTCCACCAGCTCCCAACGGTGACCGGGCAAGGCTTGCAGGCGGCGTTGCAGGTCGTCGATGGCATGCACCGTGGTGGTCAGGTCTTCAGCCGATTTCATCAAGCCCAGCACGCCAGAGCCGCTGAGCACCGGTGCCCCCGAGCTGCCGCCTTGCACGCCGGGGAAGTCGATGCGCAGATTGTGGGTGGCGTCGGTCAGCACCCGCACCTGGCCCTGGGCCGGCACGAGGCTGCACTCGTCGTTGCTGCCAAGCAGCCAGACCGGCTCGCCCACCACCACCTGTGGCGCCAAGGCGCGTGTGACGGGCTGGTAGTCGCGTGGCCGCGCCACGCTCAGCAGCGCAATGTCTTCGCCGTCGGCGTCCCAGTCGGGCCAAGGCTCGCTTGGCAGCAGCTCGGTGGCGTTGGCGGTGCAAAAGCGCAGGCGTATCTGGCGGCTGGGCGTTTCAGGCGTGGAGCTGCCGCGCATGCCGGTCCTGACCACCACATGGCGAGCGGTAAGCACCCAAAGCGTTTGGGCATCACCGCCGACGACCAGGCCGTAACCATGCTCACCAATGTCCTGCGCGGCGATCCACACCAGATTCTGGCGCAGCCGTGCGGCCAGCTCTTCTCCACTCAGAAAGGTGGTGTCTTGGGCACACGCCGGGCCCGCAAGAACCAGCCCGGGCAGCCAGCTCAGAACTTGTCGCCAAGCGCTTTTCGCAGCCATGTGCTGATTCCCCAAAGCAGGCCGGCGGCGCTCCAGATCAGGCCCAGGCCGTGGTTGTGGGCCACGTAGTCGAGCAGACTGGGCTTGAGCGATTGCTGGAAGCCGCCGGTCTCGAGCACCATGCGTTGCGCCGAACCGCTGAGCCTTAGGCCCACCTGTTCCCCGAGGGTCAGATCGGCCTGGTCAAGCTGCAAGCCGTCCAGCTCCAGGCCGCTGCCCGCGATCAGACGCAGCTCGCGGCCCGTGGCGGGCAGGCGCAGCAGGCCCTGGCGCAGGGCAGAGACCAGGCGCACCTGAGCGTCGGCGCCCGACTGGCGCTCGACCAAGCGCAGCGAGTCGGGTTGCAGGCCGCGCCAGAGGTAGCTGCGTTCGGGTTTGCGCGTGAACCAGAGTTCGGTGGGTGCGGTGCCGGCGACCAGCTTGAGCCATTCGGCGACGGCATAGTTGCCCGCCTCGCGCGGCGAACCGCCAAAGCTGCTGGATGCCTGACCGCCGATCTCGAACTCAGCCGCATGCGCCGTGCCGTCGATGGCGACTCGAACGGTTTGGGCGCCAGCCTCGAAGTCAATACGGGCGCCAGCGGGAAAGCTGATGCGCCGCAGGTTCAGGCGCTGCGCCTGCAAAGCGAGCTGGCTGGCGCCGCCATCCAGGGCGCGTTGCGCCAGTGCCGGGTCGGCGGATTCGATGCGGCTGAAGCCTTCGGCGCGCATCTCGCCATCCAGCGGCTGACCGGCCAGGTTGCCACTTTTGATCATGCGCATCTGTGCGGCGCCGGCGTCCAGTTCAAGCACGAATGACACCCGTGGCATGGGCAGCAGCGCCGCCAGCGAGACGGCCGCGGCAACCAGGAGCAGGGCGATCAGATGGCGGCGCAAGGCGTGGCCGGGCGGTGCGGCATCGGCGAGCACGCCGTCGATGAGTTGCAAACGGGTTTGCAGGTCCTTCAGTTCGGCCACTGGCGTTGCTTCGCCCAGCCCTTGCGCCAGCCTCAGTGCCAGTGCGCTGCGCTGGGCGCGCAAGGCGGCTTGCTCAGGGGTTGTCATCATTGGCCCCGAGAACCACGAATTGAAGTAGCGGCAGGGCCTGACCCTGGCTGTCAAGCCCCGCGACGTCGATGCGCAGGCTCAGGCCATCGGTCGGCAGCGGAATGGCCAGGGCGATGCGTTCCCACGCGAACAAGGGCTTGTTGGCGAGCGCTTGCCAGTCGCCCGGCAACACGGCAGGTGAGCCCAGTCGGTAAGCGCGCCAGGACAAGGACGAGACCGCCACCGAAGGCCGCAACACGGCATAAGCCGTATGGCCTTCGTCCCCCACCTGGGTGGAAACCGGGGCCAGGACCATGGGCTCGGCGCCGACCAGCGCCAGAAAGCCAAGGTCGCGCAATTGCAGGCCGGTCGCTTGCAGCATGGTGCGGCTGCTCCAGCCCACGCTGGCGCCGCGCGAAAGCCCGGCGTCGACCCGGTACAGGGGATTGGAACGCATGGGCTGAATCACCAAGCGCGTGTCCAGCTTGAGCGAACCGCGCAGACTCAATCGGCCTTCGGCATCGACCGTCAAAGACCCGGGCGCCGAGCGTGTGAGCGACACCAGTTCAAGAAAGGGCTGGGAGACGTTCTTTTCATAGAAGCCCTCGCAGCGCGGCTGGCCTGGGGCTGCCCCGTAAGCTGGCTGGCGCGCCTTGCTCGGGACCAGCGGCGCACACTGGAAACGATCCGTCTGCGCCGGGACCGAAGCGGATACAAGCAGGAACAAACACACCGACCTTGCGCAGTCGCGTCGTTGAAAAAGACGGCCGGATTTCATGTTTTTCCGCTTTGTTTGATCCAGTCGATATATTCTGGCTTTTCAGATCGCATGGGACTTGCGAATTGTCAAATCGTCCGTGCGGGAAAGTCGGTCGGGTGGTTGACACGGTAAAAAGTTGTACTGAGAATTCCCTCAGCGCTATTTGGCGCTCCTGGGAGGGGATCACATGGCCAGTACCGCTGACAAGGTGTTTTTGCGTGTATTCAAGTGGTTGCAAGCCACGGTTGCCGCACTGGAGGCCGACCTGCAAGTTGGCGGTCCGCCGGCTCTGGTGGCACCACTGGTGGATGCCTTGCGTACCCGGCTCGGTCTTGAACTCAACCAGACGGCGGCCACCATTGATCCCGCTGGGTTCAACGCCAGTCACGCCGAAGCCCAATCCCTGGCCACCGCGACGATGGTGGTGGGTGAAACGCTCGCCGCGCTGAAAACCGTGGGCGAGTTGCTGGCCCACATCGGCGATGGCAATATTGGCTTGACCGACCTGTCGAAAGTGATTCAACAAATTCACCGAATCACCTCGGCCGACCCCGGTAAGCCGCCCAGCGCCTACTCGGTGGCGAAGTTGCTGCTGATCCTGAGCGGTGACGCCGACGAACCCGATGCCAAGCCACCCGCCCGGCGGCTGGTCTATTTGCTCAAGGGTGCCGATCCTGCCGGCAACACACTCTCGGCAGCGCAGGTCGACGAAGGGCAAATGGTCCTCGGCCTGGCCATCATGGCCATCGGCACCATCCTTGACCGCTCGTTCAGCGCGCGCAACCTCGACGATGCCAAAGGTTGGCTGACGCCCAAGGCCCCCGACATCCCGCTGCCCGCGCTGCTCGGCGCCAAGACCTATTCGCTGACGCGCAGCGACGACGCCAGCAAGAAACTCGACCTGCGCCTGGGTTACGACCTGCCGCAAACGCTGTACGCCGAACTGCTGACAACCTTGGCGACGAAAGAAGGCGTGGGCCAGGATTTTGAGCTGGTGCTCAAGGCTGACGGCCAGATCAAGCTGCAACTCGACCTGCCGCCCTTAGGGCTGCCGCTGCCGCCCCTGACAGCCCCGACGCTGACCGGCACTTCGGAGATCAGCATTTTGTTCAAACGTAGCAAGCCGCTGATTCTGGGTGACCTCGATAAAACGCACTTCAAGATCGGCCAGTTGTCGGGCGGATTCACGCTTAAAAAGCTCGACCCCCTGGTCGAGTTCGACCTGAAGGACAGCACGCTGGTACTCAAGGTCGGAGACGACCCTTTCCTGGGCGCCGTACTCGGTGAGCAGATCGAGGTCGCCTTGACTTTGGGGCTCATCGCGGACATGGGTGGGGGCCTGCGCCTGAAGGACGGCACCGGGCTCAAAGCGACCATTCCGCTGGAGAAAATTCCCAACAGCCCGGTGCAAATTCCATTTCTGACCTTCGAGCTGAAGAAGGCCGACGACCTGAACAAAATCGACATCGAACTGTCGGGTTCGTTCCAGGTGCAAATCGGCCCGTTCTCGGGCTCGATCGACCGCTTGGGCACCCTGCTGCGGCTGGATGATCTGCTGGCGGGCGTCACCGCGCCCCAATACGACTTGAAACCACCCTCGGGCGCTGGTCTGGCGATCGATGCGGGCATCGTCAAGGGCGGTGGCTTCCTGTTGTTCGACCCGGACCGCGGCGAGTACGGCGGCATTCTGGACATCCGCATCGCCGCCATTGGCGTCAAGGCGATCGGGCTGCTGTCCACCAAGAACCCCGGCGGCTGGTCGCTGTTGCTGATCATTACCGCGCAGCTGCCACCCATCCAGCTCGGCTTTGGCTTCACGCTGACCGGCATTGGCGGACTGCTGGGCGTGCAGCACACGGTCAGCATCGACACCTTGTCCCAAGGCCTGTCCAGCGGCTCGCTGGACAACTTTTTATTTCCACAAAATCCGGTGGCCAACGCGCCGCAGATCATCAGCCAGCTGCGCACCATCTTTCCGTTCAAGGCCGGTGGCTTCGTGATCGGGCCCATGCTGGAGCTCGGTTGGGGCACGCCCAGCCTGGTGATTGCCCGCGTGGGCGTTTTGATCGAGGCCAGCCAGATCGCCTTCGTCGGCCAGGTGATCGTGCAGCTGCCGCCCTTGGTGGACAAGTCACTCGCCATCCTGCGCCTCGAAGTGGACTTTGCCGGTGGCATCGTGTTCGACCCGCTCAAAATCTGGTTCGACGGCGTGCTGCGCGATTCGCGCGTGGTTTTCATCTCGCTCACCGGTCAGTTTGCGTTCCGCGCCATTTTTGGCGACAAGCCCAGCTTCCTGATCAGCGCTGGCGGCTTCCATCCCCGCTTTACCGACTTGCCGCCGGGCTTGCCCAGTCCGTTCCAGCGCATTGGCGCCGACCTGTCGATCGGCATCGTCGGCATGCAGTTCCGGGGCTACTTCGCCGTGACGTCCGCCACCGTGCAGGGCGGCTCGGCCATGCGCGTGTGGGCCGACATCGGTATCGCCAGCTTTGAAGGCGGCTTTGAGTTCAACGCCATCATCTACATCGTTCCCAAGTTTCGCTTCGAGGTGGACTTGCACGTCTGGGCCTGTGTTGAAGTATTTAGCATCGACTTCGCCAGCATCGACCTGTACGGCCTGTTCGCCGGGCCGGGCCGCTGGCACGTCGTCGGCCGCGCCGAGATCCACACCCCGTGGCCGCTGCCGGACTTCAGCTTCCATGTGGACGAGAGCTGGGGTGAAGACCGCGCCACCACAGTGCGCAAGCTGTCGCTCGCGCTGGAGCTCAAAGCCGAAATCGAGAAACCGGGCAACTGGTCAGCGCAACTGCCTCAGGCGGGCGACGCCTTTGCCACCTTTGCCAAACTGCCCGACATGGCGGGCGTTCTCGCGCACCCGAACGCGGTGCTGCAGTTCGTTCAAAAGCGCATGCCGCTGGCCAAGAAGCTGGCCAAGCTGGGCACCGATGGCATCGACGGTGAAACCGAGATTGCCATTGACCAGATCCTGTTCGGCATCATCGCCAAAGCGGCCGACAAAAAGCTGGACGACAACTTCTCCGCCGCGCAGTTCTTCAACCTGAACGAGGACGAACTGCTCACCAAACCTTCGTTTGATCGCTTTGAAGCGGGGTTTGAGGTCGGCCAGCGCGACTATTTGTTTGGGTTAGCGCAGAGCGATGTATTCGACTACGAAGAACTCAACCTTTCCACGACACCCAAGCCCGAGTCGGCGCTGTCGCTGGCCGCGCTGACGGAAGCGGGTCACCTGGGCTGGGCCAAGTCCCTGAGCGCGGCCGGGCGCTCCGAGCTGCGCCGCGGCGCCAAGCTCAGGCCCGAGATCGAGGTCAAGATTGGCGTCAACTCGCCGCCGCTGCAGACCATCGACAAGGCCAGTGGCACCCTCGTCGGCACCGCGCTGGGGGGCGCTGCCGCGCACTCCTACTGGGCAGCCGAAGACCATGCTTTGGCCAGCGGTAAAGCGCTGCAGGTGGTCGAATCGTTTGAGACCCTCCAGGCGTTTTGACCTGGCCCTGAACCGCACACAGGAGTCACTTCCATGGCCACCAGCACCGCCGTTGCCTACCAGTTCATGCCCTGGGTCCGCCGCGGCCTGACCGTGGCACTGACACAAATCGACTCGCTCGGCGCAGACCCGCTGCAAAGCGCACGCGCCACCGCGCAGATCGGACTCACCTTGGCCGGCGCCAACGCGGGCACGGCCATCACACCGCTGGCGATGCACCTGTATGGTCCGGGCGACGTGATCGCGATCGACACCCGCCTCGTGCTGCGCACCGACCCCAAGCCGAACATGCGCAACTACGAGCCCAATTACCTGGCCATCGTGGACTTTGATCCCCCCGACTTTCCATGGATGCTGACCCCCGCACTCGCCAACAACGACGGCCGCTTGCGTCCCTGGCTGGTGCTGGTGGTTCTGGAGCGCACGAAGACCGGCGCGCCCAGGATGCCACCGCAGGGCCCGCTGCCCACGGTTCGCGTGCAGGCCGCCGATGTCAAAACGGAACTGCCCAGTTTGGACGAATCCTGGGCTTGGGCGCATGCGCAGGTGGTCAGCAAGGCCAGCGACGCGGGCGCTATGCAGGCTGACTTGCAACACGACCCGGCCAGCAACGCATCGCGCCTGGTCTGTCCGCGCCGACTGGAGCCGAACAAGGACTATGTGGCCTGCGTGGTGCCCGCTTTTGAGCCCGGGCGGCTGCGCGGGCTCGGCCTGGCAGAGTCGAAGCCCGATGCGATGGCCGCACTCGCACCCGCCTGGGACACCAGCGTGCAGGGCGACGTGTTGCTGCCGGTCTACTACCACTGGGAGTTTTCGACCGGGCCGAGCGGCGACTTTGAATCGCTGGCACGCCGATTGAAGACGCCCGGCGCCTACAAAAACAACCCCGAGATCGCCACGCTGCTGTCGCACGTCGGCACGGCACCGATGGGCGTGGATGCGCTCTTGACCGGCTTCGAACCGGGTGCCCAGGCGACGATGGAAGGCGCGCTGGTTCCGCTGAGCTACACGCCGGGTTCGCCGCCGGATGGGACGCAGGCCGACAGCCTGGCGATCATCGTCAACACGCCGCAGGAGAATGTTGTCAACCCGGTCGGCGACGCGGCGGGCAAGCGCCTGGAGGTCAAGCCGCAGATGGTGGGTGCCTGGCATGCCAAGAAGCACCTGGTGACGGACGCCGAGCTGGCCCAGGCGAAATTGGAACAGGCCAAGCACTGGGTGAGCGGGCTGAACTTGAACCCGCGCTATCGCGGTGCTGCGGGTTATGGCGCTGAGGTCGTGCGGCAAAACCAGGAAATCTTTGTCGATGCGGCCTGGGACCAAATCGGCGACATCCTGAAGGCTGAGATGACGTTCAACCTGACGCGGCTGGCGATCGAAGCACAACGCGCGCTCAAGGCCAAGCATTTCGACACGCTGTCGCCCGAGCGGCTGCTGCAGGTGATGGGTCCGGCCTTGCCGCGCATCGAGGCGCTGGCGGGCAACGGCACGGCCTACCGCATTGGGGGCCACCTGGGTTCGCTAGGTGGCCAGATCGACCGCTCCAGCCTGCCGGCGGCACTCACCGACACCGCACTGCGACGCGCCGCCACACCGCAACGCCGCACCCTGCGCATGGCGGCTCGGCTGTCTGGAAAGCTGTCTGCGCTGGCGGCGCAGAGCACCCGCTACGTGGGGGCCATGGCCACCGGCAGCAGCCGCAGCGCGGCCTTCCAGGTCAACGCTTTCGTACCCGATGGCATCCTGAGTACCAAGGCCTTCGACACAGTTGATCTGCTGGGTGATGACAAGCGCGCGCTTGATTTGAGTGCATCGGGTTTGGGCACCCAGTTCACCGTCGGGCAGGTGCGTCAACTGCTGGCGGCAGCGAACGAATCGACGACGGCGCTGCAACAGCGCGGCGTACCGGACCTGAAGATTCGCGTCGGCCAGCATCTGGGTGTGTTCACCGACCTGCACGTCCAGCGCTTTGGCCAGTTGGTCAGTGCCATGCCGACGGTGCAGTCAACCGACTGGCGCGTCATCGCGCAGACGGTGGAGTCGCTCGGCAAACGCGGCGTGGAGGGGGTTCTGGTCGAGGCCAGCCGCGAGCACGCCACACTGCAGTTCAGCACCATGCGACTCGACGCGCGCAACGGCGCGCTCAAGCTGGACCGGGCGCTGTTCCGCCAGCTCGACGCCTCCAGGCGCGAGATGGCGCCGCCCGCCCGCCGGGTGGCGCAAGCGCGGGCACTCAGCGGCGTCAGCCTGGGCAGCGTGCGCATCGCCGATGCCCGCAAGTTCAGCTCCGCCGGCGTGTTCGCGGCCTTGCCGGTGAATGCCGTGCAGTCGGCTGTGGCAGGCGCCGTGTCGTCCAATTTTTCGGTCAACGACAGTTTTGAGCTGGTTGCCGCACACGCTGGTGCAGCGCTGCCCGCGGTGGCGACACTGACACTGCCCGCGGCGTTGCGCACGCGGGAAATCCTCAACCGTTACGCCGTGGCCACGCGTGGCACCCAGCAGCTTTGGCGCGATGCCTATGCCCTCAGCCATGTCGATGTGCAGCC
>NZ_DHXT01000017.1:29084-30310 GCF_002413825.1 Rhodoferax sp. UBA5149
CTGGCGTCCACCGTGTCGGTGGCGAACCTGGCGGCGAGTGATGGCAACGCGTTCGTCGCCTCCTACCTATCGGCCAGCGATGCGTTTGCGCGGCACCGTTACATGATTCCGGCCCTGTTCGACCGTGTCATGGCCTGGCCCAAACTGCCGGAGCCGCTGTACCAACGCCTGGCATCATGGGACAAGAGCGCGTTCATGCCGGGCGTCGACGGCATACCGCAAGACCTGGTGATGCTGGTGCGGGTGAACCAGCATTTCATCGACAGCTTCATGGCCGGGGCCAACTGCGAGATGAACCGTGAACTGCTGTGGCGCGGTTTCCCGACCGACCTGCGGGGCACACCGTTCCAGCGTTTTTGGGGTCGCGTGCAGATCGGTCCGGCGCCTTTCTTTCCCTTGATTGAGCTTGACGACATGCAGCCCATGCACCTGTGGGGTGCCCAGCCCCTGGGCAAGCGCATCGACCCCGTCGGAGGCGACCCCGACCGCGTGGCACTGCTGGTGCGCGGCCAACTGTTGCGGCGCTACCCCAACACGGCGGTCTATGCGTGGAAGAAGACCGTCGGTGCAGACACCTTGCGCAAGGATGACCAGGGACGCCGACCCGACGATGCGATCCAGATACCGGTGTTCTCCGGCACGATCGGCGAAGACATTACTTTCTTCGGCTTCGACATCGACCACGACCAGATTGACCAATGGTGTTTTGTGCTGGAAGAGCAAATGCACGAGCCTCGTTTCGGCTTTGATGTGGAGGTGCCCAAGCCAGAACAAGCGCGCACCGGGCCAAAGCAGCGCACCGCCTTGGTCAAGGCATTGGCGGATATGAGTGCGTTGGCAAAACTAAAGGCGCCCGGTTCAACGACGACGGTGTACACGCAGTACAACCCCTACAAGGCGCTTTCGTGGACGCACATCGGCGTGCAGGCCGGCGGTTTTGTCACCGTCAATAGCCTGAAACAACTGGCGCAACAGCCCTACCCCAACTTTCCGCCACTGAGTGCCACACCCAGCGCATCCGAGATCGCTAAAGCCTTGCTGCAGCAACCGTTTCGCGCCTATTTTGTTGGTTCAGATTTGAAGACCTGAGGAGTTTTGCATGCCGCTACTCAACTTGAACCTGGACGCCATCCAGAATGCCCGTGCCGAGTTGGCACGTCAACGGGATGCGCAGCGCGCCGCCGCCGTCGCACTCAAACAGGCGCAGGCCGAGCTCGATGCCCTGG
>NZ_DHXT01000062.1 GCF_002413825.1 Rhodoferax sp. UBA5149
ACCTGGATACTGGCCGACGAGGTGTACGAGCGGCTTTACTACGAGGCCCCGGCGCCGAGCCGCCTCAAGCCGGGAGCGCCCCCTCAGGGGGCCGGGCAGAGCCCGGGGAGAGTCGAAAATTGGAACGGCTGCGCCCCCAGTTTTCTCGATGTGGCCATGCCCGAGGATCGCCTGGTCGTGGTGCACAGCTTTTCCAAAAGCTTTCTCATGACCGGCTGGCGCCTGGGCTGGCTGGTGATGCCGCCAACCATGACGCACCACATGGGCAAGCTGATTGAGTTCAACACCTCGTGCGCCAGTGTGTTCACGCAGCGGGCGGGTGTGGTGGCTTTGCAGCGCACGGATGAAGTGACGCCCCAGGTTGTGGCCCATCTAAAGGCCTGCCGGGACACGCTGATTCCCCTGTTGCAGGCGGTTCCGGGGCTGCAGGTGGCGCCGACACGCGGCGGTATGTATGCCTTTTTCCGGCTGGCGGGTTTTGACGATTCACTCACCACGGCCAAACGGCTGGTTGTGGAGGCCGGCGTGGGCTTGGCGCCGGGCGACGCGTTCGCGCCCGAGGCGCGCGGCTGGCTGCGCTGGTGCTTTGCCTCCAAGGACCCGCAGCGGCTGGTGCAGGGTGTGGATCGACTCCAACACTGGCTTGAAAAGCAGGCGCAATCACTGGCCTAGCGTTTATGAGCGGTGCGATCCCGCTTCCGGGCTATAATCGCAAGGCTTTGCACACCGCAATAGCGCACGTCAGGGGCAGTTCCAGCGCCTGACGCAAGTTTCACACAAACAGGAAAATGACATGATCGCATCCAGTATCAAAGCCGCTGTCGTCAAAGACAACGCACGCCAAGTTGGTGACACCGGCAGCCCTGAAGTGCAAGTTGCACTGTTGACCGCTCGTATCAACGAACTCACCCCCCACTTCAAGACCCACGCCAAAGACCATCACGGTCGCCGTGGTCTGTTGCGCATGGTGAGCCGTCGCCGCAAACTGCTGGACTACTTGAAGTCCAAAAACGCTGAACGTTACACCGCGCTGATCACCAAGTTGGGTCTGCGCAAGTAATCGATCAAACGAATGATGAACGCCTGAGTTAGGTTACTAGCTCAGGCGTTTTTTACTTCGGAGAAGGCAATAGCGGAGCGAAGCTGTGTCATTCCAGATGAGTTCAACTCGAATTTCCCTGGAATGGCATCGTGTTCTGTGAGGCTGAATCCGGGCTCGGGCGAGGTGGCCTGCACTTCCCAAATTGACCAGGAGATAAAAAATGAGCATATTCAACAAAGTCACCAAGACCTTCCAATGGGGTCAGAACACCGTCACCATGGAAACCGGCGAAATCGCCCGTCAGTCCACCGGCGCCGTGCTGCTGGACATGGACGGCACCGTGGTGCTGGCCACCGTCGTTGCCAAGACCGAAGGCAAGGCCGGTCAGGACTTTTTCCCCCTGACGGTCGACTACCTTGAAAAGACCTACGCCGCAGGCAAGATCCCCGGCAGCTTCTTCAAGCGCGAAGGCCGCCCCAGCGAGTTTGAAACACTGACCAGCCGCCTGATCGACCGCCCGATCCGCCCGCTGTTCCCGGAAGGCTTCTTCAACGAAGTGCATGTGGTGGTTCACACCCTGTCCTTGAATCCTGAAGTCGATGCTGATATTGCCGCCCTGATCGCGGTCAGCGCTGCTTTGTCCGTCAGTGGCATCCCGTTCAGCGGCCCGATCGGCGCGGCGCGCGTGGGCTACGTCAACGGCGAATACGTGCTGAACCCGGGTCAAACCGCCCGCAAAGATTCCGTCATGGATCTGGTGGTGGCCGGTACCGAAGCCGCCGTCTTGATGGTCGAGTCTGAAGCCAAGCAACTGAGCGAAGAAATCATGCTCGGCGCTGTGGTGTTCGGCCATGAGCAAGGCAATATCGCCATCAACGCGATTCACGAGCTGGTGCGTGACGCCGGCAAGCCGGTGTGGGACTGGAAAGCACCGGCCAAGAACGAACCACTGATCGCCAAGGTCGGCGCACTGGCTACCCAAAAACTCGAGGCGGCTTACCAGATTCGCAACAAGCAGGCCCGTACCCGCGCCTGCCGCGAAGCCTACGCGGTCGTGATGGCCGACCTGAAGCTCGATGGTGTCGCGTTTGACGGCGTTGCCGTTGAAGGCATGCTGTTCGACATTGAGGCCAAGATTGTTCGCAGCCAGATTCTGGCCGGCGAGCCGCGCATTGACGGTCGCGATACGCGCACCGTGCGCGCCATCGAAATCCGCAACAGCGTGCTGCCCCGTACCCACGGATCCGCCCTGTTCACGCGTGGCGAAACCCAGGCTTTGGTGGTCACGACGCTGGGCACCGAACGCGATGCGCAGCGCATTGATGCACTGGCGGGTGAATACGAAGACCGTTTCTTGATGCACTACAACATGCCTCCGTTCGCCACCGGCGAGACCGGTCGCGTCGGTACGCCCAAGCGCCGCGAAATCGGCCACGGCCGTCTGGCCAAGCGTGCCTTGATGGCGGTGCTGCCGAGCAAGGAAGAATTCCCTTACACCATGCGCGTGGTCTCTGAAATCACCGAGTCCAATGGTTCCTCGTCGATGGCCTCGGTCTGCGGCGGCTGCCTGTCGCTGATGGACGCCGGCGTGCCCATGAAAGCCCACGTGGCTGGCATCGCCATGGGTCTGATCAAGGAAGAAAACCGTTTCGCCGTGCTGACCGACATCCTGGGTGACGAAGATCATCTGGGCGACATGGACTTCAAGGTCGCGGGTACCACCAACGGCATCACCGCGCTGCAGATGGACATCAAGATCCAGGGCATTACCAAGGAAATCATGCAAGTGGCGCTGGCGCAGGCCAAGGAAGCGCGCATGCACATTCTGGGCAAAATGCAAGAAGCCATGGCTGAAGCCAAGACCGAAGTGTCGACCTTCGCGCCGCGCCTGTTCACCATGAAGATCAACCCCGAGAAAATCCGTGATGTGATCGGCAAGGGCGGCTCCGTGATCCGTGCGCTGACCGAAGAAACCGGCACCCAGATCAACATCGACGAAGACGGCACCATCACCATCGCGTCCGCTGATCCAGCCAAGGCCGAAGAAGCCAAACGCCGCATCCAGCAGATCACCGCTGAAGTCGAAATCGGCAAGGTCTACGAAGGCCCGATCACCAAGATTCTGGACTTCGGCGCCTTGGTCAACCTGCTGCCCGGCAAAGACGGCCTGCTGCACATCAGCCAGATCGCACACGAGCGTGTCGAGAAGGTCTCGGACTACTTGACTGAAGGCCAGATCATCAAGGTCAAGGTCATGGAAACGGACGAAAAAGGCCGCATCAAGCTGTCCATGAAGGCTTTGCTGGACCGCCCGGCCCAGAACGGTTCCGACCACCACGCTTGATAGTGTCTTACGTAAATTGCACGGGGGCTATCGCCTGAAATGACCATGAAAGCTATCGAAATAACCTCTTTTGGTGGGCCCGAAGTTTTACGACTGGGGGCGCGACCTGTACCCGTGCCGGGCGTCGGCGAGTTGCTCATTCGCGTGTCGGCCAGCGGTGTGAACCGGCCTGATGTCCTGCAACGCACGGGCAACTATCCGGTGCCGCCGGGTGCCTCGGATATTCCGGGGCTCGAAGTGGCGGGTGTGATCGAGCAGGGCGATGCGCAGACGCTGGCGCGGGCGGGCTTCAGAATAGGCGACCGTGTTTGTGCGCTGGTCGCCGGTGGCGGCTACGCCGAATTTTGCGTGGCGCCGGTGGGGCAATGCTTGCCCGTGCCCAAAGGCTTGAGCGACGTGGAAGCGGCATCCCTGCCCGAGACCTTTTTCACGGTCTGGAGCAATGTGTTTGACCGGGTGCGCCTGCAAAAAGGCGAAACCTTGTTGATTCAGGGCGGCTCCAGCGGCATTGGCGTGACCGCCATCCAGCTGGCCAAGGCCATGGGGTCGCAGGTGATCGTGACGGCGGGCAGCGATGAAAAATGTGCCGCTTGCCTGGCCTTGGGCGCCGACCATGCGATCAACTACAAGACGCACGACTTCCAGGATGAGGTCAAGCGTCTGACGGGCGGCAAGGGCGTGAACGTCATCCTTGACATGGTGGCAGGCAGCTATGTAGCCAAAGAGATTGAGTGTTTGAGTGAAGATGGCCGACTGGTCATCATCGCGGTACAGGGCGGCATCAAGAGTGAAATCAACGCGGGACTGCTGCTGGTTCGGCGGCTCACGGTGACGGGGTCGACCTTGCGGCCGCGGTCGATTGCCTTCAAGGAGGCGATTGCGCAGGCCTGTCTGAAAAATGTTTGGCCGCTGATTGAAGGTGGCAGCATCAAGCCCGTGATCCACAGTACCTTTGCGGCAGCGGATGCGGCCAAGGCGCACGCGCTGATGGAGTCCAATCAACACGTCGGCAAGATAGTTTTGACATGGGGTGTGGCGTGAAAAAAAAGCTGATTGCTGGCAATTGGAAAATGAATGGCAGTCTGGCTGCCAATGCGTCCCTGGTCAAAGGTCTTCTGGCCGGCCTGGGAACGCCCGCCTGCCAAGTGGCACTGTGTGTGCCATCGGCCTACTTGGCCCAATGCCAGACCTTGGTGGCCGGTAGCGCCCTTGATCTGGGCGCGCAGGACCTGTCCCCGCATGAGGCGGGCGCTTTTACGGGTGAAATTTCTGGCGCCATGCTCAAGGAGTTTGGCGTGTGTTATTGCATTGTTGGCCACTCCGAGCGTCGCCAATATCACTTCGAGACCGATGCCCTGGTCGCGGCCAAAACCCAGCGCGCGCTGGCCTGCGGCATCACGCCCATTGTGTGTGTCGGCGAGACGTTGGCCGAGCGTGAAGCCGGCAAGACCGAAGAAGTCGTCAAGCGCCAACTCGCAGCGGTAATCCATGCCAACGGCCACTGCATCAGCGAGATTGTGGTGGCGTACGAACCGGTGTGGGCCATCGGTACCGGCAAGACCGCCAGCACCGAGCAGGCACAGCAGGTGCACGCGGTGTTGCGGGCACAGTTGCAAGCGGCCTCGGAGCACGCGGATCGCATCCCTATTCTGTACGGCGGCAGCATGAATGCGGCCAATGCGGCGCAGTTGCTGGCGCAGCCCGACATCGATGGCGGCCTGGTGGGCGGCGCATCGCTCAAAGCCCCGGACTTTTTATCAATTATTGCTGCCGCCCTCTGATTCAGGGCGTTGGCTGCTACATATTTAGGAGTAATCAATGAATGTTTTTCTCACCATCCTGCTCGCGGTCCAGATGATTGCGGCGGTGACCATGGTCGGTCTGATCTTGGTGCAACACGGTAAGGGTGCTGATATGGGGGCTGCTTTCGGCAGCGGTGGTTCAGGCAGTCTGTTTGGCGCCAGCGGCAGTGCAAATTTTTTGTCACGCACCACCGCCGTGCTGGCCACGCTGTTCTTTGTTTGCACGCTGTTGCTCGCTTATTTTGGTACGGCGCGCCCGGCGGCCAGCTCGGGCAGCGTGCTTGAAGGTGCAGCTGTCACGGCGCCCGTTCCAGCGGCTATTGTGCCCTCAATGCCAGCGTCCGGTGCGGCGCAAATCCCTTCCAAATAATTGCCTCGAAATTGCCCGCCTCCTTCGGAAAACCGGGTAATTTCAGGGTAAACTCTTAGTCAGTCTGGAAAGCAAAATCCGCAAGGTACCTCATGCAATTCAGACACTTGAAAGCCGCCGTCGTGGTGAAATTGGTAGACACGCTATCTTGAGGGGGTAGTGGCGAAAGCTGTGCGAGTTCGAGTCTCGCCGACGGCACCAAGTAAATATCGCTTGACATAGGTCAATCCGTCAAGCGAATACTTCGATCACAATCACAAGATGAGCCTTGATCAGTACCTACCAGTCCTCTTGTTCATCTTGGTCGGCATCCTGGTCGGCATTGTTCCTCAGGTGATCGGTTATATCTTAGGGCCCAATCGGCCCTATCCCGCAAAAAATTCCCCTTACGAGTGTGGCTTCGAAGCTTTCGAAGATGCCCGGATGAAGTTCGATGTGCGCTACTACCTGGTGGCGATTCTGTTCATCCTGTTCGACCTCGAAATTGCGTTTCTGTTTCCGTGGGCGGTCTCTCTTAAAGATATCGGTCTGCTTGGTTTCTATTCGGTGATGGAGTTTGTTGGCATTCTTGTCATCGGCTTTATCTACATGTGGAAAAAAGGGGCCCTTGACTGGGAGTAATGCGATGATCGAAGGCGTATTAAAAGAAGGCTTTGTCACCACCAGTTACGACTCGGTGATGAATTGGGCCAAGACCGGCTCCGTCTGGCCCATGACGTTCGGCCTGGCTTGTTGTGCCGTTGAAATGATGCATGCCGCAGCCGCCCGTTATGACATCAGTCGCTTTGGTGCCGAGGTGTTTCGTGCCAGTCCGCGTCAGTCCGACCTGATGATCGTCGCCGGCACGCTGTGCAACAAGATGGCGCCTGCGTTGCGCAAAGTCTATGACCAGATGTCCGAGCCGCGCTGGGTTATCAGCATGGGTTCTTGCGCCAATGGCGGCGGCTATTACCACTACAGTTATTCGGTGGTGCGTGGATGCGACCGGATTGTGCCGGTGGATGTGTATGTGCCTGGTTGCCCGCCGACCGCAGAAGCCCTGATCTACGGCGTCATGCAGTTGCAGCAAAAGATTCGTCGCACGCAAACGATTGCGCGTGCTTGAAGGACTGGTAATGACTGTTTTTGCTGTAAACCCCGAGGCTCTGAAAAATACCGTTGCTGCCGCACTTGGCGAAAAAGTCAAGCATATCGTTGTTGCATTGGGTGAGGTGACCGTGGTGGTGGGTGCTGCCGATTATCTGGCTGCTGCCAAAATTTTGCGAGATGCGCCAGATTGCTGCTTTGAGCAGTTGATCGATTTGTGCGGTGTGGATTATTCCGAGTACAAACATGGGAGCCTTGAGGGGCTGCGCTATTGCGTGGTGTCGCACTTGCTGTCCGTCAAATTGAATCAGCGTCTGCGTCTGAAAGTGTTTGCGCCGGATGATGATCTTCCCTTGGTGGCCTCGGTCAATGACATCTGGAATTCCGCCAACTGGTTCGAGCGCGAGGCGTTTGACCTGTTCGGCATTGTGTTTGAGGGTCACAGCGACTTGCGCCGCATTTTGACCGATTACGGCTTCATTGGTCACCCGTTCCGCAAGGATTTCCCTTTAAGCGGCCATGTAGAAATGCGCTATGACGCAGAGAGCAAGCGGGTCGTTTACCAGCCCGTCACGATTGAGCCGCGCGAAATCACACCGCGCATCATTCGTGAAGAAAACTATGGAGGCCTGCACTAGGCGGTTTGTGTTATGGCTGAAATAAAAAACTACACACTTAACTTCGGGCCGCAACATCCGGCGACGCACGGTGTTTTGCGCCTGGTGCTGGAGCTTGATGGCGAGGTGGTGCAACGCGCTGACCCGCATATCGGCTTGTTGCATCGGGCGACGGAAAAGCTGGCTGAGAGCAAGACTTTCATTCAGTCCTTGCCCTACATGGATCGGCTTGATTACGTATCGATGATGTGCAGCGAGCATGCTTACTGCCTGGCCATCGAGAAGCTGATGGGCATTGAAGTGCCCGTGCGTGCCCAGTACATCCGTGTGATGTTTGCCGAGATCACGCGTCTGCTCAATCATCTGTTGCAGGTAGGTACCTACGGCAACGATTGCGGCAGCTCGACCATTCTGATCTACACATTTCGCGAGCGCGAAGATCTGTTTGATATGTACGAGGCGGTCAGCGGCGCCCGCATGCATGCGGCGTACTTTCGTCCGGGTGGGGTGTACCGGGATCTGCCCGATACCATGCCTCAGTACAAAGCCAACAAGGTTCGCAACGCCAAGGGTATTGCGCAGCTCAATAGCAACCGCAAGGGTTCGCTGCTGGACTTCATCGAAGATTTTACGCAACGTTTCCCGGCCCTTCTGGGGGAGTACCACACGCTCCTCACGGAAAACCGGATATGGAAGCAGCGCACGGTAGGTATTGGGGTGGCGACGCCCGAGCGGGCTCTGAACCTGGGCTTTACCGGTCCCATGTTGCGTGCATCTGGCTTGGCGTGGGATATACGCAAGAAGCAACCCTACGATGTGTACGATCGCCTGGATTTCGATATTCCTGTCGGCGTCACCGGCGATTGTTACGACCGTTATCTGGTTCGCATGGAAGAGATGAAGCAGTCCAATCGCATCATCAAGCAGTGCGTGGACTGGTTGCGCGTCAATCCCGGCCCGGTGATCACGGATAACCACAAAGTGGCGGCGCCCGATCGTGAATCCATGAAATCCAACATGGAAGAGCTGATCCATCATTTCAAGCTGTTCTCAGAAGGCTTTCACGTGCCTGAAGGCGAGGCCTACGCCGGTGTGGAACACCCCAAGGGGGAGTTTGGCATCTATCTGGTGAGCGATGGCGCCAACAAGCCTTACCGCATGAAGATCCGCTCGGCTGGTTTTGCCCATTTGGCCAGTCTGAATGAGCTGGCAGGCGGTCACATGATTGCGGACGCAGTGGCCGTGATCGGGTCTATGGATATTGTGTTTGGAGAGATTGACCGATGAGCGCCGTAGCTACTTCCCAAGCGATTTCCGATGCGACCAAGGCACGTTTTGCCAAGGAAGTCGCCAAATACCCTGCGGATCAAAAGCAGTCTGCAGTGATGGCATGCCTGACCATTGTCCAGCAGGAAGCTGGTTACGTGAGCGCCGAGAGTGAAAAGCTCGTGGCCGATTATCTGGGTATGGCACCGATAGCGGTTCACGAGGTCACCACGTTTTACAACATGTACAACCAGCAGCCCGTTGGCAAGTACAAGCTCAACGTGTGCACCAATTTGCCCTGCCAATTGCGTGACGGCGGCAAGGCCCTCGAACATCTGGAGCACAAGCTGGGTGTCGGCATGGGTGAGACAACCCCGGACGGCATGTTCACTTTGCAACAGTGCGAATGCCTTGGCGCTTGTGCAGACTCGCCGGTATTGCTGGTCAACGACCGGACGATGTGCAGTTTCATGAGCAACGACAAGCTCGACCAGTTGGTGGACGGCCTGCGCGCTGCGGGGAGCACATGATGACGGCCGAAAAAATTCTCGCCCAGTTTCAAGCCACAGGTGTGCAGACCTGCTTTCATGATCGGCATATCAATCCGCAAATTTACGCTGGGTTGAACGGCACCAATTGGCGCTTGAAGGACTATGAAGCGCGCGGTGGTTACCAGGCCTTGCGCAAAATTCTTGGATTAGATGGTGCTGGCGCAGCAGGCGACACCGGTGTTGTGGGTTTGACGCCAGAGCAGGTGACAGCAACCGTCAAAGAATCCTCCTTGCGGGGTCGTGGCGGCGCAGGTTTTCCGACCGGACTCAAGTGGAGCTTCATGCCACGCCAGTTTCCGGGCCAGAAGTACCTGGTGTGCAACTCCGATGAGGGTGAGCCGGGCACCTGCAAAGACCGCGACATCCTGCAGTTCAACCCCCACATCGTCATTGAGGGCATGATCATCGCCGCGTATGCCATGGGCATCACCGTGGGCTACAACTACATTCATGGCGAGATCTTCACGAGCTACGATCGCTTTGAAGAGGCTCTGGAAGAGGCTCGTGCCGCCGGTCTGTTGGGCAACAACATTCTGGGTAGCAGTTTCACTTTCCAGTTGCATGCTGCACATGGATTTGGTGCGTATATTTGCGGCGAAGAAACGGCGTTGCTGGAGTCCCTCGAAGGCAAGAAGGGCCAACCCCGATTCAAACCACCGTTCCCGGCAAGTTTTGGTCTGTACGGAAAACCGACGACCATCAACAACACGGAAACCTTTGCCGCCGTGCCGTGGATTATCCGCAACGGCGGGCAGGCCTATCTGGAGTGCGGCAAGCCGAACAATGGCGGCACCAAAATCTACTCCGTCAGTGGCGACGTGGAGCTGCCGGGCAACTACGAAGTCCCGATGGGCACACCGTTCTCCAAATTGCTTGAAATCGCGGGCGGTGTGCGCAGTGGTCGCCAGCTCAAAGCCGTGATTCCTGGCGGCTCGTCGTCACCTATTTTGCCGGCCAGCATCATGATGGACTGCACGATGGACTACGACTCCATCGCCAAAGCGGGGTCGATGCTGGGCTCGGGCGCGGTGATTGTTCTTGACGACAGCCGTTGCATGGTCAAAAGCCTGCAACGCTTGAGCTACTTTTACATGCACGAATCGTGTGGCCAGTGCACACCATGCCGCGAAGGAACCGGCTGGCTGTCGCGCGTGGTGGACCGTATTGAAAATGGTCAGGGTCGGCCCACCGACATGGACTTGTTGAATTCGATCGCTGAAGACATTCAGGGTCGAACCATTTGTGCCTTGGGCGATGCGGCGGCTATGCCGGTGCGGGCCATGCTCAAGCATTTCCGTCATGAATTTGAATATCACGTAGAGCACAAGACCTGCATGGTCCCAGCCCACGTCTGAGCGAGTCCCAAGATGATTGAAATTGAACTCGACGGCAAGAAGGTAGACATTGTTGAAGGCAGCATGATCATGCATGCCGCCGACAAGGCCGGCACCTACATTCCGCATTTTTGCTATCACAAGAAGCTCAGCATCGCGGCCAGCTGCCGTATGTGCTTGGTGGACGTGGAAAAAATGCCCAAACCCATGCCAGCTTGTGCTACGCCTGTGACACAGGGCATGATTGTCCGCACCAAGAGCGACAAGGCAATCAAAGCGCAAAAGTCAGTCATGGAATTCCTGCTGATCAATCATCCGCTGGATTGCCCTATTTGTGACCAGGGTGGCGAGTGTCAGTTGCAGGATCTGGCCGTGGGTTACGGCGCTTCCGCTTCCCGCTACGAGGAAGAAAAACGGGTTGTGGCCGTCAAAGATGTTGGCCCCCTGATTTCGATGCAGGAAATGAGTCGCTGCATTCACTGCACCCGTTGCGTTCGTTTTGGTCAGGAAGTGGCCGGTGTGATGGAGTTGGGCATGTCGCATCGCGGCGAGCACGCCGAGATCGAAACCTTTGTCGGCCACACGGTTGACTCGGAGCTCTCGGGCAACATGATCGACATCTGCCCGGTTGGTGCCTTGACCAGCAAGCCGTTTCGCTACAGCGCACGGACGTGGGAATTGTCGCGCCGCAAGTCCATCAGCCCGCACGACTCGACCGGCGCCAATCTGATCGTGCAAGTCAAGAATAACAAGGTCATGCGCGTGGTGCCGCTCGAGAACGAAGCGGTCAACGAGTGCTGGATTGCCGACCGCGACCGTTTCTCCTACGAGGCCTTGAACGGCGATGAACGTCTGACCACCCCCATGCTCAAGCAGGGCGGAGTGTGGAAGTCGGTCGATTGGCAGACCGCACTGGAGTACGTCGCCAATGGTTTGAAGCAAATCAAGTCTGAGCACGGTGCCGCGAGTATGGGGGCGCTAGTCAGTCCGCACAGCACGCTTGAGGAGTTGAGTCTCGCCGGCGCCTTGATGCGCGGACTGGGCAGTCAGAACGTTGATTACCGATTGCGCAATGCCGAATTCATGGCAAGCGAAGGTGTGCGCTATCTGGGGACCTCCATTGCGTCCTTGGCCGAACTCCAGCGTGTGTTGGTGGTCGGTTCCAGCCTGCGCAAGGATCATCCCCTGTTTGCGCAGAGAATTCGGCAGGCAGCCCGCAAGGGATGTACGGTGAATGCTATTTATGCTGTCGCAGAAGACTGGGCTCTGCCTGTTTCCAATGCCATGCTGTGCGCCAGCAGTACCTGGGTGCAGGCCCTGGCCGACGTTGCCGCTGCGGTGGCGGCCGACAAAGGTGTTGCGCCACTGGTGGCGGGTACCGCCAGTGAGACGGCCAAAGCCATCGCCAAGTCTTTGCTGAGCGGTGAGCGCAAGGCCATATTGCTGGGCAATGCGGCGGCACACCATGCCAAAGCCTCAAGCCTGCTGGCACTCGCCAACTGGATCGGTGAACAAACGGGTGCGACGGTGGGCTATCTCACGGAAGCTGCCAACACCGTGGGTGCACAGCTTGCTGGTGCGCTACCAGGGCAGGGTGGTTTGAACGCAGGTCAGATGCTCGACGGTGGTCTCAAAGCGATCCTGCTGATGAATAACGAGCCCGAATTTGATTCGGCCGCGGGTGCGTCGGCCCCGACCGGTCTGTCGCAAGCCGAGATGGTGGTGACGCTCAGCCCGTTTAAATCAAATATGGCGTTTAGTGATGTGTTGCTGCCCATTGCACCATTCACAGAAACGTCTGGCACTTTCGTCAATGCCGAGGGACGGGTGCAAAGTTTTCATGCCGTGGTCAAACCCCTGGGTGAAACCCGCCCCGCGTGGAAGGTTTTGCGCGTGTTGGCTAACTTGTTGGGTGTGCCGGGTTTTGATTTCAACTCCTCGGAGGAGGTGCTCAACCAGGTGTGTGGTTTGCCGCCAGTGGGCGAGACACATTTGACCGCCGAGATGCTGAACAATATGACGCGTGTCGCAATTGATCTCACCCCGGCGACGGTCGCGCCGGTGGTAGCCCGTATTTATGCCTTGGATGGTACGGTTCGCCGCGCTGCAAGCCTGCAGCTCACGGCAGACGCCAAAGGTACCGAACTGGCGCAGGAGGTGGCAGCATGATTGACGCCATTTTTGCCTTTGGTCAGGGCCTGACGGACGCACCCTGGTGGGTTGCTGTTGGCTGGCCGGTGCTCTGGGCTCTGATCAAGATTGTGGTGGTGGTATTGCCCTTGATGGGTGCGGTCGCCTACCTCACTCTGTGGGAGCGAAAATTTTTGGGCTGGATGCAGGTTCGCTTAGGCCCCAATCGGGTTGGACCCTGGGGCATACTGCAGCCGATTGCCGACGCCTTGAAACTGATGGGCAAAGAGATATTGATGCCGACGGCTGCCAGCAAGGAACTGTTCTTCATTGGACCAGTCTTGACCATCATGCCGGCCATGGCGGCTTGGGCAGTGATTCCTTTTGGCCCGGATGCTGCGTTGGCCAATATCAATGCCGGTCTGTTGTTTGTGATGGCGATCACCTCCATGGAGGTCTATGGCGTGGTGATTTCTGGCTGGGCATCGAATTCCAAGTATTCCTTTCTGGGCGCTATGCGTGCGTCGGCGCAGATGGTGAGCTATGAAATCGCCATGGGTTTCTGTCTGGTGATCGTGCTCATGGTATCGGCCAGCATGAACCTGACTGACATCGTCTCCGGACAGGGCAAGGGCTATTTCGCGCACATGGGGCTGAGCTTCCTGTCATGGAATTGGTTGCCGCTGCTGCCAATTTTTGTGGTCTACATTATTTCAGGCCTCGCTGAAACCAATCGTCACCCGTTTGACGTGGTGGAAGGTGAAGCTGAAATTGTGGCGGGGCACATGGTTGAGTATTCAGGCATGTCGTACGCCATGTTCTATCTGGCCGAATACGCGAACATGTGGATGGTGTCCATTTTGGCAACCATCATGTTCCTCGGTGGATGGCTGTCGCCGATTGACAGTGCCCTGTTCAACTGGGTTCCGGGTTGGATCTGGCTCGGGATCAAGACCTGTGTTGTGGTCAGCCTGTTTATCTGGGTTCGTGCAACTTTTCCACGTTTCCGCTATGACCAGATCATGCGTTTGGGCTGGAAGGTTTTCATACCGGTGACCCTGGTATGGCTGGTGGTCGTGGGCGGGTGGATGCAAACCTCCTTCAATATCTGGAAGTAACAGGAGTTCATCATGTCCACCACTACTTCGACCCTTAAGCCGTCCGCTTTTTCCCTCAAGGATTTTCTCTCCAGTTTCATGTTGCTGGAGTTACTCAAGGGACTTGCGCTGACTGGCCGCTATGCTTTCCGCCGCGCGGTGACGATTCAGTTCCCGGAAGAAAAAACACCTCTGTCGCCAAGATTTCGAGGCCTGCATGCTTTGCGCCGCTACGAGAACGGTGAGGAACGCTGCATCGCCTGCAAGCTGTGCGAAGCGGTATGCCCTGCCATGGCCATCACGATTGAGTCCGAAGTGCGGGCCGATGGTTCGCGTCGCACCAGCCGCTATGACATTGACCTGACCAAATGCATCTTCTGCGGTTTCTGTGAGGAGAGCTGTCCGGTGGATTCGATTGTTGAAACCCATATTCTTGAGTACCACGGTGAAAAACGCGGCGATCTCTACTTCACTAAAGAAATGCTGCTGGCCGTTGGCGATCGTTATGAAAAAGAAATCGCAGCCAGCAAGGCCGCTGACGCCAAGTACCGCTGACTAGCCGCAAGAAAGAAATTACACCTATGGATGTCAAAACTGGTCTGTTCTACGCCTTTTCGGCGGTGCTGCTGTTCGCCGCGTTTCGGGTGATTACGGCCCGCAACCCGGTTCACGCCGTGCTGTTTCTCGTGCTTTCATTCTTCCAGGCCGCCATGATCTGGATGCTGCTCAAGGCAGAGTTCCTCTCCATCACACTGGTGCTGGTTTATGTGGGGGCGGTGATGGTGTTGTTCCTGTTCGTCGTGATGATGCTGGACGTCAACGTCGACAGTGTCCGCCCGGGGTTTTGGAAGCATTTTCCGCTCGCCGCGGTGGTGGGTGTGCTCATCGCGCTGGAGATGGCTGCTGTATTGATGGGCGGGTTTCGGGTCAACGAAGAACTGCGTTCAAGTGCCGTTTTGGGTCAAGTGACCGGGCAACTATCGAATAGTCGCGAGCTGGGCAAGCTTTTGTATACCCAGTACCTCTATCCCCTTGAAATTGCTGCGGCGATTTTGCTGGTCGCCATGATCGCCGCTATCGCATTGACGCTGCGCCAACGCAAGGACAGCAAGTATGTGAGCCCGTACGACCAGGTTCGGGTGAAGTCAAAAGATCGCATGATTGTGCTCAAGATGCCTGCTACCCAAGTGGCGCCAATTGAAGATGCGGCCGCAGAGATTGGGAAAAACAACGCGACTGCGGAGAAAAAAGCATGACCTTGACTCTTGGACATTTTCTTGCGCTCGGCGCCATGCTGTTTGCGCTGTCGGTGATCGGTATTTTTCTCAACCGGAAAAACTTGATTGTTTTACTGATGGCCATCGAGCTGATGCTGTTGGCCGTGAATACGAATTTCGTGGCCTTTTCCTACTATCTGGGCGACATGCACGGTCAGATATTCGTGTTTTTCATTCTGACCGTCGCGGCCGCCGAATCGGCAATCGGTCTGGCTCTCCTGGTGCTGCTGTTCCGTAACAAATCCAGCATCAATGTAGACGAACTCAATACGCTCAAGGGTTAATAAGATGAGTCAAACCCTGTCTGCTTCAACGCTACTTCTGGTGCCCATGGCGCCACTGGCGGCGGCCGTTCTGGCCGGTATTCTTGGTACCAAATTTGGTGGCAACTGGATCGGTCGCCGGATGTCGCATTCGCTCACCATCCTGGGTGTGCTGCTGTCGTTCATTCTGTCTGCCATGACGCTCAAGAGCGTAGCGCTTGATGGCGCCCGCTTCAATGAGACCCTCTATACCTGGATGGTGGTTGGTGGGCTCAAAATGGAGATTGGCTTCCTCATTGATGGCCTGACCGCGATGATGATGTGCGTGGTGAGTTTTGTGTCCTTGATGGTTCACATTTACACCATTGGCTACATGGAAGAAGACGAAGGCTACAACCGTTTCTTTGCCTACATCTCGCTCTTCACGTTCTCCATGTTGATGCTGGTGATGAGCAACAACATGCTGCAGCTGTTCTTTGGCTGGGAGGCGGTGGGTCTGGTGTCGTATTTGTTGATCGGCTTCTGGTTCAACAAGCCGAGCGCCATTTTCGCCAACATGAAAGCTTTTCTGGTCAATCGGGTGGGGGACTTTGGCTTCATTCTTGGAATCGGACTGATTGTTGCTTTCACTGGCACGCTCAATTACGCCGAAGCTTTCGCCAAGGCCGCTGATTTGGCGAAGCTCAGTTTCCCGGGTACCGACTGGATGCTGATCACGGTCATCTGCATCTGTTTGTTTATTGGTGCCATGGGTAAATCGGCGCAATTTCCGCTACACGTCTGGTTGCCGGATTCCATGGAAGGCCCTACGCCCATCTCCGCTTTGATCCACGCGGCCACCATGGTGACCGCCGGGATTTTCATGGTGGCGCGCATGTCGCCTCTGTTTGAGCTCAGCGAGACGGCCCTTAACTTCGTTATGGTGATCGGTGCCATCACGGCCTTGTTCATGGGCTTTTTGGGCATCATCCAGAACGACATCAAACGCATCGTGGCCTATTCCACGCTGTCCCAGCTCGGCTACATGACGGTGGCGCTCGGTGCTTCGGCCTATTCCGTGGCGGTTTTCCACCTCATGACACATGCGTTCTTCAAGGCCTTGCTGTTCCTTGCGGCCGGCTCGGTCATCATGGGCGTGCATCACAACCAGGACATTCGCTGGATGGGCGGTCTTCGCAAGTACATGCCGATCACGTGGATCACCATGCTGCTAGGCTCGCTTGCCCTCATTGGAACGCCTTTTTTCGCAGGGTTTTATTCCAAGGACAGCATTATTGAAGCGGTGCTCGAAAGCCATCTCCCGGCTGCTGGATTTGCATCGTTTGCGGTCTTGGCCGGTGTGTTTGTGACGGCGTTTTATTCCTTTCGCCTGTATTTCCTGGTGTTCCATGGCAAGGAGCGTTTCGACCAAAATCCAGACGCTCACCACGGCGATCACCATGGCCACCACAATGAGCAGCACGAACCGCATGAGTCACCCTGGGTCGTGACCGTGCCTTTGATCCTGCTGGCGATCCCTTCGGTCGTGATTGGCTTCATGACCATTCAACCCATGCTGTTTGGCGAGTTTTTCAAGGGTGCTATCTTCATCGACAGCGAAAAACACGCTGCCCTGGAAGAACTGGCCAAGGCGTTTCATGGCCCGGTGCAAATGGCATGGCATGCGTTGACAACGCTGCCGTTCTGGCTCGCGTTGGCGGGCGTGGCTAGCGCCTACTACATGTACATGGTCAATCCGGCGTTGCCATCGGCCATCAAGACCCGTGTCCAGCCTATCTACACGCTGCTGGAGAACAAGTACTACTTCGACTGGTTCAACGAAAATGTTCTCGCCCGTGGGGCCAGGGCCTTGGGCACCGGCTTGTGGAAGTGGGGCGATGAGGCCCTGATTGACGGTGCGCTGGTCAATGGTTCCTGGAAAGTGGTCGGCTGGGTATCCAGCGTGGTTCGCCGGGTGCAGACGGGTTATCTGTACCACTACGCGTTCGCCATGATCATGGGTGTTTTTGTGCTGATGACGTATTTCGTCTGGCTCAAGTAGGAGAATTTAAAAAATGGGTTTGTTGAGCCTGGCTATTTGGACACCGATCGTTTTCGGTGTCGTGCTGCTGGCACTCGGTCGAGACGATCAGGCGCGTACCGTGCGCTGGGTTGCCTTGATCGGCGCCATTGCCAGCTTCGCTGTCACTTTGCCGTTGTATGACGGGTTCAAGCTCGGTACCGCTGCCATGCAGTTTGTCGAGAATGCACCGTGGATCGAGCGCTTCAATGTCAATTACCACCTCGGCGTGGATGGTATTTCACTCTGGTTTGTGCTGCTGACGGCCTTCATCAACGTGGTGGTGGTGATCGCCGGTTGGGAAGCCATTACCCGGCGCGTCAACCAGTACATGGGGGCTTTCCTTATTTTGAGCGGTTTGATGATCGGCGTCTTCTGTGCGCTCGATGGCATGCTGTTTTATGTGTTTTTTGAGGCGACACTGATTCCGATGTACCTGATCATTGGTATCTGGGGCGGGCCGAACAAAATCTACGCAGCATTCAAGTTCTTCCTGTACACCTTGCTCGGCTCACTGTTGCTGCTGATTGCGCTGATCTTTCTGTACACCAAGTCGGGTGGCAGTTTCGACGTGGCGCTGTGGCACCAGCTTCCGCTGGGCGGCACGACGCAGACATTGTTGTTTTTTGCATTCCTGGCGGCCTTCGCGGTGAAGGTTCCCATGTGGCCGGTACATACCTGGCTGCCTGATGTGCACGTTGAGGCCCCGACCGGTGGTTCGGCTGTGCTGGCCGCCATCATGCTCAAGCTCGGCGCCTATGGTTTTCTGCGTTTTTCCCTGCCTATTGCACCGGATGCGGCACGGGAGTGGGCCTGGTTGATGATTGCTTTGTCCCTGATTGCGGTCATCTACGTCGGTTTGGTGGCGATGGTGCAAAAGGATATGAAAAAGCTGGTCGCGTATTCGTCGGTTGCTCACATGGGTTTTGTCACCCTTGGCTTCTTCATCTTCAATGACCTGGGCGTGTCGGGTGGCCTGGTACAGATGATCGCGCACGGCTTCGTGTCAGCCGCCATGTTCCTGTCTATTGGTGTGTTGTATGACCGTGTTCATTCACGTGAAATCGCCAGTTACGGTGGCGTGGTCAACACCATGCCTAAATTCACGGCGTTTGCCCTGATGTTTGCCATGGCCAATTGCGGTTTGCCGGGTACCGCGGGTTTTGTGGGCGAGTGGATGGTGATTCTGGGTGCCGTCAAGGCCAATTTCTGGCTTGGTTTTGGTGCTGCCAGTGCCTTGATTTTTGGTGCGGCCTATACCTTGTGGATGTTCAAACGCGTCTACCTGGGCCCGGTTGCGAATCATCACGTCAAGACGCTGATCGACATCAACAGCCGTGAGTTCCTGATGCTGGCCTTGCTGGCCATCGCGGTGTTGTACATGGGTATTTATCCGAAACCGTTTACCGACGTGATGGACACCTCCGTGGCGGAGTTGCTCAAGCACGTTGCGCTGTCCAAGCTGAATTGATCAGTCTGAATTGACCAAATTGAATTAAGAGATGGAACATGATCGATAAACTCAGTTGGATCTCGGTTTACCCCGAAATCATCCTGCTCGTCATGGCCTGCGTGATTGCGCTGGTCGATCTAGGTGTGAAGAGCCCACGCCGTACAACGACCTATTTGCTGACCCTGCTGACATTGGCAGTCGTGGCCGCATTGCAGGCTAGCTACGCCAGTGGCGGCGCAACGGTGTACGGTTTTGGGAACATGGTGGTCAGTGACCAGATGGGAAACTGGCTCAAGTGCTTTGCCACCATCGCGGTGATGGTCACCCTGGTGTACGGTCGCCCCTACGCGGCGGACCGTGACATGTTGCGCGGTGGCGAGATGTTCTCCTTGAGCATGTTTGCGCTGCTGGGCATGTTTGTCATGATCTCAGGGAACAATTTCCTTGTGATCTATATGGGGCTTGAATTGCTCACGCTGTCCAGCTACGCTCTGGTGGCCTTGCGGCGCGACAATGTAACGGCTACCGAAGCGGCGATGAAATATTTCGTGCTGGGTGCAATGGCCTCGGGTTTCCTTCTGTACGGACTGTCGATGATGTACGGTGCCACCGGCTCGCTGGATGTGAATGCTGTTTTCAAAGCCATTAATTCAGGACAGATCAAACATCAAGTCCTGGTGTTCGGCTTGGTGTTTGTGGTGGCCGGACTCGCTTTCAAACTTGGTGTGGTGCCATTTCACATGTGGATCCCTGACGTTTACCAGGGGGCACCCACGGCCGTGACGCTGCTCATTGGTGGTGCGCCCAAGCTGGCGGCGTTCGCCATCGTCATTCGCCTGCTGGTGGAAGGCATGTTGCCGCTGGCCATCGACTGGCAGCAGATGTTGATGGTGCTGTCGATCGGTTCCTTGCTGATTGGTAATCTGGCGGCTATCGCGCAGACCAATCTCAAACGCATGCTGGCGTTTTCGACCATTTCCCAGATGGGTTTTGTATTGCTTGGCCTGATGTCGGGCGTGGTCAATGGCCACATCCACTATGCTGCCAATGCCTACAGCTCATCCATGTTTTATGTCATCACGTATGTGTTGACCACGCTGGCAAGTTTTGGCGTCATCCTCTTGCTCGCCCGTGACGGTTTTGAGAGTGAAGAGATATCTGATTTCGCCGGTCTGAACGAACGCAGCCCACTGTACGCAGCCGTGATGGCCATCTGTCTTTTCTCACTGGCAGGCATTCCACCCATGGTTGGCTTTTACGCCAAGCTCGCGGTCTTGCAGGCACTGATCGCATCTGGTCAGACCATCCATATCGGTCTGGCCGTGTTCGCCGTGATGATGTCATTGATCGGTGCCTTTTATTACCTGCGAGTCGTCAAAGTGATGTACTTTGATCAACCGATCACGGCCAGCACGGTGTCTGCACCGTTGGACGTTCGTGCTGTGCTGTCGATCAACGGCGCGCTGGTGCTGATTCTGGGCCTGGTGCCCGGTGGCCTGATGGCTTTGTGCGCCAATGCGGTCGTGCAAATGCTGGGTACCTGATCGCTTTGGCGGGGTTTGTCTGCCTCGCTGCTCAAGCACGGTGGCTAGTTCTTCGCAACGCTCATGGATGATTCCCATCTGATCGAAAAAAAGCTCGCCAGCGAAGAGCTGTTCAAGGGCCGTCTGTTGCACGCCTTTCGTGACACGGTCAAACTTCCTAGCGGTGCGACCGCCTCCCGTGAGTATGTGGTGCATCCTGGGGCTGTGATGATCGTTCCGCTGATTGAAGAAGCCTCGGGCGAAGTGCGGATAGTGCTGGAGCGCCAGTTTCGCTATCCCGTGGGTCAGGTCATGATTGAGTTTCCGGCTGGCAAGCTCGATCACGGCGAAGACACACTGGTCTGCGCTCAGCGCGAGCTGCTGGAAGAAACCGGCTATACCGCCCATGAATGGGCGCGCGCGGGCGTGTTGCACCCGGTCATTTCCTACTCCACGGAGTTCATTGATATCTGGTTTGCCCGTGGCTTGAGCGTTGGCGCTCGTCAGCTTGACCAGGACGAGTTTCTGGACGTGTTCACTGCTACACCGGCAGAGTTGCTGCAATGGTGCCGTGATGGCCAGGTAACGGATGCCAAAACCCTGATCGCGGCCTTGTGGTTGCAAAACGTGTTGTCGGGCGTGTGGGGATTGAATTGGCGACAAGTTGCCAAGCCCGGCGTCGCTGGATAATGGCGCCATGAAAGTTCTGGATCTTCAGTGTGGCCATCAGCACGTGTTTGAGGGATGGTTTGCGTCCGAAGATGATTTTCGGGGCCAATGCGATCGTGGCCTGGTCGAGTGTCCGGTGTGCGGCGACGCGTCGATTACCAAGCGCTTGAGCGCGCCGCGCCTCAGCTTGGGAAGTGCCCGAGCCGAGCCCTCAATCCCGCAAGACGTGGTCTCCACGGCCGGCACCGATCAGACGCCGCAGGCCGCCTGGATGGCGGTGGCCCGACTCATTTTGGCCAATACCGACGATGTGGGGAACAGGTTTGCCGAGGAAGCTCGGAAAATCCATTACGGCGAGGCCAAGGCGCGCGGCATTCGCGGCCAGGCCTCACGTGCCGAGACCGAGTCTCTCCTCGCGGAAGGCATCGCCGTGATGCCACTGCCGCTGCCCGAAGCGCTCAAGGGGCGCTTGCAGTAGGCGTCGACAAGCGGGTGTAAACCCGTCCACTGTGACGTGCCTGCGTGCGCACATTGACGTAATACGACTCTTGCATAAAGCCATGAATTGGTAAGCAAAGCTCACCCAAGAGCGATAAGCCCGCCTAGAATCCGCGACATCCAAAAGATCAACCGGAGACACCATGACTACTCCCGCGCTTGCCGAGCTGCTTTCCTATACCCAGGAGCATGCAGGGCCCGCCACCGATCGGCTTGCTGATTTCGTATCTGCCTATTTCGAGAACACCGACCCGGATGAAATCCAGGCCCGTGGTCCGGCCACTTTGTTTGCCATTGCCAACGCGCACTGGCGCTTGCTGGCGTCGCCACGAACTCCGCAAAACGCCAAGATTCGCGTGTTCAATCCGACGCTGGCTGAAGACGGCTTCGTGAGCGAACACACATCCATCCAGATCGTTCACGACGACATGCCCTTTCTGGTGGACTCGGTCACCATGGCAGTGAATCGCAGTGGCCGCACGGCACACTGGATTGTTCACCCTTTACTGGGCGTACAGCGTGATGAGCAGGGTCACCTGATCAAAACTTCCAGCGCAGCACCCGGTTCGACGCAAACCAGTCCGATCGAGTCCCTCATTCTGGTCGAGTGCGATCGCATTGCCGGTGAGGCAGATCGCATCGCCTTGGCCAATGACCTGGCTCTTGTGCTGGGTGATGTGCGCGCCGTGGTGCAAGACTGGCGTCCCATGCTGGACCGGGTGCAAGCCGTGCGGGCGGCGTTGGCGCGCTCAACGCTGTCCTGCGTCAACCAGCAAGAGGGCATTGATTTCTTGCGCTGGCTCGAAAACAAGCATTTCACTTTCCTGGGCGCCAGAGACTACGCGCTTCAGCGCGATGGCGAGGCCGTGAGCCTGGTGGCGATCCCCGAGACCGGCCTGGGTGTGCTGCGCGGAGCGGTTCAAACACCCGTCAGCCGACTGTCGGCAGATGCGGTGGCGTTGCTGGATTCCGACCAGTTGGTGCTCGTCACCAAGGCCATGACGCGTGCCACGGTGCACCGCCCCGCCTGGCTGGATTACGTCGCCGTCAAACGCTTTGACGACGCCGGTCAAGTGGTCGGCGAGGCCCGGTTTCTGGGGCTGTACACCTCCACGGCTTACTCGGCCCTGGTCAGTGAAATTCCCCAAGTTCGTTTGCGCGCCGCCGAGGTCATGGCTGCTGCGGGCGTGGTGCCTGACAGCCATGCCGCCAAGTCATTGCAATCAATTCTGGACGCCTACCCGCGCGACGAGTTGTTCCAGGTTGATACCGCCACGCTCACCGAGCATGCGATCGGTATTCTGCGTTTGCAAGAGCGCCAGCGCACCCGCGTGTTCCTGCGCCGCGACCCGTTTGGACGCTTTACCTCGGTGCAGGTGTTTGTGCCGCGCGACCGCTACAACACCGAGCTGCGCATCAAGATTGGCCAGGAACTGGCGGGCGCGCTGGACGGCCAGTCGCTCGAATTCACCCCCACGCTCACAGACAGCCCGCTGGCTCGCATTCACTATCTGGTGCGCGCCAAAGAGCGTGCGCCGGAAAATGTGGACCTGCGTGCTCTGGAAGCGCGTATTGCCAGACTGGCACAGCGCTGGGAGGACGACTGCGCGCAAGAACTGCTATACACCCATGGCGAGGGTCAAGGCTTGGCCCTGGCTCATCGTTTTGCCAATTCATTCCCCACCGCCTACCGCGAAGACTTCTCGGCCCAAGTGGCGGCCGAAGACACCCAAGTACTGGCCGCATTGACGCCGACCTCTTCTCTGGCCGTCAAGCTGTATCGTCCGCTGGATGCTGGCGCTGGCATGCTGCGCTTCAAGATCTACAACACCTCCAAGGTGGCGCTGTCTGACTCCCTGCCGGTACTGGAACGCATGGGCGCGCGCGTGCTGGACGAGCACCCCTATCGGGTCGGCAATGAGGTTGGCAGCGAAGTCTTCTGGATTCACGATCTCGGCCTGCAATTGCCCACGGACACAGAGCTTTCCGCCGTCAAATCCCGTTTCGAGTCGCTGTTTGCCCAAGCCTGGAAAGGCGAAGTCGACAGTGACGACCTGAACAAGCTGGTGCTCAGCACCACGCTGGATGCCCGCGCCATTTCCGTGCTGCGCGCCTACACCCGTTACTTCAAGCAACTTGGGTTTGCCTTCAGCCAGAGCTACATCGAGGCCACGCTGAACAAGAACGCCGTGATCTCGCAGGAAATCAGCCAATTGTTCGAAGCCCGCTTCGACCCCTCGCAAACCGGGAGCCGCGACGACGCTCAGAAGCACCTGGTTGAGAGCATGGAGGGCCACCTCAACGCCGTGGCGAGTCTGGACGAGGACCGCATCCTGCGCCAGTTCTATGCCAGCGTGATGGCCACGCTGCGCACCAATGCATGGCAGACGACCGATGCGGGCACGTGCAAACCCTACCTGAGCTTCAAATTCAATCCGCGTGAAGTGCCGGGCGTGCCCGAGCCCAAACCCCTGTTTGAAATCTGGGTCTATTCACCGCGTGTTGAAGGCGTGCATTTGCGAAACGGAAAAGTGGCGCGAGGCGGCATTCGCTGGTCTGACCGTCGCGAAGACTTCCGCACGGAAATTCTGGGATTGGTCAAAGCCCAGCATGTCAAAAACACGGTCATCGTCCCGGTCGGTTCCAAGGGCGGGTTTGTGCTCAAGAATGCGCCCGCCGCGAGTGACCGCGAAGCTTTCATGGCCGAGGGTGTGGCCTGCTACAAGCTCTTCCTGTCCGCGCTGCTGGACCTCACCGACAACCTGGTGAAAGGGGCTGTTGTACCTCCCGCCAAGGTGGTGCGCCACGACGTGGATGACCCCTACCTGGTGGTCGCGGCCGACAAGGGCACGGCGACTTTCTCCGACATCGCCAACAGCGTGTCGGCAGATTACGGTTTCTGGCTCGGCGACGCGTTTGCCTCGGGTGGCTCAGTCGGTTACGACCATAAGAAAATGGGCATCACGGCACGCGGTGCCTGGGAATCGGTCAAGCGGCACTTCCGTGCGCTCTCCATCAACACGCAGACCACGCCGTTCACGGTGGCGGGCATTGGTGATATGTCGGGTGACGTGTTTGGCAACGGCATGCTGCTGTCCGAGCACATCAAGCTGGTGTTGGCCTTCGATCACCGTCATATCTTTATCGACCCCACGCCCGATGTCGCGCGCACTTTGGCCGAACGCCAGCGCCTGTTTGACCTGCCGCGCTCAAGTTGGGACGACTTCGACAAGCGCCTGATCTCGGAAGGCGGTGGTGTCTTCGCGCGCTCGGCCAAGTCCATCAAGCTATCGCCGCAAACGCGCGCCGTGATCGGCATTGAGGCCGAGGAACTGGCGCCCGTCGAGCTGCTGCGGGCGATCCTGCAGGCGCCGGTGGACCTGCTGTACAACGGCGGTATTGGCACCTACGTGAAAGCGACTTTCGAAAGCCATGCCCAGGTCGGTGACAAGGCGGGCGACGCCTACCGCGTCAACGGCGTCGAGTTGCGTTGCAAGGTGCTGGTGGAAGGCGGCAACCTGGGTTGCACGCAAAATGGCCGCATCGAATTTGCCCAGAAAGGCGGCTTGATTTACACCGACGCCATCGACAACTCGGCCGGCGTGGATTGCTCGGACCACGAGGTCAACATCAAGATTTTGCTGGGCAGCATTGTCGAGGCGGGCGACCTGACGCTCAAGCAGCGCAACGACTTGCTGGCCTCCATGACCGACGAAGTCGGGCACCTGGTGCTGGCGGACAACTACTACCAGACCCAGGCACTGGATATTGCCAGCCATCGCCCGCTCTATATGCTGGACGGGCAACAGCGCCTGATGCAATGGCTCGAAGGGGCCGGGCGCCTGGACCGCAGCATTGAATTTCTGCCCAGCGACGAGGAAATTGCGCGTCGGCGTGCGCGCGGGGTGGGCTTGACGGCGCCTGAAGGCGCGGTGGTGCTGGCCTATGGCAAGATGTCGCTGTTTGATGAACTGGTGGCCAGCAACCTGCCTGATGACCCCTACTTCAGCCGTGCCCTCCAAGCCTATTTCCCGCAAGTGCTGACCGAGCGATTTGGCGATGCCATCGCTAGCCACCCGCTTAAGCGCGAGATCATCGCTGCCCTGATCACCAACACGGTGATCAACCGTACCGGCGCGACCTTTGTCAATTTCATCGCCGCGGAGGCCGCCGCCGCCGCCGCCGATGTAGTGCGTGCCTACACGCTGGCCCGTGAGATTTTCGATCTGGCGCCCTTGTGGGACCAGATCGACGCACTGGACTACCGTGTCTCGACCTCCTTGCAACTGGATCTGTTGAGCCAGCTCACCGCCATTGCGCAACGTGCTTCGCGCTGGATGCTCCGGGTGCGTTCACAAAGCACCGACTTACCGACGCTGATCCACCGATATCAACCCGGCGCGCGGGAGCTGCGCGCCAACCTGGCGAGCTGGTTGCCAGCCGAGGCCGGCGCGAACTGGCAGCACGCCACACAGTCCCTGGTCGACGCTGGCGTGGAACAGGATTTGGCGCATAACCTGACGGCCCTGGAGTTCATCTTCCCGGCGCTCGATCTGGTGGACCTGGCCCAAAGCGCCGGCACCGGACTGGAGCAGGCTGCGCGGGCCTACTTCGGTGTCGATGCCGAACTCGGCCTGACCGCCTGGCGTGTGGAGATCAACCGCCTGCCCACCGACACGCTGTGGCAGACCCAGGCCCGTGGCAGCGCGCGCGACGATGTCTATTCCATTGCCAGCCAGATTGCCCAGGGCTTGTTGTCACGTAGCAATGGTTTGACCGACTGGTCTGCCGAACATGGCATGGTGATTGAACGCTTGCGCAAGTTGCTGCAAAACATAAGCACCCAGAGCCCGGATCTGGCGCCGATATCGGTGGCCTTGCGCGAACTGCGGCATCTGGCTTGAGTGGTTAACTCAAGCGCTCAGGTTGACGAGGCGGCCCATGCTTTGGTGCCGGGTGTTCAGTACGGCGGCAGCGTTCGCGCTGCCTTGAATTTGCGGCTGGTAGGTGGGATCGGCTGGCTGACTGCTTGAGCTCAGCTCGCGCACCTTCGCCTGGCTCTTTTGGGCGTCGCGTTCTGCTTCATTGGCCTGAGCACGCAAGTTCTGGGCATTGGCTTGCGCTTGGTCTGCTGCGCGTCGCGCCTGCTCCAACCGGTTTCTTCCCAATACGCCTTGCAACGAAGGTGTTGCGCTGTTCGTGGCGGTGATCGCAACCAAGATGCTGGATCTCAGGCGTCGCCGAATGTCAGGCGGATGTGTTGAGGATGCGCCCAGTGGTCTGGCCCTGGGTATTCACCACGGGCAGCGGCTTGGCCTCTGGCGTTTTTTTGCCCTCGGGCGCTTTGGCTTTGACCTCGTGACTTGGCGCCTGCTGCGTGGCTTCTGTGCGCTTGGGCGGCTTGGCCGCTTGTACCGGCGGGGTTTTCACTGAAGAGACATCCATGCGAGGCTCCAATCGTTATGAGGCTCTAGTTTACTGGCGATGCGCTGTGATTTCAATGCCGGATTTTCCAGCAGAATTTCTGTGGTTGGCCAATGGGCCAAGTCAGGCATTGAATTGCAGCGCTGCCAGGCCCGCATAAACACCGCCTCGCGCCACCAGCTCGGCGTGCGTGCCTTGCTCCACCAGCCGACCGTGATCCAGCACGACGATGTGATCAGCCTTTTGCACAGTGGCCAACCTATGTGCAATCACCAGCGTGGTGCGGTCGCGCATGGCGGATTCCAGCGCCGCCTGCACCATGCGTTCGCTCTCGGCGTCGAGCGCGCTGGTGGCCTCGTCCAGCAGCAGCAGGGGCGGGTTCTTCAGCATGGCGCGGGCAATCGCGATGCGTTGGCGTTGGCCGCCGCTCAGGCGCACGCCACGCTCTCCCAGAAAAGTGTCATAGCCCTCGGGCAGCGCGCTGATGAATTCGTGGGCAAAGGCCGCCTGGGCCGCGGCCTTGACCTCGGCGTCGCTGGCACCGGGTTTGCCGTAGCGAATGTTCTCCAGCGCGCTGCTGGAGAAGATGACCGCGTCTTGCGGCACGATGCCGATGCGCTGGCGCAGGTCGTGCAAGGCCATGTCGCGTGTCGCCACGCCGTCCAGCACGATGCGCCCCGACGCCGGGTCGTAAAAGCGCAGCAGCAATTGAAACACCGTGCTCTTGCCAGCGCCGCTGGGCCCGACGATGGCGACGGTTTGACCCGGTTTCACAGCCAGGGAGAAATCACTCAACGCCGCCTGGGTGGGCCGCGACGGATAGTGAAAATTGATTGCTTCAAATTTGATAGCGCTTCCCGCAATCTGCACGGGGGCTGGCGCCGGATTTTTGGGTGATGTGATGGGTGACTGGCTGCCCAGCAGCTCCATCAGTCGCTCGGTCGCACCGGCCGCGCGCAGCAGGTCGCCATAGACCTCGCCCAGAATCGCGAACGCACTGGCCAGAATGATGACGTACATCACCGTCTGGCCCAAATCGCCGGCGCTGATGCGCCCGGCCACGACGGCCTGCGTGCCCTGGTACAAGCCCCAGAGCAGCGCTGCCGAGGTCGCGATGATGATGAAGGCCACCAGCACCGAGCGTGCCTTGGTGCGCCGCACTGCCGTGTTGAAGGCGCTGTCGGTGGAGGCACTGAAGCGGGCTGTCTCGCGTCCCTCGGCGGTATAGCTTTGCACCACCGGAATGGCGTTCAGCACTTCAGCCGCAATGGCGCTGGAATCCGCGATGCGGTCCTGGCTGGCGCGCGACAGCTTGCGCACACGCCGGCCAAACCACAGGCTGGGTACCACGACCAGCACCAGCACGCCCAGCACCTGAAACATCACATAGGGGTTGGTCCAGATCAGCATGCCCAGGGCACCGATGCCCATCACCGTGTTGCGCAAGCCCATGCTCAGCGACGAGCCTACCACCGTCTGCACCAGCGTGGTGTCGGCGCTCAGGCGCGACAGCACTTCGCCGGTCTGCGTGGTCTCGAAGAACTCGGGGCTTTGCTGCAGCACATGGCCATACACGGCGTTGCGTAAATCGGCGGTCACCCGCTCACCCAGCCAGCTCACCATGTAAAAGCGACCCGCTGAAAACAGGCCCAGCGCCACGGCCACGGCAAAGAGCGCGACAAAGTGCTCACGCAAGGCCATCACCTGCGCGCCTTTGTCGGTCTGCACCAGACCGCCGTCAATCAGGCTGCGTAGCGCCACCGGAAAAGCCAGCGTTGCGACGGCCGCCATCACCAGAAAAATGAGCGCCAGCCCGATACGGCCGCGGTAAGGAAAAAGAAAAGGCCACAGACCGGACAGTGAACGCGGCGATGCTTTGAAGGGGGCGGGGGTGGACATGGGCCACAGTGTAGCCAAAAAATGCAGAAAACGTTGCCGCACCAAACAAAGCCTTGACATATATTGCCTAGGCAAATAATATTGGCGCTCATGATGAGAAAACCTTCCCCTTCCAGCCCCCCGTCCGAAAAAACGGCATGTTCGGCCATCGAGTTTTACTGCGCCAAAGATTACGTCCCTGAAGAAAGTGTTGGTTTTATGATCCGGCGCGTGTTGGCCACGGTGGCGCAGGAGGTCGAGCGTCAGCTCGAAGCCAGTGACCTGACCAATGCCCAATGGGTTCCGCTGCTCAAGCTGTTCATGCGCCAGACGTCCACCGTGGCAGAACTGGCACGTGAATGCCACCTGGATGCCGGTGCCATGACCCGCCTGCTGGACCGGCTGGAAACCAAGGGGCTGTGTCGCCGGGTGCGCTCCGTCGAAGACCGGCGGGTCGTCAACATCGAGTTGACAGACGAGGGGCGCGACGCGGCCAAAGGAATCCCGGGGGTGCTCTGTCAGATTCAAAATGCGCATCTCGCCGGTTTTTCGGTGGAAGAATTTCAAACGTTGAAGGGTTTTTTGCATCGCATCCTGAACAACGCGCAAGTCCAGTCCCAGTCTCCCATTCAACCCAATTCAATCCCAGCCCATCCCATCCCAGGAGGCCCGCATGAGGCTTGACCACCAGAAGGCGGGCGTTCGCACCCGCTTGACCCAATCCGCTGTGCTCATCGTCGCGGCGCTCGGCCTGTCGGCGTGCGCCAGCATGAGCGGCATCCAGGCCCAGGCCACGCTGCGTGATGCGGCCTCGCTGGGCCTCCCGGTTGAACCAGGCGTCAGCGTCACGCTGGATGCCCAGTGGTGGCGTGAGTTTGGGGACGAGCAACTTAACCGGCTGGTCGAGCAGGCCCTGGCCACCAGCCCGAGTCTCAGAATCGTGCAGGCCAGAATGGCGCGCGCCCAGGCCGGCGTCGACGTGACCGATGCCGCCAGTGGACCGCAGCTCAATGCCGGGATCGATGCCACGCGGCAGCTTTTCACCGCCAATGGTCTGATTCCGCCACCCCTGGCGGGCAAGATCTATGAAACCGGCACCGCGCAGTTCAGCGGCAGCTGGGAGCTGGATTTTTTTGGAAAGAACCGCGCTGCACTCGATGCCGCGCTGGGCAACGCCCGCGCCACGCAGGCCGATGCCGATGCCGCTCGCATGCTGCTGGCCAGCCATGTGGTGCGCAGCTACGTTCAGCTGGTGCGCCTGAACGAGCAACTGGCTGTGGCGCAGCGTTTGCTGGCCCAACGCCAGCAGGCCCTGCATCTGGTGCAGGACCGGGTCAATGCCGGCCTCGACACGCGTCTGGAACTGCGCCAAAGCGAAGGCACCTTGCCCGATGCGCGGCTGCAGATCGAAACCCTGCAGGAACAGCTGACCTTGGCCCGCAATGCCCTCAGCGCCTTGGTCGGACAGCCAAATAGGGCGGTAGCCCCCGATCTACCTACGTTATCAGCTATTAAAAATATAGCAAATGCCGCGACACTGCCGTCCGACCTGTTGGGCCGCCGGGCCGACATCGCCGCCGCGCGCTGGCGCGTGGAGGCGGCCACCCAGGACGTCAGCAGCGCGCGAAGCCAGTTCTACCCCAACATCAATCTGGTGGCGTTTGCCGGCTTCTCCAGCATTGGCCTGGACCGTTTGCTGGGGGCGGGCAGCGAGCAATGGGGCGTGGGCCCGGCGCTGCATCTGCCGCTCTTTGACGGTGGTCGTCTGCGTGCCAACCTGCGCGGCAAAGCGGCTGAGCTGGACGCCGCCATCGAAAGCTATAACGCGACCGTGATTGACGCCGTGCGCGAGGCGGCCGACCAGCTCGCCTCCACGCAGGCCATCGGGCGCCAGCAAGTCGAGCAGCGCGCGGCGCAAAGCTTTGCCGAAAACGCTTATGACATTGCCGTGCAGCGCTATGAAGCCGGACTCGGCAATTACCTCCAGGTTCTCACCAGTGAGACCACGGTGCTGAGCCAGCGTCGTCAGGGCGTGGACCTGGCCGCCCGGGCACTCGATACCCAGGTGGCCCTGATCCGCGCACTCGGTGGCGGCTATCGCGCCGAGCTGCCCGCTGCCACGGCCCAAAAATAAGTTACTTCCCATTTTTGAATCATTACCATGACTTCACCCCAAACTTCCACTCAAGCCCCGCATGCCGCAGGCAATCCAGCCCGCAAAAAGGCACTGATCTCGCTGGCCAGCGTGGTCGTCATCGCGGGTCTGGGCTGGACCGCCTATGAATGGTTGGTGGCCAGCCATTACGAGTCCACCGACAACGCCTATGTGCAGGGCAACGTGATCCAGATCACGCCGCAGATTGGCGGCACTGTGATGGCGATCCTGGCCGACGACACCGATTACGTCAAAGCCGGCCAGCCGCTGGTCAGGCTCGACCCGGCCGACGCCCGGGTCGCGCTGGACCAGGCTGAGGCCAACCTGGCACAAACCGTGCGGCAGGTGCGCACGCTGTATGCCAATAACGGCAGCCTGGGGGCGCAAATCACCCTGCGCGAGTCGGACGTCGCCAAGGCGCAGACCGAAATCAGCCGCGCCACCGATGATTTCAGCCGCCGCCAGGCGCTGGTCGGCAATGGCGCGGTCTCCAAGGAAGAGCTCAACCACGCGCAAACGCAACTTGCCAACGGCAAAAGCGCCTTGGCGGCGGCGCAAGCCGGGGTGGCCGCGGCCAAAGAACAACTGGTCAGCAACCAGACCATGACCGACGGCATCAGCATTGACAAGCACCCCAGCGTGCTGGCCGCGGCGGCCAAAGTACGCGAGGCCTGGCTGGCCAGCCAGCGCGCCGCCTTGCCGGCGCCGGTGGATGGCTACGTGGCCCGGCGCACCGTGCAACTGGGTCAGCGCGTCGCGGCCGGTACCCCCCTGATGGCCATCATTCCCCTCAACCAGCTGTGGGTGGATGCGAATTTCAAGGAAGTGCAGCTGCGCAACATCCGTATTGGCCAGCCCGTCAAATTGACGGCCGATGTGTACGGCAAAAAGGTCGAGTACAAGGGCACCGTGACCGGTCTGGGTGTGGGCACGGGTGCGGCCTTTGCCCTGTTGCCCGCGCAAAATGCCACCGGCAACTGGATCAAGGTGGTGCAGCGCGTGCCGGTGCGCGTGGCGCTGGACGCGGCCGAAGTCGCCCAAAATCCGCTACGGGTCGGTTTGTCCATGGACGCCACGGTCGACGTCAGCAATACAGACGGCAAGATGCTGGCCGATGCGCCGCGTGCCACGGCCTTGGTGCAAACCACGGTCTATGAGTCGCTGGACCGTGGTGCGACCGAGGAAGTGCGGAAAATCGTGGCCGCCAACGTTGGTCGTCACTAAGCGATCCCGGCATGGCGACCGCATCTCAATTCATTCCGCTGCCTCCGCTGCAAGGCTCGGTCCGCCTGTGGGGCACGATCGCCCTGTCCCTGGCTACCTTCATGAATGTGCTGGACTCGTCCATCGCCAACGTGTCCCTTCCGGCCATAGCCGGGGACCTGGGCGTGAGTACCAACCAGGGCACCTGGGTCATCACCAGCTTTGGTGTGGCCAACGCCATTGCCTTGCCGCTGACCGGCTGGCTGTCGCAGCGTTTCGGGCAGGTGCGCCTGTTCATCACCAGCGTCTTGATGTTTGTGCTGGCCTCGTGGCTCTGTGGTCTGGCGCCCAACATGACTACGCTGATCGTGTTTCGCGCCCTGCAGGGCTTTGTTGCCGGACCCATGATTCCGCTGTCGCAGGGCCTGCTGTTGTCCAGTTACCCGCCGGCGTTGGCCGGTCTGGCGATGGCCTTGTGGGCCATGACCACTTTGGTTGCGCCGGTGCTGGGGCCGCTCTTGGGGGGCTGGATCACCGACAACATCTACTGGTCGTGGATTTTTTACATCAACATTCCGATTGGCTTGCTGTCGGCCTTCATGGTCTGGTCGATTTACCACAAGCGTGAAAGCATGACGCACAAACTACCGATCGATGGCGTTGGTTTGGGACTGCTGGTGCTGTGGGTGGGGGCGCTGCAAATCATGCTGGACAAGGGCAAGGAGTTGGACTGGTTTCACTCCCCGCTCGTGGTGGGCCTGGGTGTGGTGGCGCTGGTGGGCTTTGCCTTTTTTCTGGCCTGGGAACTCACCGAAGAACACCCGGTGGTGGACCTGAAGCTATTCAAGCGGCGCAACTTCTGGACTGGCACCGTGGCGATCTCGGTGGGCTACGGCCTGTTCTTTGGCAACGTCGTGCTGTTGCCGCTGTGGTTGCAGCAGTTCATGGGCTATCCTTCGATCGATGCTGGCATGCTGCTGGCGCCCGTGGGATTGTTTGCCATCATCCTGTCGCCGATCGTGGGCAAAAACGTCGGCAAGGTAGACCCGCGCTATCTGGCCAGTTTTGCCTTTGTCGTGTTTGCCCTGGTGCTGTTGATGCGCTCGCATTTCAACACCCAGGCCGACTTTGGCACCATCATGTTGCCGACCGTGGTGCAGGGCATTGCCATGGCGTTTTTCTTCATTCCCCTGTCCGTCATCGTGCTCTCGGGCATCACGCCTGACAAAATCCCCGCCGCCTCGGGCCTGTCGAGCTTTGTGCGCATTGTGGCGGGCTCGTTTGGCACATCGATTGCAACCACCGTCTGGCAGGACCGCGCCGCCATGCACCACGCGCAGTTGGCGGAGGCTGTCAGTCAAGGCAACTTTGCGGCGACCCAGGTGCTGACCGGTCTCGGCAGCGCGGGTCTGTCGCCTGAACAAGCGCTGGCGCAGGTGAACCGTCTGGTGGACCAACAGGCTTACATGCTGGCCGTCAACGACGTGTTCTATGCCTCGGCCATGATTTTTTTGTTGCTGATTCCGGTGGTGTGGCTCTCAAGGCCCAAGCAGGTCGGCGCTGCCAGCGCCGATGCGGCGGCCGGCGCGCATTAATTTGGCGGCTTTTTTTACGAAGAACCTCTGATCACTTTCTCGGCATAAGACCA
>NZ_DHXT01000099.1 GCF_002413825.1 Rhodoferax sp. UBA5149
GCGGTCAAGCGCTTTCAACGGGCTTCCTTTACCAAGACAGCTCCGACGGTTTGAGCTTGTGGGCGTTCTGCTTGACGCGCTGGATACGCCCGCCGCCCAGGTGCAGCACGCGATCCGCCATGCCGGCAATCGCGGCGTTGTGGGTAATGACGATGGCGGTGGTGCCCAGCTCCCGGTTGATGCGCTCGATCACTTCCAGTACCAGTTTGCCGGTGACGTAGTCAAGCGCGCCGGTGGGTTCGTCGCACAACAGCACTTCCGGGCGCTTCACGATGGCCCGTCCAATGGCGACGCGCTGTTGTTCGCCGCCGGACAGCTGGGATGGAAAATGGTCCAGCCGTTCCGCCAGTCCGACCAGACCGAGCGCTTCTTCGGCGGGCATGGGGTTCTCGGCAATGTCGGTGACCAGCTCGACGTTCTCGCGCACGGTCAGGCTGGGTATCAGGTTGTAGAACTGAAACACAAAGCCGACATGCTCGCGCCGGTATTGCGTCAGCTGCGACTCGGTCGCCGCCGTGAGGTCATGTTCGGCAAAACGGGCGACTCCGCTGGTGGGGCGGTCCAGTCCCCCCAGAATGTTCAGCAAAGTTGATTTACCGCTGCCCGACGGGCCCAGCAGGACAATGAATTCACCCCGATAAATGGTCAGATCCACATCCACCAGGGCGTGGACCTTCACCTCGCCCATCTGATAGGTTTTGCTCAGGCCCTTGGCGATAAAAACAGCGGGACGACCTGCTTCATCAACTGGTATTTCATCGGTGGGCGGGTTGGCGAGTGGGGGGTCGAGCACGGTCTGGGCCTTGCAGCTGGCGATTCCAGTTGGCACTTTGCCATGCATCGGGACGGCGACCATTGACGCTTGTCATAAATCTGCTGCTTGTGCCATGGCTGGGATAATCCATCTCATGCCGAGCCCGAAACCCGTTCCCCCCGACCGCTGGAAGCTGTCCGTCGCCCCGATGATGGATTGGACTGATCGCCATTGCCGCTATTTTCATCGCCTGCTCTCAGGCCACGCGCTGCTGTACACCGAAATGGTGACGACCGGGGCGCTGATTCATGGTGACGTGCCGCGCCACCTGCGCTACAACGTGGAAGAACATCCGCTCGCGCTGCAACTCGGCGGCAGTGAGCCGACCGACCTGGCGCGCTGCGCCAAACTGGGTGCGCAGTGGGGCTATGACGAGATCAATCTCAACTGCGGCTGCCCGAGCGAGCGGGTGCAGCGTGGCGCGTTTGGCGCCTGCCTGATGGCCGAGCCGCAGCTGGTGGCGGATTGCGTCAAGGCGATGGTCGATGCGGTGTCGGTGCCCGTCACGGTGAAACACCGCATTGGCATCGACAAGTCCGAGAGTTACGACTTCGTGCGGGATTTTGTCGGCACGGTAGCCGATGCGGGATGCCAGACCTTCATCGTTCACGCTCGCAACGCCTGGCTCAAGGGCCTGAGCCCGAAGGCCAACCGGGAAGTGCCACCCCTGCGCTATGAATGGGCCTACCGCTTGAAAAAAGACTTTCCACAGCTCACCATCGTCGTCAATGGAGGTGTCACCACGAACGAGCAAGTGGCAGAACACCTGCTGCACCTGGACGGTGCGATGTTGGGTCGTGAGGCCTATCACAACCCGTGGTGGCTCGCTTCCTGGGATGCGGCGTTTTACGGCGCAGCCTGCGCAGAGCTCACCCGCGAGCAGATCGAAGAACAGATGTGCGACTACATGACCCGAGAAGCCATGGCGCACGGCACACCCTGGTCCACCATTGCCCGCCATATGCTGGGCCTGCGCCACGGGTTGCCAGGCGCGCGCCGCTGGCGGCAGGTATGGAGCGATCACAAGCTCAAAAACATGCCTGCGCGCGACGTGATGGCGCTGGCGCACAGTGAGACGCGCAGCCTGGTGTCCTGAGAGCCGGGACGCCCGTTTCCAGGGGGAAGAGTCTCCTCCAATGAGGGTGCCTGTAGCCGCCGGCGTCTGAAAGTGAGGCAAGGTATCATGATGGCATCTTTCGCGGGCTGGCTGACAGCCCCTGACCGCCTCAAATCAACAGCCCAGAACCTCAGCGATCCGTGCGTCTCAATTCAATCAAGCTATCAGGGTTCAAGTCTTTTGCTGAGCCAACCAATTTCATGCTGCCGGGCCAACTGGTGGGTGTGGTCGGACCCAATGGCTGCGGCAAATCCAACATCATGGATGCGGTGCGCTGGGTGCTGGGCGAGTCCAAGGCCTCGGAGTTGCGCGGCGAGTCGATGCAGGACGTCATTTTCAATGGCACCAACACCCGCAAACCGGCCAGCCGCGCCAGCGTGGAGCTGGTGTTCGACAACGCGGATCACCGCGCCGGGGGGCAGTGGGCCACGTTTGGCGAGATTGCCGTCAAACGGGTGCTCACGCGTGATGGCACCAGCAGTTACTTTATTAACAACCTGCCGGTGCGTCGCCGCGACGTGCAGGACGTTTTTCTGGGGACCGGTCTGGGCCCGCGCGCTTACGCCATCATTGGTCAGGGCACCATCAGCCGCATTATCGAAAGCAAACCCGAAGAGCTGCGCCTGTTTCTGGAAGAGGCAGCCGGGGTTTCCAAATACAAGGAACGGCGGCGCGAGACGGAAAACCGCTTGTCAGACACGCGTGAAAACCTGACCCGGGTCGAAGACATTCTGCGCGAGCTCAATGCCAATCTGGAGAAGCTGGAAGCGCAGGCCATTGTTGCCAAAAGATTCAACAGCCTCACTGCTGATGTGACGCTCAAGCAGCATCAGCTCTGGTTTCTCAAGCGCACCGAGTCCGAAGCGGATCAGGCCAAGGTCAAGGCCGACGCGCAAGGTGCGCTCAATGCGCTGGAGAGCCGGGTCGCGGATTTGCGCCACATCGAAGCCGAGCTGGAAACCGTGCGCCAGGCCCATTACGCGGCCGGCGATCAGGTCAACCAGGCGCAAGGCCTGCTGTACGAGGCCAGCACCGAAGTCGGGCGGCTCGAAGCCGAGATTCGTTTTGTGGTGGAGGGCCGCCAGCGGGTCGAGCAGCGCCTGGCCACACTCAAAGAGCAAACCGCCCAGTGGGTCACCCGCGAGGATGACGCGCAGCGGGAAATAGAAAACCTGCTCGAACTGGCGATGCTCGGGGAGGAAAAAACCGAGCTGCTGGCGGCGCAGGTGGAGGACCAGGCCCAGCAGTTGCCTGATCTGGAAGAGGCTTTGCGCCTGGCCCAAAAAGACGCCAACGAACAGCGCGCCAGTGTCGCTCAGGTGCAGCAGCAAATTCAGGTGCTGGCGGCGGACCAGCGCAGCATCGAGGAGCAATCACGCCAGTTTGTCACGCGCCGTGAGCGCTTGAGCGCGGACCGCAACGCACTGGCCGCGCCGGATGAGGCTCGGCTGGTCAACCTGCAGAGTCAGCTCGATCAGGCCCAGGAGACCGCCAGTGTGGCAGAAGCCCGCCTGCATGAGTTGCAGGACACCGTGCCGCAGCTGGATGAGAGCCGACGCACCCAGCAACAAGCCGTCAACAGCGAATCGGCGCGGCAGGCCGATTTGTCAGCCCGCATGGAGGCACTCAAGGCCTTGCAGGAAAAGGTCAAGACCGACGGCAAATTGCAGCCCTGGCTGGCCAAGCACGGGCTGGACACCTTGCAGGGTTTATGGAGCCGCATTCACATCGAGCAGGGTTGGGAAAATGCCCTCGAAGGGGCCCTGCGCGAGCGTCTGGGCGCGCTGGAAGTGTCGCGCCTGGAGATGGTGCGGGCCTTTGGCAATGACGCACCGCCTGCCAAGCTCGCTTTTTACAGCCCGCCGCTGGCGTCGCTGCCTGAAAAAGCAAGCGCCTTGCCGCGCCTGTCCGACTTGCTGCGCATCAATGATGCGGGCCAAAAAGCGGTGTTGACCGATTGGCTGCAAGGCTGTTTCACCGCCCCCAGTTTTGAAGATGCCCTGGCCAACCGCGACAAGCTGCAGCCCGGCGAGATGATTTTTGTGAAGACCGGGCACGCGGTCGGCCCCTACAGCGTGAGCTTTTACGCGCCGGATTCAGAACAGGCCGGTCTGCTGGCCCGCGCCCAGGAAATCGAGAATCTGGAGAAGCAGCTGCGGGCCCAGGCCATGATCAGCGACGAATCCCGCTCTGCATTGGTGCGGGCCGAGGCCGCGTATGCCGATGCGTCGCAACGTCTGGTAGCGGTGCGGCGTGAAGCGGCGGAGAGCCAAAGCCGCGCCCATGAGCTGCAGGTGGAAACCTTGCGGCTGACGCAGTTGGCCGATCAAGCCCGTGTCCGCAGCGCGCAAATCGCCGGTGATCTGGCCGAGGTCGATGCCCAACTCGGTGACTTGCAGGAGCGCCGCGTGACCGCCGAAGGTCGCTTTGAAGAGCTGGACATGCAGTTGGCCGATACCCAGGAGCGCCATGCCCAGCTCGACGAGCGCGTGATGGGGGCCGAACGCAAGCTCAATGAATGCCGCGAACAGCAGCGCAGCCTGGAGCGCCAGTCACAAGAGGCGGTTTTTTCCATGCGCAGCCTCGATGCGCGCCGGGCCGAGCTGTCGCGTGCTATCGAAACTGCAGCGCAACAGGCAGAGTCCGTGCGGGCGGAGGCCCAAAGAGCCCATGAAGAGTTGGCGCGGCTGAACGATGCGGCCGCCCAGGGTGGTCTGCAAAATGCCTTGGCGATCAAGCTGGAGCGTGAGCAGGCGCTCGGTGCCAAGCGCAGCGAATACGACGATCTGACCGCCAAATTGCGTGCCAGCGACGAGCGTCGCCTGCAGTTGGAGCGCGAGCTCGACCCCTTGCGCCAGCGCATTACCGAATTCCAGCTCAAGGAACAGGCCGCTTGGCTGGGCTTTGAGCAGTACACCCAGTTGCTTACCGACGCCCAGGCTGATCTGGAACTGGTGGCCCAGTCCCTGGCGGACGGCAACGTGCGCCTGGGCGGCATGCAAGGCGAGATTGACCGCCTGAATCGCGACATTGCGGCCTTGGGGGCGGTCAACCTGGCCGCGCTCGATGAGCTGGCCGCCGCCAGCGAACGCAAGAATTTCCTGGATGCCCAAACCGCTGATTTGACGGAAGCCATGACCACGCTGGAAGACGCGATCAAGAAGATTGACGGCGAAACCCGCGATCTGCTCTCGGGAACTTTCAACGCCGTGAACGAACACTTTGGCAAGATGTTCCCCGAGCTGTTTGGCGGTGGCAATGCCCGCCTCGTCATCACCGGGGAAGAAATTCTGGACTCCGGCGTGCAGGTGATTGCCCAGCCGCCGGGCAAAAAGAACCAGACCATTCATTTGCTGTCGGGCGGTGAAAAAGCCCTGACCGCTATTGCCCTCGTGTTTGCGATCTTCCAGCTGAATCCGGCGCCGTTCTGTCTGCTCGACGAGGTCGATGCGCCATTGGACGACGCCAACACTGAGCGCTATGCCAAGCTGGTGTCCAGCATGAGCCGGGGCACCCAGTTCTTGTTCATCAGCCACAACAAGATTGCCATGGAAATGGCCGAGCAATTGATCGGCGTGACCATGCAGGAGCAGGGCGTGTCCCGCATCGTGGCGGTGGACATGGATGCGGCCGTTTCAATGGCGCAAGCCGTCTGATGTCCATGAGCAGTCTACAGATTGGATTGGCCATCGTCGGTGTATTGGTGCTGGCCGCCGTGATGGCGCATGGCGCCTGGACGACCCGCAAGAACCTGCCCCGACAGGCCACGCCGGTCGACCCCAACGCCGAATCCCCAGCGGGCGGGGGCATCGAGCCCGAGCTGGATGCGGCGGCGTTTGATATGGCGAGTTTTCCCCTGGCCGCGCTCGAAAAAAAACCGGCCATGGACGCCTTGATTGACGTCATCGCTCCGATTACGCTGGACGGCCTGGTCTCCGGTGACGCCGCGCTGGCCGCGATGCCAAGCACGCGCCGCGCCGGTGGCAAACCGTTTTCCATTGAAGGTCTTAATGAAGCCAGCCAGCGCTGGGAAATGCCACAGGCGGGACAACGTTACGTCACGTTTCAGGCCGGTGTGCAGTTGGCGAATCGCTCAGGCGCGCTCAACGACATCGAGTACTCCGAATTTGTCATGAAGACGCAGGCCTTCTGCGACACCCTCAACGGCACGCCTGATTTTCCCGAGATGCGGGAGGAGGTTGCGCGGGCTCGTGAACTGGACCAGTTTGCCGGTGACCACGATGCGCAGCTGGGCTTTGTGTTGCGCGCCAGCCATGCTGCCTGGAGCCCCGGTTATGTGCAGCAAAATGCCACGCGCCTCGGCTTTGTGACCGGCGCCATTGCGGGGCGCATGGTCATACCGGCCACTGTTGCCGGCTTGCCACCGGTGCTGAGCCTGAGTTTTGACACGCAGGCGGCCTTGGCCGACGATCCGGCGCTGTCGGCCATCCGCGAGCTCGTGATCAGTCTGGACGTGCCCCAGGTCGATCGCAACGAGCGTGCTTTTGCCCGCATGCGGGAGGTCGCCCTGGCGCTGGCTGACAGCATGGATGGTGTGGTGACCGACGACAACGGCCAGCCGCTGCCGTCCGAGACCATGGATGGGATTGGCGCGGAGCTGGAGCACTTGTACGACACGCTGGATCAGCGCGATCTGTCAGCCGGCTCGGCCCTGGCGCGTCGTCTTTTTTCCTGAACTTCGGGCCGGTCGAGCGCGTCATGGTCACGAAGGATTTATTTTCACCTCAGGAAGCGGCGCCGGAACCAGGCCATGTCGATCAGCTCCGGCGCGCGCTGCATGAGCACGCGCACCGCTACTACGTGCTCGATGAACCGAGCATTCCGGATGCCGAGTACGACCGCCTGTTTCAGGACTTGCAGGCGATCGAGGCGCAACATCCCGAGCTGGTGACACCCGATTCTCCGACGCAACGCGTGGGCGGCCGTGCGCTGGATCAGTTCGCCAGCGTGCGCCATGCCGTGCCCATGCTGAGCATCCGTACCGAGACCGACACCGAGGCCAGTGGCGCCCAGAATTTTGATGCCCGCGTGCGGCGTGAACTGGGGTTGGACGAGGCCGCGCCCGCCGTGGCGTATGTGGCCGAGCCCAAGTTCGACGGCCTGGCCATGAACCTGCGCTATGAGCAGGGGGTGCTGGTTCAGGCGGCCACCCGCGGTGACGGCGAAGTGGGTGAGGACGTGACGCAAAATATCCGCACGATTGGCCAGATACCCCTGCGCTTGCCCGCGGGAGTACCCGAGGTTCTGGAGGTGCGTGGCGAGGTCTACATGCGCCGCGACGACTTTGAAGCCTTGAATGAGAAGCAGCGTGAGCGCGGTCAAAAAACCTTCGTCAATACCCGCAACGCCGCTGCCGGTGCCGTGCGCCAGCTCGACCCCACGATTGCCGCCCAGCGTCCCTTGAGCTTCTTTGCCTACGGCTTGGGTGAAGTCACAGCGGCGGAGGCGGGGGTCCCGGCGTTTGCGACGCATTATGAGATGCTGCAGACCCTGAAGTCTTGGGGTTTTCCGGTGTCAGCCCTCGTCGGCATTGCGCAGGGCGTTACTGAATTAATAGCGTATTACAACTCGATCGGCGAGCAGCGCGACCGTCTCGGCTTTGATATCGATGGCGTGGTCTACAAGGTCAACAGCCTGGCGCTGCAGCGCCGCATGGGTTTTGTCACGCGTGAGCCGCGCTGGGCCGTGGCGCACAAGTTCCCGGCCCAGGAGCAACAGACCCAGGTGCTGGGCATTGATGTGCAGGTCGGGCGTACCGGCAAACTGACGCCGGTGGCGCGCCTGAAGTCGGTCTTTGTCGGCGGAGTCAACGTGACCAATGCCACGCTGCACAACCTGTTCGAGCTGCGCCGCAAGCGGGTGCGCGTGGGCGACACCGTCATCGTGCGCCGGGCCGGTGATGTGATTCCCGAGGTGGTGGCTGTTGTGGCCCCCACGCTCGGCACTGACGTGTCCTTGTTACATCGGCCCCGTGTCCCGTATGTGCCGAATTTCCGCATGCCGCGCCAGTGTCCGATCTGCGGCAGCGCCGTGGTGCGCGAAAAAACCGAGGTCAACCATCGCTGCACCGGCGGCCTGTTCTGCGCCGCCCAGCGCAAGCAGGCGATCCTGCACTTTGCGCAACGCCGGGCGGTCGAGGTCGAGGGCTTGGGCGAAAAACTGGTCGATCAGCTGGTCGATGGCAATGTCATTCGTACCTTGCCGGATCTGTACCGGTTGGGCCTGACCTCGCTCGCCAGTCTGGACCGGATGGCCGACAAATCGGCGCAGAACATCGTTGCAGCGCTGGAAAAATCAAAGCAAACCACGCTGCCGCGCTTCCTGTTCGGGCTGGGCATTCGCCATGTGGGCGAGGCCACGGCCAAGGAACTGGCGCGCCACTTCGGCCAGTTGGACGCCATCATGGATGCTTCTCTGGAACAACTGCTGCAGGTCAGCGATATTGGCCCGATCGTGGCGCAAAGCTTGCGCACGTTTTTCGACCAGGCGCACAACCGTGAGGTGGTGGAGCAGTTGCGCGCCTGTGACGTGACTTGGGCCGAGGGTCCGCCGGCGCCGGTCGCCCCCACGCCGCTGAGCGGTAAAACCTTCGTTATCACCGGCACCCTGCCCACGATGAGCCGCGATGAGGCTAAAGACCTGATCGAGGCGGCCGGCGGCAAAGTGGCGGGTTCGGTCAGCAAAAAAACCACCTTCGTGGTGGCGGGCGCCGAGGCCGGCAGCAAGCTCGCCAAGGCACAGGAACTGGGTGTCGCGGTGTTGGATGAAGCTGGTTTGAAGGAGTTGCTAGATGGCGGTTCGTGAAATTCTCAAAATGGGCGATCCGCGTTTGCTGCGCATCGCCCAGCCTGTAACCCAGTTTGACGCCGATGCCTTGCATCTGCTGGTGTCCGACATGCTCGACACCATGCTGGCGGCCGATGGTGCCGGGCTGGCGGCGCCGCAAATCGGGGTCGATCTGCAGTTGGTGATATTTGGCAGCAATGCGCGCAATCCGCGCTATCCGGATGCGCCGGTGGTGCCGAAGACCGTCTTGATCAACCCCGTGATCACGCCGCTGCCTCAATCAGAAAACGATGCGACGGTGCTTGAAGTTGAAGACTGGGAAGGCTGCCTCTCGGTGCCGGGCCTGCGTGCCATGGTGCCGCGTTTTGCGCGCATCCGCTATACCGGTTTTGACCAGTATGGCGACCCGATCGACCGCACGGTGGAGGGTTTTCATGCGCGCGTGGTGCAGCATGAATGCGACCATTTGATCGGCAAGTTGTATCCGATGCGCATACGCGACTTCAGCCGCTTTGGCTTCACCGATGTGCTGTTTCCGGGACTGGACGCGCCGCAAGACGATTGATTCAGGCCAGCGCCTCCAGCAACTCGGTCTCAATCGCAATCTGCGCGCGGTTGTGTTGCAGCTCTGCGCCTTGAATCAAAAAAGTGTCGTCCACGCGTTCGCCTAAAGTGTTGACTTTGGCGAGCTGGAGATTGATGTTGTGCCGCGCCAGTACGCGGGCCACGCAGTACAGCAGCCCAACCCGGTCACTGGCCGAGATGTTGAGCAGCCAGCGCTGGGCTTTCTCATCCGGGCGCAGGGTGACCCTGGGCGCGATCGGGAAACTCTTGACCCGGCGTGACACCCGGCCGCGACTCGGTGGCGGCAGCGGCCCGGTCTGGGCGATCGCGCGACTCAATTCGCTTTCCACCATGCTGGTGAGTTCCTGGTAGTGCTCGGGCAAGACCGAGGTGATGACCTGGAAGGTATCGAGCGCATAGCCGTTGTTGGCCGTGTGCACGCGCGCATCCAGAATGCTGAAGCCGGCTTGGTCAAAATAGCCGCAGATACGTGCGAACAGATCGGCCTGGTCGGGCGTGTACACCAGCACCTGCAGACCTTCGCCCACAGGGGACTGGCGGGCCCGCACAATGGATTTGCCGGCCCCCACAAAGCGCGAGAGTTGCCGCGTGTGCCAGGCAATGTCGGCGGCGTCGTGGCGCATGAAATAGCCCACGTCCAGCGTCTCCCATAGGGCTTTGTGGGCCTCGAACGGCAAGGCGCGCAGGGCCAGCAGTACCAGGGCCTCGCGCTTGCGCGCCTCCACCTCGGCGTCTGGATCAGGGGCCCGGCCACCGAGCGCCCGCGAGGTCAGGCGGTACAGGTCTTCCAGCAGCTTGCCTTTCCAGGCATTCCATACTTTGGGCGAGGTGCCGCGAATATCGGCCACCGTGAGCAGATACAGGGCGGTGAGATTGCGCTCGTTGCCCACGCGTTGGGCAAACGCGCTGATGATGTCGGGGTCGCTCAGGTCTGACTTTTGCGCCACGCGGCTCATCGTCAGATGTTCATGCACGATGAACTCGATCACGCTGGCGTCATCACGCGCAATGGCATGCAGCTTGCAAAAGCGCCGCACCTCGGACGCGCCCAGTTCCGAGTGATCGCCGCCGCGGCCTTTGGCGATGTCGTGAAACAGCGCGGCCACGTACAAAATCCAGGGCTTGTCCCAGCCGGAGGCCAGTTGCGAGCAAAACGGGTACTCGTGGGCGTGCTCGACAATGAAGAAGCGCCGCACATTGCGCAGCACCATCAAGATGTGCTGGTCCACCGTGTAAACGTGAAACAGGTCGTGCTGCATCTGCCCCACGATGCGGCGAAACACCCACAGGTAGCGCCCCAGCACCGAGGTCTGGTTCATCAGCCGCATGGCGTGGGTGATGCCGTCGTGCTGCATCAGGATCTGCTTGAAGGTGGCGCGGTTCACCGGGTCATTGCGGAACGCGCCGCCCATCAGATCGCGTGCGTTGTACAAGGCACGCAGGGTGCGCGCCGACAAGCCCTTGAGGCCTACCGTGGTCTGGTAGATCAGGAAGGTTTCCAGAATGGCATGCGGCTCGCGCTGGTACAGGTCGTCGCTGGCGACCTCCACCATGCCGGCTTTGTCAAAAAAGCGCGCATTGATCGGGCGCGGCTCGTGCGTCGACGGATTGAGGCGTTCCTCGATGTTGAGCAGCAAAATCTGATTCAGCTGGGTCACCGCCTTGGCTGCCCAGTAATAGCGGCGCATCAGGGCTTCGCTGGGGCGCACAAAAGCGCGTCTGTCGGTGCTGGACGAGGGCGCCTGAAAGCCAAATGACTGGGCCACGGCGCTTTGCAGGTCAAACACCAGCCGGTCTTCGCGGCGCTGCGCGATCAAATGCAAGCGCACGCGAATCAGTCGCAGCACCGCTTCATTGTGTTTGAGCTGCTTGACTTCAAACGCAGTGGCCAGACCGTTTTGGGCCAGCGCGTCCCAGTTGTCCCCATAACCGGCCGCTTTGGCCACCCACAGGATGATCTGTAAATCGCGCAGCCCACCGGGAGATTCCTTGCAATTGGGCTCCAGCGAATAAGGCGTGTCCTCAAACTTGCTGTGGCGCTGGTGCAGCTCCAGCGTCTTGGCGACAAAAAAGGCTTGCGGGTCGAGCGCGGCAAAAAACTGTTTTTCAAATCCCGCGAACAGCTCGGCGTTGCCCGTGATCAGCCGCGATTCAATCAACGAGGTCTGGATGGTGACGTCATTCGCGGCCTCGTTCAGGCACTCGGACACTGTGCGTACGCTGGAGCCAATCTCCAGTCCGGCGTCCCAGCAGCTGCCAATGAAGCCTTCAATTTGGGCCTTGAGCTGCGCATCCTGGTCCGGCGATTGGTCGTCTGGCAAAAGCACCAGCACGTCCACATCGGAATACGGAAACAACTCACCGCGACCAAAGCCGCCGACGGCCAGCAAGGCAAAGGGGCTCGCAAAACCCGCCTGTCGCCACAGCGTTTTCAGCGTGGCGTCGGCCAGTGCCGATAGCTTGCCCAAGGTGGCCTGAACACCCCGGGTGGAGGCGCCGCTGGCGGTCAGCGACTTCAGCAACGCAGATTTTTGGGCGCGGTAGCGAATGCGCAGTGCTTGGACATCGGTCATGGACGGCTAGGCAATCAATAGCGTCAGCGCTAACTTAGACGGTTGTCGGGGAGGGGGCGGACGCCGCTGCCGCCACCGGCACAAAGGCCGGTATCGGCGGGCTGCCGGCGGACAGGGTCAACACCTCGTACCCGGTTTCGGTCACCAGCACCATGTGTTCCCATTGCGCCGAGAGCGAGCGGTCTTTGGTGACGATGGCCCAGCCGTCGCCCAGCTCCTTGATTTCCTTGCGTCCGATGTTGAGCATGGGCTCAATCGTGATCGTCATGCCGGCCTTGAGCTGGTCCAGCGTGCCGGGCTTGCCGTAGTGCAAGACCTGTGGTTCTTCGTGGAAGTTGCGACCAATGCCGTGGCCACAAAATTCCCGCACCACGCTCAGACCGTGCCCCTCGGCAAAGGTCTGGATGGCGTGGCCGATGTCGCCCAGGTAAGCGCCAGCCTTGACCTTGACAATGCCGTGCCACATCGCCTCATAGGTCAGCGCACACAGCCGTTTGGCCGCCACGGAGCCCTCGCCCACAATAAACATGCGGCTGGAGTCCCCATGCCAGCCGTCCTTGATAACCGTTACGTCGATGTTGACGATATCGCCTTTTTTCAGCGGCTTGTCATTCGGAATGCCGTGGCAGACTTGATGGTTGACGGAGGTGCAGATCGACTTGGGGTAGGGGTTGTGGCCCGAAGGCGCGTAGTTCAGCGGGGCCGAGATGGCGTGCTGCACTTGGGTGGTGTAGTCGTCGGCCAGTTTGTCCAGCTCGTTGGTCGTGATGCCGGGTTTGACAAAGGGGGTGAGGTAATCCAGTAGTTCAGCGGCCAGGCGGCCCGCCACGCGCATGCCCGCAATGCCTTCGGCGTCTTTGTAAGTGATAGTCATGCCGCAATTATCCCATTGAGGGCGATTGTTGGTTACGGTGCGCTGAGGCGGGCAGTTAAAATCTGGGGTTTTCACGGTCAGGCCCAGTCAGCGCCTGCACCTTGAGTCAATTTTCAACCCAGTCAGCCCCCAATCCAGGCCCTCAAAGTGACCCTGCACATTACCCAATTCGAGGGCGGCAGCGCTCTCAGCAGTTTTCGTATTCAGCAGCTTTTGCCGAGCCTGCAAGCCGTTCACGACAAGATCAACGGGGTCGCCGCGCGCTTTGTGCACCTGGTGACGTCTGACGTAGCGCCGCCGCAAGCCCTGAAAGACCAGTTGGCGGCTTTGCTGACCTATGGTGATCCCTATGCTGGCCCGACGGACGGCGCCCTGATTGTGGTGACGCCGCGTTTTGGCACGGTGTCGCCCTGGGCCTCCAAGGCGACCGACATTGCCCACAACTGCGGTCTGGCGGTGCGCCGGGTGGAGCGGGTGCTGGAGTACCGCGTCAGCCTCAAGAGTGGTTTGTTGGGCAAAGCCAGCCTGTCCGAGGCGCAACTGGCGCAGATCGGAGTCCTGCTGCATGACCGCATGACCGAGAGCGTGATGTTTGACCGTGCTGTGGCGCTCGGCCTGTTCACCGAGCTGCACCCGGCGCCGATGGCCCATGTGGACGTTTTGAAAGGTGGCAAAGCGGCACTCGATACGGCCAACACCCAGTTCGGTCTGGCACTCGCCGCCGATGAAATCGACTACCTGGTGCAGGCCTTCACACACTTGCAGCGCAACCCCACCGATGTCGAGCTGATGATGTTTGCGCAGGCCAATAGCGAGCACTGCCGCCACAAGATTTTCAACGCCCAGTTCACCATCGACGGCGTGCCGCAAGCGCAGAGCATGTTCGGCATGATCCGCCACACCCACCAGACGAATCCGCAACACATGCTGGTGGCGTACTCGGACAACGCCTCGGTGATGGCGGGCGCCCAGGTCGAACGCTTTGTAGCAAAATCAGCCTCTAGCCCCCGTGGAATAAGCGCAGGCAGCTATGAAAAGCAGAGCGCTACCAACCACATCCTGATGAAGGTGGAAACCCACAACCACCCGACCGCGATTTCGCCATTCCCCGGCGCCGCCACCGGCGCGGGCGGCGAGATCCGCGACGAAGGTGCCACCGGGCGTGGCTCCAAGCCGAAAGCGGGCTTGACCGGCTTCACGGTGTCCAAAATTAATTGGAATCTGACCCCCAATAATTATTCCTCCGTTCGCCCTGAGCTTGTCGAAGGGCTTACGGCTTATGGTAAACCTGCCCACATCGCCAGCCCCCTGCAGATCATGCTTGAGGGCCCCCTGGGTGGCGCGGCATTTAACAACGAATTTGGCCGCCCCAATTTATTGGGTTACTTCCGCGAATACGAGCAGGGTTTGAGTTACTCGGTGGCGGACGCCGCGGGTGTGTCATCGGCAAAAGAGGAGCAGCGCGGCTACCACAAGCCCATCATGATTGCCGGTGGCTTGGGCGTGATCGACGCCACGCAGACCCACAAAGTTGAATTCCCCGCTGGCAGTTTGCTGATTCAGCTCGGCGGCCCTGGCATGCGCATCGGCATGGGCGGCAGCGCGGCCAGTTCGATGGCCACCGGCGCCAACGCGGCGGAACTCGACTTTGATTCGGTGCAGCGCGGCAACCCCGAGATTGAGCGCCGCGCGCAGGAAGTCATCAACCAGTGCTGGATACTGGGCGACTCGGGCGGCCCCGACGGCAAAGGCAATCCGATCCTCGCGATTCACGACGTCGGAGCGGGCGGCTTGAGCAACGCCTTCCCCGAACTCACGAACGACGCCGGGCGCGGTGCCCGCTTCGACTTGCGCGCCGTGCCGCTGGAAGAGTCCGGCATGGCACCCAAGGAGATCTGGTGCAATGAAAGCCAGGAGCGTTACGTGCTGGCCATCGCGCCGGAATCGCTGGAACTGTTCAAAGCGCTGTGCGAACGGGAGCGCTGCCCGTTTGCGGTGGTCGGTGTGGCGACTGAAGATCGTCAACTGGAACTGGTCGATGCGGACAAAGAGTCTCCAGTCAACATGCCCATGAACGTGCTGCTGGGCAAGCCGCCCAAGATGCACCGTGACGTGAAGACGGTAGAGCGCACGTTTGCCCCGATTGATTTGACTGGCGTGGTCCTGCAAAAGGCCTGCATCGACGTGCTGGCCAGCCCGACCGTGGCGTCCAAGCGCTTTCTCATCACCATTGGCGACCGCACCGTGGGTGGCTTCAGCCACCGCGACCAGATGGTCGGCCCGTGGCAAGTGCCGGTGGCCGACTGCGCCGTGACCCTGGCCGATTACAAGGGCTTTGCCGGTGAAGCCATGAGCATGGGCGAACGCACGCCGCTGGCCACCGTCAACGCGCCAGCAAGTGGCCGCATGGCCGTGGCCGAGGCCATCACCAATTTGCTGGCTGCACCGTTTGAGCTGTCGCGCGTCAAGCTGTCGGCCAACTGGATGGCGGCTTGCGGCGAGCCGGGCGAGGACGCCGCGCTGTACGCCACCGTGAAAGCAGTGGGCCTGGAGCTGTGCCCGGCCTTGGGGATTTCGATCCCGGTGGGCAAGGATTCGCTGTCCATGCGCACGCAATGGCAGGACGAGGAGGGCGCCAAAAAGGTCACCTCCCCCGTGTCCCTGATCGTCACCGCCTTCGCCACCCTGGCCGATGTGCGCGGCACCCTGACGCCGCAGTTGAACGCCACCGAAGACAGCACGCTGCTGTTGATCGACCTGGGCCGGGGCCAGAACCGCATGGGCGGCAGCATGTTGGCGCAGACGCTGGGCCAGTTGGGCGATGAGGTGCCGGATCTGGACCAGCCGCAAGACCTGGTGAACTTGGTCAGCGCGGTCAACGCCTTGCGCGCGCAGGGCCAGATTCTGGCCTACCACGACCGCAGCGACGGCGGCCTGTTCGCCTCGGTCTGCGAGATGGCGTTTGCCGGCCACGTCGGTGTTTCGCTCAACGTCGATCTGCTGGTCACCGAGGGCGATGGCATTGCTGATAGTCGCATGGACGCGGGCGACAGCAAAAACTGGGCCGGCCAGGTCAGCGCCCGGCGCGACGAGCTCACGCTCAAGGCCCTGTTCACGGAAGAGCTCGGCGTCGTGCTGCAGGTGCGCACGGCGCAGCGCAGCGAGGTCATGCAAACCCTGCGCGAGCATGGCTTGAGCAAATACAGCCACGTCATCGGCAAAACCCGCCCGGCGGATTCGACGATCCAGGTCGGTGTCGGCGAAGTCCAGATCTGGCGCGACGCCAAAGCCGTGTTCACGGCCAAGCTCTCTGACCTGCACCAGGTCTGGGACGCCACCAGCTGGAAGATTTGCCAGCAGCGCGACAACCCGGCCTGCGCCGATGCCGAGCACGCCGCCGCCGGTGATCCGCTGGACCCCGGCATGCACATTAGTCTTGTAAAAAATCAGCCTCTAGCCCCCGTGGAACCTACGCAAGCCGCTACTAAATCGGTAGCAGGACCGGCGTTGATACTGTCGCGTCCCAAAGTGGCGGTGCTGCGCGAGCAGGGCGTCAACTCGCACGTCGAGATGGCTTATGCCTTTACCGAAGCCGGCTTTGAAGCGTTTGACGTGCACATGACCGACCTGCAGAGTGGCCGCGCCAATCTGGCCGACTTCAAGGGCGTGGTCGCGTGCGGTGGCTTCAGCTACGGCGACACGCTCGGTGCCGGCATTGGCTGGGCGCGCTCCATCACCTTCAACCCAGGTCTGGCGGACCAGTTCAAGACCTTCTTTGGTCGCAGCGACACTTTTGGCCTGGGCGTGTGCAACGGCTGCCAGATGTTTGCCGAGCTGGCCGACATCATCCCCGGCGCCGCCGAGTGGCCGCG
>NZ_DHXT01000157.1:0-2087 GCF_002413825.1 Rhodoferax sp. UBA5149
CTTATCGTCCGCCGCCAGCACCAGCGTGGTGTCAAGCTGCTCGCTTTGAAGCATGTAGTGTTCAAGCACTTGACTCAAGCTTTCCAGCTTCTCACGCGCATCCCCGAACAAGGGCACAACACCCTGATAAGGCTGCTGCCCCGGGAACCGGGTCTTGGGGTCCAGTGTGATGGCACATTTCCCGTGGTTGTTCACATTGACCAGCATGCTCAGGCTGGCCTCTGCCGCGATATCACCGGTGACGCTTGCCGTTGCACGTAAACCGAAATCAGACTGAACCTCAGCCACGGCCAGCTTGACCGGGCCGTCGCCAAATATTTGCAGTATCAGCGAACCGTTGAACTTGATGTTTGACTGCATCAAGGTGGCTGCAGCCACCATCTCTCCCAGCATATTCTGTACCGGCAGCGGGTAAGCGCCGGCCGTCTTGCTGGAGGCACGCCGACGCAGGATTTCAGTCCACGCATCGGTCAGGCGCACCACCATGCCGCGCACCGGCAAACCATCAAATAGAAACTTGTGAAGTTCAGACACGCACTTTTTCCTTCATTTTCAAAGCAACAAGCATGGCGTACAGTCAACGCGAGACATCAGGCAATTTTTTTCAAGCCTGCGCCAAAGCGGCGGGCATTGCCCACGTAGTGCTGGGCGCTCATTCGCAGGCCTTCCATTTGCTCGGGGGTGAGCTGGCGAACGACCTTGGCCGGACTACCCAGGATCATGGACCCATCCGGAAATTCTTTGCCTTCTGTCACCAAAGAGCCGGCACCCACCAGGCAGCCCTTGCCAATTTTCGCGCCATTGAGCACCACGGCGCCAATGCCAATCAAGGAGCCGTCACCAATCGTGCAGCCATGCAGCATGACTTGATGCCCCACAGTCACGTCCTCCCCGACCGTCAGCGGCATACCCACATCCGCGTGTAAGACGCTCATATCCTGGATGTTGCTGCGACGCCCGATCCGTATGGTTTCAGTATCGCCCCGAAGCACCGCACCAAACCAGACGCTGGCGTCGTCCGCCAGCGCCACATTACCCATCACTTGGGCACTGTCGGCCACCCAGGCCGAGTCTGAAATTTGGGGGGCCGCACCGTCAAGTTCGTAGATTGCCATATCGATTCCATTCCTTCAAGTTGCCTAGAATTGTAAAGAGGGAGGATTGATCCTGACAAAGTCAATGCAAAACCCTTCGCCCGAACGGCATCGAAATTTGAATGCCCCATAAAATGAGCGCATCCCCCGTCCTTGGCGCCTCATGTCCAACACCGCTGAAACCGACCGTACTCCGGAAACGCTCCCGCATGCCCCCGTCGCCATTGCACGTCAGGCCATTCTGGACTCGGACCGCGCCGTCTTCGGTTATGAGTTGTTTGATCGCTCGCTGACATCGACCTCGCACACAGCGTCCAGCGATGCCGCCTTGCTGTTCAACGTCCTGTCTCACGCCGATAGCGAGGCCCTGATTGACCATAAAACCATATTCATCAATTGCACCCATCAAACCCTGGCCGGCGGGCATCTGGAATTGATTCAACCTGACCGGGTGGTTCTGGAAATACCGCCCTTGTCTGGTGCGACCGAGGAAGACATTGAGACCCACTTGCAAACCCTGACGGAGATCGCCAAGCGGGGCTTCAGGCTGGCCTTCGATTACACCGTATTGACCCCGTCATATGCCAGCTGGCTGCCCTTGGCCTCGTTCGTCAAACTTGATCTCTCGAAGTTCACGCCCGAGCTGCTCAGTTCGCTCTCCCGCGCGGCGCAAAAAAACTCGACGGCCCGGCTCATTGCTGAAAAAGTGGAGACCGCCGCCCAGTACGAACTGGCGGCAGGCCTTGGTATTCAGCTTTTTCAGGGCTACTGGTTTGCAACACCAGTCATCTTCACGGGGCAAAGCCTGAGGCCAGCGCAGGCCAGCATCATTCAGTTGATCAACCTGGTTCGCAAGCAGGCCAGTACCGCCGAAATTGAAGAGGTTCTCAAGAGGGATCCAACGCTGTCGTTCAACCTTCTGCGTTTTATCAATTCGTCGGGGTTTGGGCTGAGTTGCAAGATCACGTCTTTTCGCCATGCGATCATGATCCT
>NZ_DHXT01000157.1:2176-25726 GCF_002413825.1 Rhodoferax sp. UBA5149
CTGCTGGCGGCTGAACTGCTAGCCCCCGAAGAATGCGACAACGCCTTTGTCGTCGGTGTATTTTCTTTGCTCGATACCATGTTGGGCATACCCTTGGACAAGGCGCTCGAGTCCATTTCCTTGCCTGAAACCGTGCTCGATGCGCTGCTGCATCACACCGGTGTACTGGCCCCGTTTCTTGAATTGACGAAGGCCTGCGAAAGCGCCAATGACGAGGTGTTTGCCCGCACGGCCACAGCCCTGCGGTTGACCAGTCAACAGGTGAACTGGGCCCATCTGCAAGCCCTGGCGTGGGCCGAGACGCTCACGGACTGAACCGTTCGCAATCCAAACACGCTATCCGCGTGGATGATGGCGGGCATGCATAACTTTCAGCCGCTCCAGCGCCACGTGGGTGTAAATCGTCGTGGTTGAAATATCGGCATGCCCGAGCAACATCTGCACCGCGCGCAAATCGGCGCCATGGTTCAGCAGATGCGTCGCAAACGCATGGCGCAAGGTGTGGGGTGACAAAGGGGCCGTGATGCCCGCGTTGCGCGCATGCTTTTTGACAATCATCCAGAACATCACACGGCTCATGGCGGTGCCGGCCTTGGCGCCCCGATGGGTCACAAACAAATCTTCGGTCTGCTTGCCCGCCAGCAAGCTGGGGCGCGCCCCACTCAGGTATTGAGTGATCCAGACACTGGCCACCTCGCCAAAGGGAACCAGCCGTTCCTTGTTGCCCTTGCCAAAAACACGCAACACGTTTTCCGACAGGCTCACATTGAAGACCTTGAGCGTCACCAACTCACTGACGCGCAGGCCGCTGGCATACATCAGCTCCAGCATGGTGCGGTCGCGCACGCCCAAGGCAGTGTCGGTATCCGGCGCCGCCAGCAGCGCCTCGACTTGATGCTCGGTCAGGGTCTTGGGCACCCGCAGGGCCTGTTTGGCAGCCTGCAGTTTGAGCGTGGGGTCGGTGACAATGAGGTGCTCACGCAAGGCCCAGCGGAAATAGCGCTTGAACACCGTCAGCCGCCGGTTCGCGGTGGTGGCCTTGCTGGCACTGTGCTGCGCGGCAAAGTAGCCGTTCAGGTCGTTCTCAATCGTGTCTGTCAACATTCGCTCGCGCCCCTGAAGCCAGGCGGCATAAAGCGTCAGATCACGCCGGTAAGCGGAGAGCGTGTTTTTTGACAAACCCTCTTCCAGCCACAAGGCGTCGATAAAGGCGTCGATCGACGCATCAAGGCGGCGGTCGGTCGTCACTCGAGCTTGAGTCTGGCCGTATCAACCACTTTTTTATAGACTTCAAACTCGGCCTTGATCTGCGCTGCGAACTGTTCGGGCGTGTTGGCAACGATGATGGAGCCGGTTTCTTCGATCCGCTTTTTCACCACGGGGTCTTCCAGCGCTTTGCGAACACCGGCGTTGATCTTGTCCACCACCTCTCTGGGCAAGCCCTTGGGGCCGTAGATGCCGTAGTAGGCCATGCGATTCACCGGCTCCAGCCCGACTTCCTTGAAGGTCGGCACATTCGGTAACTGGGACAGCCGCTGCGGTGCCGCCACCACGATGGGAATCAGACGGTTGGACTGAATGAAGGGCATGGAAGACGGCAGATTGTCAAACGTCATCGATACCTGGCCCGCGACCGTGTCATTGAGGGCCGGGCCCGCGCCCCGGTACGGGATGTGGGTCACAAACGTACCACTCAAATTCTTGTACAGCTCCATCTGCAAATGGCCAATGCCGCCGGTGCCCGACGACGAATACGAGTATTTTCCGGGGTTCTTTTTCAGTTCGGCAAGAAAGCCTTTGTAGTCTTTCGCCGGGAAACCGGGGTGCACCGCAATCACATTGGGTGTCGCGGCAATATTGATGATGGGCGTGAAATCGGTCAGCGGGTTGTACGGCGTGCGCGGGTTGATCGCCGGATTGGCGGCCGTGGTGGACACGGTGGCCATGCCCAGCGAGTAGCCATCAGGCGCCGCCTTGGCCGTCTCGTTGGCGCCGATGATGCCGCCGCCACCGGCCTTATTCTCCACCACGACCACCTGGCCCAAAGCCTTGCCCAGTGCGTCCGAGATGGTGCGGGCAATGATGTCGGTGGTGCCGCCCGGTGCAAAAGGCACTTGCAGCTTGATGACCTTGTTGGGGTAGCCCTGCGCCATGGCGGAGCTGGCGACGGCGAGCAAACTTAAAGCGAATAGAGTTCGACGATGCATGATGGTTGGACTTCTCACGTTCGAGAGTGAATGAACATTCAACGCACAGTTTACCGTCGCACCGCACATTCCGACGGTGTTTAGCACCTAGGGGCAAACCCGAGGGCTGCCGCCGTCACCGCCGGGCCTCCTTTTTTTTCAGGGCCATTTTGGCTGGTATTCTCGTCGGGTGAATTTCGCCCAACTTCTATTTCCCGACTTCTCCCTGATTCTGTGCGGCTACCTGGTGTGCCGCTATACCGCGCTCAATCGCACGGTGTGGGAGCAGGTCGAGACCCTGGTGTATTTCCTCTTCTTCCCGGTCCTGCTGTTTCACTCCATCGTGAAAAGCCCGCTCGACGTCGCCTCGGCCTCCAGCCTGATTGGCGCCGGCTGGGCTATGGGCCTCACCGGCATCACCCTGGCCTATTCACTCCCTCACCTACCCTGGCTAGGCCGCTACATCCCGAAACGGGAGCACGCGGCCAGCGCCCAGGTGGCTTTTCGTTTCAATTCGTTCATCGGTCTGGCACTGGCCGACCGTCTGGCAGGCCCGCAGGGCTTGTTGTTGATAGCGGTGCTGATAGGCGTGTGCGTGCCGCTCTTCAACGTCGGCGCGGTGTGGCCGATGGCCCGTCATGCGCAACGCGGCTTCCTGCGCGAGCTGGTGCGCAACCCGCTCATCATTGGCACGGCATCCGGTCTGGCGGCGAACCTGCTGGGCTTTAGCTTGCCGGTCTGGCTCGAGCCCTCGCTCAGCCGCATCGGGGCGGCCTCTCTGGCGCTGGGTCTGATGGCAGCCGGGGCTGGCATGCAATTCGGTGCGCTCAGCAAAGCGAAGACGCTGGCCGTGGCGGTGCTGACGATCCGCCATTTCTTGCTGCCGCTGGCGGCACTGGGGTTTTCGCACCTGTTTCGTCTCGACCCGGTACAGACCACCGTTCTGCTGGCTTTTTCCGCCTTGCCAACGGCGTCCAGCTGCTATGTGCTGGCGGCGCGCATGGGTTACGACGGCGCCTACGTGGCGGGGCTGGTGACGCTGTCTACCTTGTTGGGCCTGGTCAGTTTGCCGTTTGCGTTGGGGGTTCTGAGGTCGCTATAAATTCGATAGCTATCGGCGCTTATTCTACGGGGGCCACAGCTCAAAAACATTCAAAGATCCAGCGCCCAGGCCACATGCTCTCGCACCAGCGCGCTCGGGTGGCCAGCGCGTAGCGTGAGGGCTTGCACCAGCGCTGGATCAGCCCCCGCGCGCAACGCATTACCCATCGCCACCGCAATATTCCTGAGCCAGCGCTCGTGCCCGATGCGCCGGATCGGACTGCCTTCAGTGAAGCGCAAAAAATCTTCTTCACTCCAGCCAAATAACGTCACCAGCTGACTGCCCGCCAAGCCCTGGCGCTCGTCAAAATCGGGCAAGGCGCTGCGCTGCGCGAACTTGTTCCACGGGCAAATCAGCTGGCAGTCATCACAGCCATAGATACGGTTGCCGATCAGGGGGCGCAGTTCCAGCGGGATCGACCCCGCATGCTCGATAGTGAGGTAGGAGATACAACGCCGGGCGTCGAGCTGCTGCGGCGCAAGAATAGCTTGGGTCGGGCAGACATCGATGCAGGCACTGCAGCTGCCGCAGTGGTCCGTCACCGGCTCGCTCAAGGGCAGCGTCAAATCAACATAAATTTCGCCCAAAAAAAACATCGAACCGGCCTCGCGACTGAGCAGCAAGGTGTGCTTGCCGCGCCAGCCCTGGCCGCTGCGCGCCGCCAGCTCGGCCTCCAGCACCGGCGCGGAATCGGTGAACACGCGGTGCCCGAACGGGCCCAAATGATCCGCGATTCGGTCGCTCAAGTGTTGCAAGCGCTTACGCAATACCTTGTGATAGTCCCGCCCACGGGCGTAGACTGACACGATGCCCTCGCTCGGTCGCGCCAGCCGCTCAAACTCGATGGCCTGCCAACCGTCGGGCGTGGTTTCGGGCAGATAGTCCATGCGCACGGTGATCACGCTCACGGTGCCGGGTACCAGTTCAGCGGGGCGGGCTCGTTTGAGACCATGCGCCGCCATATAACCCATGTCGCCATGAAAACCACGGGCCAGCCAGGCCGATAATCCGGCTTCAGATGAAGACAAATCCACACCGGCCACGCCAATTTGGGAGAATCCCAGTTCCCGGGCCCACGCCTGAATGTTGGACACCAATTGGCTGCTGTTGAAATGAGTGATGGGATGGGTCACACCCCCATTGTAAAAAGCTTGCTCTGGCCGGATGAAACCGCCACGCAATTGTTTGCCGAGGCGCTGGCCGAGCAGCCGACTCTGCGCCATGCCTTTATCGAATTGCACGGTGAGCTGGGTGCGGGCAAGACCACACTGGTGCGCCATCTGCTGCGCGCCCTCGGGGTCCAGGGCCGGGTCAAAAGCCCGACCTACGCCGTGGTGGAACCCTACGAATTGCCGGGCCTGAATATCTGGCACTTCGACTTTTACCGCTTCAGCGACCCACGTGAGTGGGAAGACGCGGGCTTTCGCGACATCTTTGCCAGCCCCGGCCTGAAGCTGGCCGAATGGCCAGAAAAAGCGGCTGGATTCCTGCCGCGCGCTGATTTGACCCTTCACCTGGAAGCGATGGATGATGACGCCAGGCAGGTGACGCTGAGCGCACAGACGGCCACCGGCATGGCTTTGCTTCAAGCGATCAGTCCGGCGATGTCTCACGCGCAGCCCTACCCTCCAGGGGAGCGACCATGAAACGCCGCAGCCTCCTGCAATCCGGCGCACTGGTGCTCGTGCTGGGCACACAACAGCTGGCGCGCGGCGCCACGATCCTGGCCGTGCGGGTGTGGCCGGCACCGGACTACTCGCGCGTCACCATTGAATCGGACACCCAACTCAGGGCCAAGCAGTTCTTTGTCGCCAGCCCGCCGCGCCTGGTGGTGGACATCGAGGGCATCGAGCTCAATCCGGCCTTGAAGGAACTGGTGGCCAAAGTGGGCGCCGCCGACCCCACCATTGACGGCATTCGGGTCGGGCAATACGCGCTTGGGGTGGTGCGTCTGGTGGTGGACTTGAAGCAGGCCATCACGCCCCAGGTATTCTCACTACCCCCGGTCGCGGCCTACCGGCACCGGCTGGTGTTCGATCTGTATCCGACCCAAGTCACTGACCCACTGGAGGCGCTGATTGCCGACCGGCTCAAAGACAGCGCGGCGGCCCGGCCATCCTCCGACCCTCTGGGCGATCTGATCGCCCAGCAAACTCAAAACCCAGGCGCCAGGTCCGATGGCGGGGATGCCATGGCGGCACCGGCCACGCCCGCGTCTGCTACGCAATCTGTAGCTGCTAATGTAATAAACACGGGGGCTAGCGGCGTAAATAGCTTAAAGAGATCGAATGACCCCAAAGCCAAAGCCGACACACCTGCAGCCACCGACCGCCTGATCATTATTGCGCTGGACCCCGGCCACGGCGGCGAAGACCCCGGTGCCATCGGCCCCGGCGGCACCCGCGAGAAAGACGTGGTGCTGCGCCTGGCGCACCGGCTGCGAGACCGCATCAATGCCAGCAGCATCAAGGGCAACACCATGCGCGCCTATCTCACGCGCGATGCCGATTTTTTTGTGCCGCTGCACGTGCGCGTGCAAAAGGCGCAGCATGTGCAGGCGGACCTGTTCGTCAGCATCCACGCCGATGCGTTTTTCACGCCGCACCCGCAGGGCGCCAGCGTCTTTGCCCTGAGCCAGGGCGGGGCCTCCAGCACGGCAGCGCGCTGGATGGCGGCGCAGGAAAACAAGGCCGATCTGGTTGGCGGTTTGAACATCAAGGCCAAGGATGCGCAAGTCAAGCGCACCCTGTTTGACATGAGCACCACGGCCCAAATCAACGACAGCCTGAAGCTGGGCGGCGCCATGCTGGGTGAAATCGGCCGGGTCGGCAAACTGCATAAAGGCAAGGTCGAGCAAGCCAGCTTTGCAGTGCTCAAAGCGCCCGATATTCCCAGTGTGCTGGTGGAAGCCGCCTTCATCAGCAACCCCGAGGAAGAAGCCAAGCTCAACAGCGACGCCTACCAGGAGCAACTGGCCAGTGCCCTGATGCGCGGCATTGAAAGCTACTTCTCGAAGAACCCGCCATTGGCCAGGAACCGCACCGTCAGTTAGATCAGCGCCCCGTCAGGAGGCTTTCTCAATGGGGGGCATGGCGGCTGCGCTCAGGCGCCACGCAGTCATCAGAGTTGGACCGGTTTGCGCCGCGACTTCCAGGCGCCAAACAAAATCACCAGCCCGGGAATCAGGATCATGACCCAGATGATTTTGTCCAGATTCGCCTTCACAAACGAGATGTTGCCGAAGAAATAGCCAATGGTGATGATGCCGACCACCCACAGCGTGCCGCCGATCACGTCAAAAAAAGTGAAGCGGGTCCGGGTCATCTTCGCCACGCCCGCCACAAAAGGCGCAAAGGTGCGCACAAAAGGCATGAAGCGCGCGGCCACGATGGTGATGCCGCCATAGCGCTCGTAAAAATCATGCGCCCGGTTGAAGGCCGCTTTATTGAACAGGCGGGAGTTTTCCCACTTGAAGACCCGCGGACCAAAGTGGCGCCCGAGGGCGTAGTTGGACTGGTTGCCGAGCACGGCGGCAGCCAGCAGCAGCCCCACCGACATGGGGTAACTCATCAGCCCCACGCCGCACATGGCGCCGACCACGAACAGCAATGAGTCCCCTGGCAGAAACGGCATCACCACGACACCGGTCTCGACAAAAATCACCAGAAACAGCAGCGCATAAACCCACAGACCGTAGTTGCGCACGAAGGCCTCCAGGTATTTGTCGACGTGCAGGATGAAGTCAAGGAGAAAGGTCAAAAGTTCCATAGGGCTGGATTATCCCTGCCTATTTAGAATAGCCCGGTGAACGCTGTCCTAACGCCCCTTCCCCGCCGCCCCATCCGCGAACTGCCCGACGAGCTGATCAGCCAGATTGCCGCCGGTGAGGTGGTTGAACGCCCGGCCTCGGTGGTGCGCGAGCTGCTCGACAACGCCCTGGACGCCGGGGCCACGCAAATTGCGGTGCGGCTGCTAGCCGGCGGTGTGCGGCTGATCGCGGTGGAAGACGATGGCGTCGGCATCCTGTTTGATGAGCTGTCCATTGCCCTCAAACGCCACGCCACCAGCAAGATCAGCAACCTGCTTGACCTGGAATCGGTGGCCACCATGGGGTTTCGCGGCGAGGCCCTGGCCGCTATCAATTCAATAGCTGACTGCGCCCTATTGTCGAGGGCCAGCGGCCAATCCAGTGCTTATCTCCTGGACGGCCGCACGGGCGAGCTCAAACCCGTGGCGCGCAGCACCGGCACCACGGTGGAGGTGAAGGAACTGTTTTTCAGCACCCCGGCGCGGCGCAAATTTCTCAAAACCGACGCCACCGAGCTGACCCACTGCGTGGAGGCGGTGCGCCGCCACGCGCTGGCGCGGCCCGATGTGGGCTTTGCCATCTGGCACGAGGGCAAGCTGGTGGAGCAATGGCGCCGCTGCGAAGGCCCCGGCGCCCTGGAGCAGCGCCTGGCCGATGTGCTGGGCCGCGACTTTGTCGAGCGCTCGGTGCGGGTGGACTACCGCAGCAGCAGCAACAGCCACTTGCAAAGCGCCCCCACGGTGCGGGTGTGGGGCCGCGCCGGCATTCCGGACGCCGCACGCTCGCGGGCCGACCAGCAGTTTTGCTATGTCAACGGCCGTTTTGTGCGCGACAAGGTGCTGACCCACGCCGCGCGCAGCGCCTACGAGGACGTGCTGCATGGCCACCGCCAGCCGGTCTATGCGCTGTACATCGAGATCGACCCGGCGCGTGTGGACGTCAACGTGCACCCGACCAAGATCGAAGTGCGCTTTCGTGATAGCCGCGAAGTGCACCAGGCGGTACGCCATGCGGTGGAGGATGCGCTGGCCGCGCCACGTGCTGGCACGGGCACACAGGCGCAGACCGCCTACGCGCCAACGGCCGGAACAATTCGCCCGGCGCTGACCCCAAATACCACACCCCATCCAACTTATGAGGAAAATAGGCCTCCAGCCCCCATGTACTCTGCGCAGCCAGCTATCAATTTTGAAGCAACTGCCGGGCACCGGGTTAGCGACCTGGGGCTGCTGTGGGGTCCCCCCAGCGTTCGCACGGAGCCCGTCGAAGTGCCTGCCGCAAACTGGCCCCTGGGCCGCGCCCTCGCCCAACTGCAGGGCATTTACATCCTCGCGGAAAATGAGCAAGGCCTCATCATTGTGGACATGCACGCCGCCCACGAGCGCATTGTCTACGAGCGACTCAAAGCCCAGCTGCCTGTTCATGGCGCTGTTGACGCCTCTGCGGATGCCGCTGGCATGGTCAGCGCATGGTCCAGCCTGTCCAGTCAGCCGCTGCTGATTCCCGTCACCTTTGCCGCCACGCCCCAGGAGGTGGCCACCGCCGAAGCCCACCACGAGACCCTGAAAACGCTAGGGCTGGAGATCACCCCTTTTTCACCGAAAACCCTGGCGGTGCGCGCCGTGCCAACCACCTTGGCCCAGGGCGATGCGGTCGAACTGGCCAGAGGCGTGCTGGCGGAGTTGGCCCAACACGAGGCCAGCACCGTGATCCAGCGCGCGCAAAACGAATTGCTGGCCACCATGGCTTGCCATGGCGCGGTGCGCGCCAACCGCCGTCTGACGCTGGAAGAAATGAATGCCTTGCTGCGCCAGATGGAAGCCACCGATCGCTCCGATCAGTGCAACCATGGCCGCCCCACTTGGCGGCAGGTCACGATCAACGACCTGGACAAGCTGTTTTTGCGGGGGCGCTAGTCAACGTCGCCCAGCACGAATTCATCAACCGGATACGACACCTGCGGGTCATGTTGCGCCAGCTCACGTTCCATGGCCAGATGATGCTTATGGATCAGGCCGTGAAACTCCGCGAACGGTCCGGTCAGCAGGTAGACCGGCTGCCGCGTGTCTGGGTGAAACCCGGCCAATCCAGTGGCAGCCCCAGACCACGCACGCTCCGCCTCCGCCAGACCCAGGCCAAGCAGATCACCCATGAGCTGAGCGCGTGTTGTCTGGGGATGCATCTCGCACAGCGCCTCCAGCCTGGACGCAAGCTCAATCGGCAATCTGAATGAATACCTTTTGCGGGCAAGGCGCAGGCCGCCCTCATTTGGCGCCTTCGTCGAGTCAGCAGGATTTTTGACCTTCATGGCACAGCCAGCTCACTCTTCTTCAATCCGTGGCGGCTGCCCCTCCGCGGGACCTCCCGTTTCAGGGTCGATCCAGTCTGAGATGCCGATCTCGTCTTCGGCCTCCTGAAGTGTTTCGCCGGGCTCCGGCGCCTGCTCGTCGGCAGCCCCCATGTCAGCCAGGGCCAGTTCCAGGCTTTCAAACGGCCCAAAGCCGTGTTTGCCGTCAGGCGCCTGCCAATAGTAGCCATCCGGTCGCACCGTGATCTGATCCATACGACTGTCTGCAAGCGATTCTTCTTCCTCCTCGATCACTGGTCTTTTGCTCACACCCGTCACTGGCACTTTACGCATTTTCATGCTCCTCGCATCGAAATAAGCTTCAATCAAACAAGACTACGCGCCATGGAAATTAGATGTTTGACAATGCTCAAGCGCTTGCGATGCACCCTCCTATTTCCAGCGCTCAATGCGGCAATCGGCTAAGCTGCCATATACTGTACTGTCCGTACACTTTAGGGATTCATCATGTCTGCCAATGCGAGCTATGGCTTAGAACAAGCCCGTATCCAATTGCCGTCCATCATTTCCAATGCCCATGCGGGTATTGCCAGCATCATCACGCGGCATGGCAAACCTTATGCAGCCATCGTGCCCATACAGGATTTCCAAAAATCACGCGCCGCCTCTGATGCTGCATCGGGTTTATTGGCACTGCGCGGTACGGGTCGTGGCTTGTGGGGTGCTAACGTTGGTCAGACAATTGCTGAGTTACGCGACGAGTGGGGTAATGCATAAATGAAAAGCAAAGCTCCTCGCCTATGGGCGGGCCTTTCGCGAGGTGCCACTGTGATGGTTGATACCGCCCCCTTCATTTACGTGCTTGAATCCCACCCGCAATTCGCCGATCAATTTGTAGGCTTGTTTGAAGCAGCGGCAGCGGGTGATTTGACTATTGCACTTTCGACCATCACGCTGGCTGAAGTCTTGACCGGTCCGTTCAAAGCGGGGCAAACTGCACTGGCCAAGCGCTATGAGAAAGTCTTGTCGCAGTACTCCGTCATTCCGGTTTCAACGCCGATTGCGGCTTTGGCCGCGCAGCTGCGTGCACAGTACCGACTGAAGCTGCCAGACGCGATTCAATTGGCAACGGGCTTGGATATCGGAGCGGCCGCTTTTGTGACGCATGATCGCGACTTTTCCCAGGTCACCGGGGTAGAGATTTTGACGGGAGACAAAGCTTCCACTGCATAAGCATCCGATCCATGGCGCTTCGCCTATTGCTTGCGTGAGGTCGCTGAATTCGATGGCCTGATGTTCAAGTATGTCAAGGTTTGGATGCTGGACGCACAACGGAAAAACCCCGCAAGCGTCGCCGCTTGCGGGGGTTTTTGGGATGCATTACCGAACACGGCGAACCGTGCCCTGGTGTTGTCACTGTGACCCATCTGCGGTCACGCGACTTCTGTTACTTCTGTTACTTCTTCTGTCTGTAGAGCGCCGCGTTCTTGGCAGCATCCTTGTTGGGCTGTTTGGCGACGATCAGTTGACTGATCGCCGCGTATATGTCTTCCGTGAGGACTTTATGGCTAACCAGCCAGGCCTTGCTGCCATACGGACGGCCTGCAATGATCTTGGTGGCTTCTGAGTCCGTGATGCCGGGGAGTTTCTTAAGTTCGGCGCTGCTGGCGCTGTTGATGTCAACCAGTTTGACCTTGGCCGCGGCTTTGCCTTTGGCAGCCACTTTAGCTTTAGCGTCATTTTTGGTGGCCTGGGCCTTGCCGACCGCCGGTTTGGCCGTATCCGTCGGAGCGTCAGCGGCAAGGGATAAGTTCGCGCTCAGCAGCAAGGCGGCGGTAGTCAGCACAATGGAAAAAAAGCGCAGTTTCATGAGGTTCCTTCTGAATGAATTTCGGTTAGTTTAGCGGCAAATCGGGCCTCAAAAAATTACCCGACTGCGTTGCCGCACCCGGGTAATTTGGATTTATCTGCATCAAGACATGAACTACATCTTGATGCTGCCGTCATCGGAGAGAAACAGGCCTTGCACCTATTTCTCCAGCCCGGCTATTGGTGAACGTCAGCAATCGGTGCAATCCTGCCTGGACCGTGGCAGACCAGGCACGATTCAGTGGTCTTCATTGCAACACTGCGCGGCTGGTAGAACGAACCGTGGTTATCACCGTAGTGGCTTATGGCCTTACCACTGTCGTGGCAAGCCGAGCAAGCAGCGGTGATTGGTGAGGACACCAGATCAGTACCCGTGCCAGCAGTAATCGTGCCAGTAGCCGAACTAATCTTCGGAGGAGTGCCATAGTCGGCACCACTGATCAAGTCATACGCCAATACGCCACTACCCACAGATCCAACTTGTGGTGCTGCTATGTTGGTCGACAGTACATTTGTGCCGTTGGCCGCGTTGACATTGAGCATGCTGCCCACCAAAGCGTCGGTGTACTGGTTGGCACTGAAGTCATAGGTACCGGCTTCATGACACTGCTTGCAGTCTTTCAAGACACCCGGGTAAAGGAGGCTTGAATAGTTGCTAGTGGCCGTAGCATGCCATGAGAACGGCACCGTGCGTTTCGAGGCTCCGTGGATACCGTGAACCCAGACCCTAAACGACGCTCCTAAGCCGGTGCTGCCGCCCTGATTTGGTGTATGGCAAGCGGCGCACATGGCAATGCTGTAGTTGCCGCCATGGAAGTTCGGCGATGTGCCGAGCCGGTCATGACAGGAATTGCATTTGGCTTCTTTGAAAATCACGCGGCGTGCCACGTTAGCCTTGCCGTCTGGTGTGTTACCCGTGGCGGCCACCATGGCCGGAATACCAGGGAGCACATTGGCATTTGCGTCGGTGAAAGCACCGGCCATCAAGCCCGTAACCATCTTTGCGTCAGCAGGCAATGTCAAGGCATGACTTGGTGTGACTACACCATTCCGAGTGCTGGCAGTGCTGGCTGCAATGGTCGCAGTGTAGGTATTGGTTGCATCAGGGACGCTCAAACTATTCCCGTTAACACCTGCCCATAGATCGGTCAAGCTCACTGTGTCATGGCCGCTGTTCCAGTCAGATGGTGCCACGATTAGGTCCTGTCCCGTCGCATAGGCAACAAAGAACGCCGGTCCACCGGTAAAGCCGGTAATGGGCGCTGCGCCAACCGCATAGGCATTGAATGCAACGGCTGTACCATTCTTCAGCACTTGGAACTTGACCACAGCCTGCTTGCTGACATTGACGGTCACACCGCTGATCTTGTACTCAAACGTGGACACACCCGCCTTGACAACTGGATTGTTTTTGGAGGCAACAGTCAAACGGTGATAGACGGGAATGGTCGTTGCATCATGGCACGTGATACAAAGCGAGTTGTCGGCCTTAGCGCCACCAAGGTGGCCGTTAGCCACGGTACCCGTGATGATTGTGGGTCCAGTGGTTTTGCCCAAACCGGTCGCAAAGTCGATGCCGTCATGGCAAGAGCCGCAAGCCAGGATACTGGGGACATTCTTAAAATTGTCGCCATTGGCTGTCTTGTTGGCATTGACACTGCCGTCAGATTTTGTGGCTGAGCCATCGTGACAGGTCGTGCAGTTCGCCGGGCTTTGTGGCAGACCCGTGAGGTTGTAGCACTGGCCCTTGTTCGAACTGGTGGAATCGCACCCAATACTGCCATTTGCTTTCTTGGCATGTGCATTCAGGTTGTAGCCGGTCTTTGTCAGTTCGTCACCCATGTGCGTCTGGTGAATCATGCGTGGATAGTCAAACGCCGACTTGCCGTTGACCCGCTTGTAGCCGATCGCACTGGTGTCATCGTAGCCAGTCGCGGTCGTAGGCGCTTCGGCAAAACCGTATTTGGTCTGGTCGGTGTGGCAAGTGACGCAGAGTCTTGGATCATTCCGACCAATGCTGACGCCGGGGACGGCAGCATTGGTGCTGGCATGACCGATACCCTTATTGTCGTGGCACGAGGCGCACGAACTTTTCACAACGATGTCGCGCGTGGCCGTGACGGCACCACCAGCGGGAACAAAGTCGAAGCCCATGTTGAAAGTGTTAGCCAAAGGAACAGCAGCCGTGGACGCAGCAACACCCGTTGGGGTTGCGGTTCCGGTGCCGGGTTGGCTACCGGTGATCATGATACCCAGACGGTGTGTCAGGGTAGCATCGTAAGTCGTGTCGCCCAAATCAGCCTTCAGGTTGTTGCCCGAGTCGGTCAGACCGGCAACAATCGCTGCTGACTGCTTGATATCCCGATAGAAAGTGTACTGGTAGGTACCGTCGCCATTACCAACCAAGGTGCCTTGATTGTCGGCCGATGGGTAGGTGCCAAGCCAGCTTACTCCTCCGTTGACAACTGCTCCGGTGGTTCCCGCAGCGACCGGTTTGGTCACTATGTAGCTGACCCACTTGCTGGGCTCGCCGTTCGCGCCGGGCACCAATTTGGCCAGCGTGAACGACAAGTTGTAGTTGGCAGGCACAACCGCACCAGGGGCTTTGGGGCTTGGGTTTGTGGCTTGACCGTCAAGACCAACCACCGGATTGCCATTTTGGTCTGTCACCTTGAATGTAACCACAGGCGGGCTGTTGATGGAGACAGAGATGCTCGCGGGATCAATCTTGGGTGCCAGTGCTATCCACTGAGCGGCAGGCAGGCTCACAGCATTGACTGTGGCGACGGCATTCGTGCCGTTGGTACCATTCGTACCGTTGGTACCATTCGTACCAGCCGCACCGTTCGTACCATTGCTACCACCACCGCAACCTGCGATGGCGGCGGCGAGCACGCTGGCCGCCGCAAACTTGAGCCAACGAGACGAAGGTCGATACTTGTTCGACAGGTCAAGATACTTCATGAGGGGCCTCCTTAGGGTTTAAGTTGATTGAGAGGAAGGAATGTTTCACGAGAGGCTCCTTAGAGGTTAAAGGTACAGACTTCACGGGACAATTCTCATTGAAGGTCTACTTATTAGATATAGGACGCCGATGAAAATCAGCATAGGAATATTCCCATAACCAGTCAGAGACCTTGCGTCCAAAAACCCACTTTCGGGTTCGCGACATCTACAGTAGGATTCAGGATGACTTCCATGGCCGTTTACGGTGGGGACCATCAACCTACATGTGCAACAGCGGCGACAGCACACCACCAATAACGGTCCATGCCGTATAAATAACAATGACGGCAGGGACTGCGGCGAACGAGAGTTTGATGAGGAACCAAAACATTGTCCTGAACTTCATATCCAGGTCGGACACATCAACGGGCAGCGAACGCGCGGGATCCAGGGGTATCGCCCCGCAATGGGGACAACTGGCCGCAGAGTCGCTGACTTGGGCTTTACATTCGTAGCAGTCTATTAGCACGATAATTCCTTTCGATTCGATCAGCCAGCATGGGTCAGAAGAAAAACGGGGCGCCTATTGCCGACCCCGTTCTTCCTGTGCTTGTCGTAGGGTTATTTCTTCGCTGCGCCAGTTGGAAGGATCGAAAGCCCTTGGCTGCGGCCATCAAGCCGATCTACACCGCTCCCACTGCCGAGGCGGCACTGGCCGAACTGGATGCGTTTGAGAGCGGGCCTTGGGGCAAGAAATTCCCCACCGTGGTGGGTAAGTGGCGCAGGGTCTGGGACAAGGTAATTTCCTTCTTTGCCTTCCCTCCAGACGTTCGCCGCGTGATCTACACGACCAACGCCATTGAGAGCGTGAACGCCAGGCTGCGCAAGATACTCAAGACCAGGGGGCACTTCCCCAATGATGATGCGGCCACCAAATTGATCTGGTTGACGCTGCGCAATATCACCGCCGACTGGGCTCGGGCCTCGCCCCATTGGCAGGCGGCGATGAATCAGTTTGCCATTCTGTACGAGGAGCGTTTTACCCAGGCCGCATAGCCTGCAAAAGTCCCTTGGCTGTCATCTGGAGCAACGTCTGTGGCGTGGCGTGGGTTAGTGCATGGGCACATGCACAACCGGGGACGCCTCCGGCGGCCTAGCAGGAGCCTATTTGAAAATACCAAAATCTGAACACCGTCAAACCTCAGCTAACATCCCAATCGCCTCACACACTGAAATTCGGACACTCCCCCAGCAGGTTGAGCAAATAGACAGGCTCGCAGTAACCGCTACAAAGACAAAATCCATTTGATCAAATTTTTCTGTTCTTTCGGGTCTTTGGTGTCAATGATTTTGTGCTCTTCTTCTGTGCCGTCCTCAAATTTGACTTTAGGACCGGTGGTGATTTGCTTGAGCAACTTTTCCTCGGCATCGGCCTTACCCTTATATTTGGCCGCTATCTTTTTATAGGCCGGGCCTTTTTTGGTTTTCTCAACAGAGTGGCACTTAAAACAATCGTTCTTTTTTGCCAGTGCCATCGCCGCATCGGCATCGACCTCGGCGTGCGCTGGGGCGAAGGTTGCGAACGCCAAGATAACGGATGCGCTGACCGTGAGAAGGGGTGACTTGTACATGCAAATACTCCTGAAGATGAGGTGATAAAAATAGGTTTGATTGATTTTTTAGAACGTAATTCAACTTAACAATGCAATTCGGCGTTTCAAATTCCGGCATGGTCAAGGCAAGCCATGGCCAATCCAATCTTCATTGGGATGACGCAAGCCAACGTTGAACTTTTATACAGCGCTGGGCTACCTGGAAACCTCACTCGCAATCGTTTGAGCTAGACGGTATTCCTTCCAAGGTCTATTTGACGGGATAGGCCAAATCAGCACGCCTGTTTTGCGCATACGCTGTTTCCTCATGCCCCATGGCTTTGGGCTTCTCTTCTCCGAAACTGACCGCTTCCATTTGCGAATCCTTCACGCCATAAATCTTGAGGGTCTTGAGAACGGCTTCCGCCCGCTTCTGACCGAGCGCGAGGTTGTATTCCGTGCCTCCCAGTTCATCCGTATTTCCCTGAATCTTGATCGAAACCGCGGGATGGGTTGCCAGGAACCTGCCGTGAAGTTCCATCAAAGGCGCAGCGTTTGGTTTGACAGCCGCTTGGTCAAAATCGAAGTAAACACTTCGCTCTTTGTAGAGCGGATTAAGAGGATCTAGGTAAGGTGAAAGCGGCGTGGCGGCTACAGCGACGGGCACTGTGGGCTTGTTCGCAGCTGCAGGTAACGTTGTGGCGGGGGTCGCTACTTTTGCAGCCATGGGAGGGGCGACTGGCGTGCTGCTACACGCAGCCAACAAAATGGTCGCGCCCATCACGGCACCGAGAGCAAGGCGCTTTTTAACACTCATTCCAATTCTCCTAAAGAAATAGACAAACACAATCGATTTGGTATCAAGCACTCGGGACAATCTGACACGAGGCAATTGGGATCCAAAGTTCTAACGAAGGCCCCCTGCCTTGGCACAACGCTTGTGCAACGGACCATTCTTTTGCAATGGCAATTACTTCGATTCCACCGGTTCGCCAGTCACCGGATCGAAATAGATCTCTACTCTTTTTCCAACATGGTTCAGGCCATAAATTTCGTAGCAACCATGGCTGACTTTGAAGGTTTTGATCTGATAGCCCTTCGCGGTGAGGTCTTTCTTGAAGTCGGATTCCGTCATCCATTTGTCTTTTGGTGCGTTGCAGGCCGTCCCCGCCATTGCCGCGCTTGAAATGGCAAGGATGATCAAGACTGTAGAAATGCTTTTCATGCAAGTGCTTTCTGTGATTTGAGTGCAGGCGCGTGGGTGCCAACTTGAAGTATTCTTGCGCCCTAAACTTAGGCGAAACTTAAGATGCGACACGGGACATACCAATACCGTCACTCTGCGCCGTGGTTGGAGGCTCCTTTAAGTCTCGCTTAAGTCTGCGTGGTCACCATTGCAGAAACTTGTTTCAACGTGGATCAAACTGAACGATCAATCGGCGTTTTGAGTCTCGCCACGTTTTGATCCAACCAAACAAATCAAATTAATGGCGTCTCTTCAATGATCAACACGATTCGAACCCAATACGGCAGCGTTCATCCAGACCGATGTCAATAAAAATACTGAGGCAGGTTTTCCTTCTATGTGCAATTTTTTACGCGACAAGTGGGTATTCCCTTCAGCTCAATTCCCGGCACGTGATAGTTATCCGCGATGAAGATGGAAAAGTCTTGCTCGAAAAAGGCGCTGATGCGACTGTGCCGATTGCGTCTCTGACCAAGCTCATGACTGCAATGGTCGTCTTGGATAGCAAGCCGGACATGAACGAAATAATATCGATCAGCGCTGCAGACATTGACACGCTCAAACACAGCAAGTCGCATGTTCCAGTGGGAACAACGCTACCCCGCAGAAAAGCATTTCAGCTCGCTTTGATGTCATCTGACAATCGCGCGGCTGCATCACTGGCTCGCACCTATGCGGGAGGCAATGTCGCCTTTATCATTGCTGTTAACGTAAAACTCAAGGCACTGGGTATGACCCATACTGTGATAAAGGAGCCGACGGGTTTGTCCCCGGACAATACGTCAACAGCCGCTGATTTGGCCAAGATGGCAATGGCCGCATCGCACTATCCTGAGATCGCCAACATCACCACTGACAGTTCTGACCTGATCAATATGAACGGCCGAGGTGTCACGTTTCACAATACCAATCATCTGGTTGGCAAAAAAGGGTGGGGCATTCTCTTGTCCAAAACCGGATTCACCAATGAAGCAGGTCACTGCTTGATCATGCGAATTCATCAGGCGGGCAAAAGCGCGACCCTGGTCTTGCTGAACGCCAAAGCCAGCTCCTCCACGCTGTTCGATGCCTTGAACATTCGTCATTTTCTAACCAGTCCGATGATTTTGCGATCTTCAATGCCGGCGGGGCATCCTCGATTTCGTCACGCCCACCGATAGATGGTGACGATCATGTCACGTACGGAATGACTTTTTTCTACCACCCAGACGACGTCACTTTGACGCAGATTGGAACTACTTTCATATGAACAGTTTTTTTCGTCAATGCTGCACTGGAATATTCTTCAGTGGCCTGCTTGTTTGTGTACAGGCGCAGGAGTTTCGTCTCGGGTTTGTCAAAACAGACCGAATTTTCAAAGAGGCGAATGCCGCCAAGACTGCCCAGGCGGCGCTCGACCGCGAATTTTCCAAGCGCGACAAGGACATCATTGATCAGGGTAATCTGTTGAAATCGGCGACCGACAAGTTTCAAGTCGAAGCGCCGACCTTATCCCAGGCTCAGCGCGTCGCCCGACAGAAGCAGCTGGCGGATCAGGATCGCGAATTTCAACGCAAGCGCCGTGTTTTTCAAGAAGATCTGAACGTCCGAAAAAACGAGGCGTTACAGCAAGTGATTATGAGCGCCAATAAGGTTATCAAACAGGTAGCCGAAGCGGAAAAATATGATCTGGTGCTACAAGATGCTGTCTATGTCAATCCAAAGCACGACATAACAGACAAAGTTCTCAAGATATTGGATGCGGAGAGTACCAAATAGCAGGGACCAAGACGTATCTTAAAAGTCAAGAGGCAATCCTGCTTTTTCGCGAAAAAAGTGATGGGAAAACCTTGACCGCTGGCATTCACCGTTGAAAGAGAATCTATCCATGCGCTTACTGCTTGTAGAAGATGACTTGATGATCGGAGAATCCGTTCTGGATTTGCTCCGGGCAGAGGGCTACGCAGTCGACTGGGTCAAAGACGGCGAAATGGCCGACACGGCGTTAGACGCTCAGACCTATGACCTGGTCCTACTGGACCTTGGCCTGCCACGACGTGATGGGCTCGCCGTCTTGCGAAAACTGCGCTCGCGCAAAGACCGTACACCGGTACTCATCGCCACTGCACGGGACGCGGTAAAGCAGCGTGTCGAAGGCTTGGACATGGGAGCTGATGACTACATTGTCAAACCCTATGAGTTAGATGAACTTCTGGCTCGCATACGTGCGCTGATACGCCGCGCTGCCGGACGCGCAGAACCTGCGTACGAACACCTCGGCATCACCATCGACCCTGTGACCCGGAAGGTCACTGTTGACGGGCAGCCAGTGGTGCTTTCCTCTCGTGAATGGTCTGTCTTGCAGCTGTTGCTTGCTCGGCCGGGCGTGGTCCTTTCCCGAAAGCAACTCGAAGAGAAGCTTTACAGTTGGAAAGACGTGGTCAACAGCAATGCCGTTGAGGTGTACATCCATGGACTGCGAAAAAAACTCGGCACGGGTCTCATCCAGAACGTGCGGGGTGTCGGTTACATGATTCCCAGAGGTACGGCTTGAGCTCGCCACTCTCCCACTCACTGCGCGCGAGACTTTTTTGGTTCCTCCTTGCCGCAATCATTCTTACGGCCGGGGCGCAAGCCATCATCGCCTATCGCACCGCATTGACGGAGGCGGATGAGATCTTTGACTATCAAATGAAGCAAATGGCAATGTCGCTGCGACCCGGCTTACCGATAGGCGGCGATCTTGGTGAGCGGTTTACTACCAACGAGGAAGAAAACTTTGACTTCGTAATCCAGGTATGGACCTCCGACGGGTTGCGCGTATTTCAGTCCACTGCGCGGGCTGAGTTGCCTCAGCGCGCGGTGCTTGGTTTCTCTACGGTTCAAGCCAGAGGCACCACCTACCGGTTGTTTTCAGTCGTGGCGGGCTCTCAAGTTATTCAAGTGGCACAGGATCTCGCGGCTCGACGCCAAATGGCAGGCACCTTGGCATTGCGCACAGTCAGTCCTATCGTGGTGATGGTGCCGCTATTGATGTTGTTGGTCTGGTGGGTGGTCAGTACGTCTCTGGCTCCGGTCTCGCGTGTGCGGCAACAAGTCGCTGCACGCCAGGCAAATGAATTGAGTGAAGTCAGCGAGGATGGTTTGCCTGATGAGATTAGCCCTCTGGTTCATGAATTGAATCTCTTGTTCCTCCGGGTGCGCCAGGCATTCGATGCGCAGAACAACTTTGTTGCGGACGCGGCCCACGAGCTGCGTTCGCCGCTTGCGGCGCTAAAGTTGCAAATTCAAGGCTTGCGCCGTGCCAACGATGATGCTGCGCGTGAAGTGGCAGTCAATAGGCTCACTGCCGGCATCGATCGTGCCACAAGGTTGGTTGAGCAACTGCTGGTATTGGCGCGGCAGCAGGCGAATTCAGCAATCGACGCTAAAAATTCTCCTGTTGACTTAGCGACGTTGGCGCGGCTCGCGCTGGCTGATGTGGCTGTCGCCGCAACAACGCGGCAAATTGACCTTGGCCTGGTCCACGCGGATGAGAGTCTGGTGATGGGACACGAGGAAGCCCTGCGCGTCCTGATGCGCAATCTGCTAGACAACGCGATCAAGTACACCCCTTTGGGCGGAACAGTAAACCTAGCAATCCACTGCAATCGCGGCCTGACCATTCTGACAATTGACGATAGCGGACCAGGTATCCCACCAGAAGACCGTGAGCGGGTACTTGACCGTTTTTATCGGGTGCCCGGCGCACAAGGAAGCGGTAGCGGCCTGGGTTTGGCAATCGTCAAGACGATCGCAGATTTGCACCGCGCGACCTTATCTATTGATAGCTCCGCAAGTTTGGGAGGACTTCAAGCCACGGTCATCTTCACAACGGTTACACGAATTACCGAGAATGGCTCATCTGTGAAGGGCTTGAGTCATGCGAGTAAAGATGAAAGTGTTTAAGTCCCACCTAAGTTGAGGTTCTGATAATTAAGTTGTGGTTTTCCTCAACTTCTTGAAAGGACCTCTCATGAATACGCATCTATTTACTTTTCGGCAGATCGTACTGGCACTGGTTTCAGCTGGCGTCATAGGTGGTGCCGGTGTTAGTGCCTTGAGCTTGACGCGCGCCCAGGCTGCCACGTCCATTGCACCCGCCTCGACAACACCTGCGCCGGCAATTGCGCTGCCCGATTTTTCGCAAATCACGGCGCGAAACGGTGCGGCGGTGGTGAACATCAGCGTGAGTGGCATGACCAGGACGGCAAGTGCCGACGCGACCGATGGCCCGGCAACGCAACACCGTGGTATGCCAGGTCTGCAGCCGAACGATCCGTTCTTTGAGTTCTACAAGCGCTTCCAGGGTCCAAACGGTGGACCCTTGGGACAACGCGATATACCGCAACACGCCCAGGGCTCTGGATTCATCATCAGCGCAGATGGCGTGATTCTGACCAACGCTCACGTCGTTCGCGACGCAAAGGACGTGACTGTCAAACTAACCGATCGCCGCGAGTTCCGAGCAAAAGTGTTGGGTTCAGACCCAAAGACCGACGTGGCGGTACTCAAGATCGACGCAAAGGACCTGCCGACCGTGCCACTGGGCAACACGCGAGACCTGAAGGTTGGTGAATGGGTGCTCGCCATCGGTTCGCCATTCGGCTTCGAGAATAGCGTGACAGCGGGTGTCGTGAGCGCCAAGGGGCGCTCGCTGCCGGATGATAGTTTTGTACCTTTCATCCAGACTGACGTGGCCGTAAACCCGGGGAACTCCGGTGGTCCTTTGTTTAACACTCGCGGTGAGGTGGTTGGGATCAATTCACAAATTTACAGTCATACCGGCGGCTATCAGGGCCTGTCTTTCGCGATTCCAATCGAACTGGCGACCAAGGTCAAGGAACAGATCATTGCCACCGGCAAGGCCAGCCATGCGCGTTTGGGCGTCGCGATACAGGAGGTCAACCAGACTTTCGCGGACTCGTTCAAGCTCGACAAGCCCGAAGGTGCGCTGGTGTCCGCAGTTGACACGGATAGCCCCGCAGACAAGGCTGGCCTCAAAAGCGGCGACGTGATCCGCAAAGTCAATGGTCAGCCCATCGTTGCCTCCGGTGACCTCCCCGCTCTGATTGGCGCTGCATCGCCGGGAGACAAGGTCACCCTCGAAATCTGGCGTCAGGGTAAGCGCGAAGAGCTCACAGCCAGGCTCGGCGACGCCAGCGAGAAGGCTGAGAAAACGGCCAGGGCCGACGACGGGGCCAGCAAAGGCAAGCTCGGGCTGGCATTGCGTCTGCTTCAGCCACAGGAAAAGCGTGAAGCCGGGGTCACCAACGGCCTCGTGGTCGAGGATGCCACTGGCCCGGCGGCCCTCGCCGGTGTGCAACCAGGCGATGTGCTGCTGGCTGTCAACGGCACTCCGATCGAGAGCATTGACCAAGTGCGCGCGATAGTGGCCAGGTCTGAAAAATCCGTGGCGCTGCTAATCCAACGTGATGGAAACAAGATCTTTGTGCCGGTGCGCGTAGGCTGATTCACTGCCCTTACGAAAAGACGGTGTCCGGGACAGGGCACGTTATTGCATTGCATTGCATTGATCCGCCGCCTCAAGACGTCTTTAGGAAAATTGAAATGAAACCCCTGATCCACAAGGCCGCTACGATCGCCATTGTTGGCGCGTTAATGATGGGCAGTATGTTTGCGACAGCTACCACGGAGCTGCCGCCAGTTCACAAAAGTGGCAAGGTCGAATACCTCAGCGGCGGTATCGGCTTCAACGAGTCCACTGCGATGCAAAATGTCAGTACGCACTGGCCGCTGACGCTTGAGTTCACCGTGAACGACAAACCACGTGCCTACTTCGCTGCCAATGTCAAAGTGGTTATCCGTGATGCCGCAACAAATGTCACGTTGCAGGTGAAATCCGACGGCCCCTTCTTGCTGGTCAGAGTAGCGCCCGGGAAATACACCGCTGAGGCTACTTTGACGGGCAAGACTTTGCACCAGACCTTGATCGTCGGGTCAGGCCACCCGACGAAGGTGGTATTTGTATGGCCGGCAGGCACAGGCGAGAGTCGTCCGTAATGGACCCCGTTGCGCTGCCGCCTTCGCACTGCGTTGATACAGCGGGGAAGCTGTTCCCCCGCGGACTCTCGGCCCATATTTTGCCCACCTCGGCGACGATGATCGGGGTATGCATGACGGTATTGTCGATTGGTCATCTCGGGTCCGGCGGGCAATGGCGCATGTTGATTGACAAGTTGCTGGCCGTGGACGCCCTGGTGTTCCTGGTGAGCGCACTGCTGTCGTTCATTTCGATGCGATCAAGCCGTTTCGGGGCGCCTTATGAAGCTCGCGCTGAAGTTGTTTTCATCGGTGGACTCGGATTGTTAGCGCTCGGAGCCGTAGCGCTGGCATTTGCCATCAGTTGAACAGAAGATCAGCGAGGAGAAAATATATTGGTAGATGTCGAATCACTGCGGCATGTGTCATATCGGCACATCGCTCCGCAGGGTGCGTCAGAGGCAATCTCCTT
>NZ_DHXT01000157.1:26028-43306 GCF_002413825.1 Rhodoferax sp. UBA5149
CGCAGTTTGTCGACTGACACGGCCCTGGATGCTTCACCAATGTGACGGTGCCTTAGGTCGACCGTACATGTTTCTCAGCCATTGCGACGACGCAACCCCATTTCAAATCCATGACGAAACCCCTACGCAGCTCGGACACCCAGACCGTCATCGCATCCTTCGTCGGACGCGTCGCCCTGTTCTCTGCCGCAGTAGACTGCATCTACTTTCTTTTTTTCCTTGCGGTAGGCTCTTCGCTTTTGGCGTGGATGAACGTGGTCAGCGTGGCCATGTACTCGACAGCCTACTATCTGGTTCGGCGACGTCACTTGCATTTTGCGGTCGTTCTCGTCTGGCTTGAGGCCTTTCCGCATGCGGCTATTGGTACGCTGATGCTGGGTTGGGAGAGCGGTTTTCACTACCTGCTGTTAATGTTCATTCCCTCCGTGGCGATGACTGCTTCCAAACGTAGGTTGCAGGTGTTCCTAATTGCGCTGCTGGTTTTTTTGGGCGCGCTGGATGCTGTGTCGCGTATGTGGGGTCCCATGGCACCGATTCCGCAAGCCAGCTTGATCACCCTCAAGTGGCTCAACATTTCGTTTTTTGTTGTCATGTTTTCGGCTCTGGCGAGTTATTACCGGCAAAAGATCACCAAGGCGGAAAAGCGTCTGAAGGTCTTGGCCACCGTGGACGCGCTAACTGGGCTGAACAATCGAAGTCATTTTGAATCGGATGCAGAGCAGCATATAGCTCGCTATCAGCGCAACGGAATCAGTAGCGCTGTCGTGATTGCAGATGTCGATTTCTTCAAGAAGGTCAATGACACCTTTGGCCACGAAGGGGGCGACCAAGTGCTGGTGGCAGTAAGTCGATTGCTCAAGAGTGAATTGCGCGAAGTGGACTCACTGGCGCGCTGGGGTGGAGAAGAGTTTGTATTTCTGATGCACGAAACAGAACTTGCCGAAGCCATTGCAGTGACCGAACGCATTCGGCGCGCAGTCGAGGACAGTGCGGTAAGCCACCAAGGCACAGAGATTCGTTGCACCATGTCGTTTGGTGTAACGCTATTGCGTCCAAACGACACACTGGGAGACGCCCTTGCACGCGCCGATCGTGCCCTGTATCGAAGCAAGACACAGGGAAGAAATCGGGTTAGCGCCAATTGAGGATCCCAAACTCTCCTACGTCGCGGCGCGCATTCTGACGGGCTCGTATTGCACCTAGCTATGTTTGTTGTTCGCGCCCGTCCTCTTCGCAGTCGCGCTCAGCGTGTCCGTACCGGCTGCAATAAACTACGGAGCGCCAGTTGTTCACCCGCGCCACGACCGTCAAACACCGCAGAACTACCAAGCCCACATAATGACGACTCAACCATTCACTGATGCTGCACTGACCTGGAACACACGCTTCAAGGGTGATGCCTATCTTTTCGGCACCGAACCCAACGGCTACCTTCGCAACCAAGCCCACTGGTGGAAGCCAGGTGAACGGGTGCTGTGCGTGGCCGACGGTGAAGGCCGCAACAGTGTTTGGCTCGCCCAACAAGGACTCCGTGTTGATGCTTTCGACATCTCCGAGGTCGGTGTGCGCAAGGCTGCCAGTTTGGCCAGGGCAGCGAATGTCACTCTCAATTTGAGGGTCGAGAATTGCGACAGCCGAGTGTGGCTTGGCGACTTGTATGACGGCATTGCTGCCATTTTCGTCCAGTTTGCTGATCCGCCGATGCGAGAACGCCTATTTGGGAACATGATGCGCTCCCTGAAGCCGGGAGGTATCTTGGTGCTCCAGGGCTATACCCCCAAGCAGTTGGAATACCAAACTGGCGGGCCGCCTTTCATCGACCACTTGTACACATCGACCATGTTGCAGGAGGCGTTCGCGAGCATGCAAATCATGGACCTGACCGAGTACGAAGACGACTTGGCCGAGGGCACGCAACATCACGGACGATCCGCGCTGATCGGGATGGTGGCGCGCAAAGCAGCGCTCAACGACGGGCCGTTGACGCCCGCAAGGGCGTGAGCGGGTTGGCCGTCAGCGTCGGACCTCTCGCTTTGCCCACTCAAATGGTGGCGCTGTTGATCTGCGCGTTGGTCGCTGCGGGTGTTGGTCACTTGGCGGGGCAGCGCCAGCAGGTCAATATCGGCAGTACCTTGATCGACATGCTGCTGGCCGCCGGACTTGCAGCGCGCATCGCATTTGTCGGTTCGTGGTTTGAGCACTACCGCGACGCCCCGTGGACCATTCTTGACATTCGCGACGGCGGCTTCACACCTTGGGCCGGCGTGCTCGCTGCTGTCTTCATTGCGCTCTGGCAAGGATGGCGACGCGCGACGTTGCGAAGGCCGCTGCTGCTGGGTCTGTTGGCGGGCGCAGTAGGCTGGATCGCGGTGTCTGGATTGCTTCGCTTAAGTACGGCCCCGACGCTGTCAGATCTCGGGGCGCTGTCACTCGTGACCCCACAAGGCGGCCCCGAGAGTCTGGCCGGGTTGGCACGCGGCAAGCCCATGGTCGTTAACCTCTGGGCTTCCTGGTGTCCGCCGTGTCGGCGCGAAATGCCGGTGCTTGCCGCAGCGCAGCAGCAGGTTCCCGAGGTGAGCTTCATTTTCGTGAACCAGGGCGAAGGCGTCGCCACCATGCAGAAATATCTCGTCGCGAATCAGTTGGGCCTTGGCAACGTGCTGCTGGACCCCGGCAAAACATTGGGACAGAGGTTGGGCTCAATGGCGCTACCGACCACGCTGTTCTACGACGCGAGCGGCCGATTGGTCGATACCCACTTGGGCGCAATGTCATCCGCATCGCTTGCCAGCAAACTGAAACAACTGCAGGTGCACGCTGCCCCCGAACAAGTTCCCAAGGACGATTGAGGCGTGCGTTGGCACGAAGCACCGCCGAGCCCACTGGCTGCGAAAGGCCCCTGACTCACCCTTCTTCCAGCGCTCCCACATCAAAGCTTTCTGGGTCTGGGTGTAATAGATCCTTGGTCTTTGCTTCATCTGCGACACTCCTTTTGCTTACGCAGTCTCTAGTGTGTTGCATCGACCGGTTGAATCCAAGTCACAAAGTTGGGGTTACGCGTCCTGCTGCGTGAGTCCTCAACGCATAATGAAGTGCCTAAGCGGTACGTCCAACAGGGTTAAGTTGACCTTAAGGCCAATTTGATGCGTGGACTGTCGCTTGGCATTTGGGCAAATCTAAATTTTTACGCCCTACTTTTGAGCGCCTCAACAATGGGGCGTGATCCACATAACCACTGAATTCAGGAGAACCTCATGACAATCGTCGTAGCCTACGCGCCACGCCCCGAAGGACAAGCCGCTCTAGAGAAGGGCATCGAGATCGCACAGCGTCGTAACGAGCATCTTCTGGTGGTCAACGCGACCCCCGGAAACGGCGATGATGACGCGATGGCCGGTGCCCAGGACGTCGAACGTATTGAAGCGCTATTGGCTCAAAAAGGCCTGAACGCAGAGTTCAAACAGTACGGGCGCGGCAAAAGCGCCGTTGAGGAAATTGAAACCTTAGTGGCAACCCTGCCTGTTTCCTTGCTCATCATTGGAATACGCAAGCGCTCTCCCGTCGGAAAGCTCATTATGGGCAGTGTTGCACAAGAGTTGCTGCTGTCCGTGGCCTGCCCTGTCCTGGCGGTGAAGGCAACCAGCTGATCCCCCGCAGGCTGCTGGCCGCCTGCTAGACCTCCAGCCACTCCTTGCGCACCATGTCATCGGCTTTCAGATCGGCTGCCGTACCCTCGAAGACGATACGGCCATGACCCATGACATAGAGACGCTTGGAGATGCGCAGGGCGATTGCCAGTTTCTGCTCGACCAGCAGGATCGCCACGCCGCGGGCAGCGATGCGCTCCAGCAAGTCGGCCACCAGTTCGACGATCTTCGGCGCCAGCCCTTCGGTCGGCTCGTCAATCATTATCAGGTCAGGGTCGCCCATCAGCGTGCGGCAGATGGTCAGCATCTGCTGCTCGCCACCCGATAGCACGCCGCCCAGGATTTCGGCGCGCTCTTGGAGGCGAGGGAAGAGCGTGAACACGTCCTCCATGCTCCAGCGCCCGCCCGGCTTGGTGGACTTCATGCCGAGAAGCAGGTTCTCGCGCACCGTCAGCTGCGGAAAGATGTCGCGGTTTTCCGGAACGTAGCCCAAGCCGCAGCGTGCGATCTGATGCGGCTTGAGGCCCCCGATCTCGCGGCCCTTGAAACGCACCGAGCCCGTGCGCTCGACATCACCCATGATGGCCTTGATCGTGGTCGACCGTCCAACCCCGTTGCGACCTAAAAGCGACACGATCTCGCCTTCGGCGACGCGGAAATTCACACCCTGCAGGATATGGCTTTTGCCATAGTAGGCGTGCAAGTCGTGAACCTCAAGCATGATCGGACTCCTCCATGGCCGTGCCGAGATAGGCCTCTTGCACCGTTGAGTTGGCACGGATGCGTGCTGGCGTGTCGGTGGCGATCACCTGGCCATAGACCAACACCGAAATTCGGTCCGCCAAATCGAACACCACGCTCATGTCGTGCTCAACGATCAGCAGCGTCTTGCCTTCGCTGACCCGGCGAATCAAAGCCACCGCGTGCTCGGTCTCCGAGCGGCTCATGCCAGCGGTCGGCTCATCAAGCATGATCACGTCGGCACCGCTTGCGATGGTGACACCGATCTCCAGTGCACGTTGATCGGCATAGGGCAGCACACCCGCTGGCACATCGCGGTGGGATACCAGGTTGATCTGCTCGAGAACTGATTCGGCACGATCGTGCGCGTCACGTGCTCGCGCCACCAGTTGCCAAAACGAGTAGCGATAACCCAGTGACCACAGCACCGCGCAGCGGATGTTCTCGTACACGCTCAAGCGCGGGAAGATGTTGGTAACTTGAAAGCTGCGCGACAAGCCTCGGCGGTTGATCATGTACGGCGACAGCCCGGTGATATCGTCCCCATTGAGCCGCACTTGACCCGAGCTGGCCGGAAAACGCCCGCTAATCAAATGGAACAGGGTCGACTTGCCCGCGCCGTTGGGGCCGATGATGGCGTGACGTTCACCCTGCCGCACGTCCAGATTGACACCGCGAATGATGGGGGTGACCCCGAAATTCTTGTGCAAATCGACCAATTGCAAAGCTGAACTGCTCATGTTGCCCGCCTGCGCCGCGCTTCTTGCGCGGCTGCGTGAAATGCCTCGGAAACTCGTGGCGCAATTCGCCGTAACGCAAGCGCCCCGACGATTAACAAAACGATGATCCCGAGCCAGACCATGGGCGAGGTGGCGTTGTAGTCGATCCACAACACGCTCATTGCCGGGTCCTCGCCCGCCTTGACCAGGAGGTGGTGGCTGGTCTCTATCAGCAGCACCAATCCGACGCTCAGCATCAGCACCGGTGCGACGGCCATCGCATAGGTCGGCAACACGCGGCGCAAGGTGCCGGCCGCCAGCAGCGGCTGGTGCATCAGCAACAATCCGGCCAAGCCCCACGGTGCGTACATGACGACCACGATGAACATCAGTCCGACGTACAGCAGCCATGCGCCGGTGTAGTCCGACAGCGACATCTGCAGCGTGGTCATCAGCACGGCGCCGATTATCGGACCAATGAAGAACGAGATGCCGCCGATATAGGCCATCAGCAATACAACACCAGACGGTCCGGCGCCGACGACACTGGACGTCACGATCTCGTAGTGAATCGCAGCCAGACCTCCGGCCACCCCGGCGAAGAAGCCCGAAATGCAGAAGGTGATGAAACGCACCATCTGCGTGCTGTAACCGATAAACTCGGCGCGCTCGGGGTTGTCGCGCACAGCATTGCACATGCGCCCCAGCGGTGTGCGGGTAAAGACGTACATCGCCGCCACACACAGCAGGCACCACACCGCGATCAGGTAGTAAACCTGAATCTGTGGCCCGAAGTTGAGTCCGAACATACGCAGCGTTGCCGTGCGATTGGTGGAAATGCCCCCCTCTCCACCGAAAAACCCGCGCAGGATCAAGGAGCAGGCCGCCACCAGTTCACCGATACCCAGCGAGATCATGGAAAACGCCGTGCCGGCCCGCTTGGTCGAGACCCAGCCGAAGAGGATGGCAAAACTCAGGCCAGCGAGTCCGCCCACCAGAGGCAACACCGGCAGCGGGATCGGCAACTTGCCCGCGCCCACCACATTCAATGCGTGCGCGGTCATGAACCCACCCAGGCCGTAATAGACGGCATGACCGAAGGACAACATTCCGGTCTGCCCCAGCAGCATGTTGAACGACAGGGCGAAGATGATGGCGAAACCCATCAGGCTCATCATCGTGATCGACGCGCCGCTTGAAAAGATATGGGGCAGTACGCCCATGGCCAGTGCGGCCACAACCCACTGGGCAAGATGCCAGCGACCGTTTGCGATTGCGCTCATGTGTCTCGATCCCCCATCAAACCTTTAGGACGAAAGATCAGAACCAACACCAACAGCAAATACGGTATGACCGGTGCAACCTGCGCCACGGTGGCCATCCACAGATCACCGCCAATCGAGTTCTGCGTCAACGTCAAGCCTAACGGCGCCAATAGATCCGCCACCGAGACATTCACCGCCACCGCAAAGGTTTGAATCAACCCGATCAGTACCGAGGCAATGAATGCACCCGGCAATGAACCCAAGCCGCCCACCACCACCACCACAAAGAGAATCGGTCCGAGCGATGCGGCCATCGCTGGCTGCGTGACCAACGCTGGCCCGGCAATTACGCCGGCCAGCGCGGCCAGACCACAGCCCACGCCAAACACCAGCATGAACACCATGGGCACGTTATGTCCCAGGTTGCCAACCATGTTGGGATGGGTCAACGCCGCGCGAATGATCAGCCCCACACGCGTGCGCGTCAACAGCAACAGCAAGCCGATGAACACCGCCACCGACATCAGCAGCATGAACATGCGAAACGCCGGATAGGTGGTTGTAAACAGGGTGAACGCAGAAAAGTTCAAAACCTCCGGGATGCGGTAGTCAACCGGCGTCTTGCCCCAGACCATCTGCACCAGTTCTTCAATCATGAACGCCAGCCCGAAAGTGAACAGCAATTCGGCGACATGGCCATGCTTGTGCACCATGCGCAGACCAAAGCGCTCGATCAATGCACCGATCACCCCCACCAGTAGTGGCGCCAGCACGAGGCCCGGCCAGTAGCCGACATAAAGACTGATCTGGTAACCAAAATAGGCGCCCAGCATATAGAAACTGGCGTGGGCGAAATTCAGCACGCCCATCATGCTGAAGATGAGCGTGAGGCCACTGGCCAACAAAAACAACAACAGGCCATACAGCAGCCCATTGAGCGTGGAAAAGATGACGAGTTCAAGCATGGGGAGGGGCGACGCGCTACCCTGCAATAGGTTGCAGGGGCTGGCGCGTCGTGGGCCTATCAGCTCGGTACAACCATCTTGCAGGTGGTCGGAATGACCGTGTCCTGCGCCTTGATCACGCTGATGGTTTTCCAGCCCCAGCCGGTCTTTTCTTCATCATGCTTGGTGCCAGAACCAAAGGATGCGATGTACATATCCTGAAACAGCGAATGGTCGCTGGGGCGCATGAAAATCTCAGCGCCAAGCACATTTTTGAACTTCATGTCAGACAGGGCCGCCGCCACCTTCTTCGGATCGGATGACTTGGCCTTGTTCAGTGCTTCAACAAACATATCCATCTGATTCTTCATGCGCAAGTACCACCAGCCTTGGCCACTGGCGCCGCCATGCTTCTTCAGGAAACTGTCGGCAAGGGCCTCCATCTCCGGCGACGGCACATTGGTGTGCCATTCGCCGACCGAGAACACGCGATGATCAAGCCCTGTTTGCTTGATGGCCGTGGGACCGCCCGAGCCACCCGCATAGTAGGTGTACCAGTTGACCTTCAAGCCGGCGTCGGCGGCCGCCTTGATCAACAACGAGATATCGTTGCCCCAATTGCCGGTAATCACCGAATCGGCACCCGAGGCCTTGATCTTGGCAATGTAGGGCGAAAAGTCGGTGATCTTCAACAGCGGGTGCAATTCGTCGCCAACGATCTGAATGTCAGGGCGCTTTTGTTTCAGCATCGCACGGGCCGCGACGCGCACCGCCTGCCCGAACGAGTAGTCCTGGCCAATGATGTACACCTTCTTGACTTCCTTGCGGTCTTTAATGAAGTTGGTCAGGGCTGCCATCTTGATGTCGGAGTTCGCGTCCCAGCGAAAATGCCAATAGCTGCACTTCTCATTGGTCAGCGCCGGGTCGACCGCGGAGTAGTTCAAATACAGAACTTCCTTGCCGGGGTTGCGCTCGTTGTACTTGGAGACGAACTCCGAGATGGCGATGGCCGCACCCGACCCATTACCTTGGGTCAGGTAGCGCACACCGGCGTCGATGGCCTTCTGCACTTGAACCAGGCTCTCTTGCGGACTGCCCTTGTTGTCATAGGCGACCGCCTCAAGCTTCTGGCCGTTGATCACGCCGCCTTTGGCGTTGATGGCCTCGATCAGGAACTGCAAGTGCTTCAGGCCATGCTCTCCGACCGAGGCGCCACCGCCAGACAGCGGATCGATATAAGCAATCTTGATAGTCTGTGCTTGAGCGCCTAACGCGAAACAAATCAGCACGGCTGCAATCGACCAGCCAGACAATTTTTTGAACAAATTCATCGCCTCACTCCTATCAACTTGTTAAGGAGATCGAACGGTAGCAGGGCTAGGCTGCAGCACGGCTCAGGGATTACCCGGCTGCACTGTCCCATTCGAGACAAAGGCTTCACAGCGTCTGCCATCGCGAAAAAGCGATGTTGCATGGATAGCAATTCACGCCGTCAATCGGGGCCCTCGGTGCTCAATCACTTTGTTTTTTTCGACCATTTTTTGGCACCGGAAACCTGCGCACCGGTGCTGTCAATCAAGGGGCGGTCGAGGCATGTCAATGCTTGTGGTCACGTGCGCCCTGCCAGCGAAGGCGGTGTGAATCGACCGGGTTAACTGCTGATGTAATTCGTCAGCTGCGAGATGGTCTGTTCATGCTCGGCAATGATGTCGTCCATGATGTCGAGAATGGAGATCATGCCCTTCACTTTCAGCCCATCGACCACCGGCAGGTGGCGGATCTTCTTCTGGCTCATGAGGGCCATGCAGGCACGTGTTCCGGTCTTGGATGTGACCGTGATGACGTCGCGGGTCATGATGTCGGCCACTGTGGTTTCTTTCGAATTCCTGCCCTGCAACGCCACTTTGCGGGTGTAATCGCGTTCAGACACCACGCCCACGAGCTTGCCCTTGTCCATGACGATCATGGCGCCCACCCCATGGTCGGCCAACAGCCGCAGCGCCTCAAACACGGAGACGGAAGGGACGACCTGATAAACCGTCGAGTCACGGTTTTTCAACAATTCCAGAACGGGTTTCATCGGAGCTCCCTTGAATAGGTTGACACTGAATGCGCAGTGTAAACAAACTGGTCTGCAATGCAATAGGCCTCGCTCCGACCTGGCTTGCCAGCTCGGGCATTTTTCAATGCGCCGGCGGTTTTCTGGCGCGGCATGACCACTTGTTCGGCAGCTGAAAGCTGACGTTTTCGACCTTGCCAGAGGGTGATGCGCTGATTTTTGATAGCGCCCGGTGGACAACGGTTATCTTCCGCCGGAATTATTCACGGCATCGGTCGGTCAGGCGTGTAGAGTCCAGCATCATGAAACTTGCATTGCGAATTTTCGGTGTGATCCTGCTTGCTGTACTGGTTTTTGGTGCCGCAGGGATGATGGCCACGTGGGCGCCTGATAGATCCGTCGCGCAGCTCCAGGCCCGCTGGGCGCCTGCGCCCTCCCAGTTTGTGGCGGTGAGCGGCATGCAGGTGCATTTGCGCGACGAAGGGCCGCGCGATGACCCCTTGCCGATTGTGCTGTTACACGGTACCTCGGCCAGCTTGCACACCTGGGATGGCTGGGCTGATGCCCTGAAGGGTCAACGACGGGTGATCCGTTTTGACCTGCCTGGTTTTGGTTTGACGGGCCCCCATCCGGAGAACGACTATTCCATCGATGCCTATGTGCGTTTCGTGGCCGCCGTCATGGATACCCTGGGCGTCAAGCGCTTTGTGCTGGCTGGCAATTCTTTGGGTGGGCAGATTGCCTGGGCTAGCGCTTACGCCATGCCGACACGGGTGGATAAACTGGTATTGGTGGACTCGGCGGGCTACCCCGTGCAGTCCACCTCCGTGCCCATCGGTTTTCGGATAGCGAGAACGCCGGGCCTGCGGGTGCTGATGACGTATTTCTTGCCGCGCGGCCTGGTGGACAAAAGCGTGCGCAACGTTTATGGCGATCCGGGCAGGGTCACGCCCGCGCTGGTGGACCGTTATTTTGAACTGGCACTGCGGACCGGCAACCGTGCGGCTTTGGCCCGGCGGCTGGAGCAGGGTCAGTCGGGGGATGTCGCGGCGATCAAGACGCTGAAGCTTGCAACGCTGATTTTGTGGGGCGGCAAGGACGGCCTGCTGCCGCTGGAAAATGGTCGACAGTTTGAGCGCGATATCGCGGGCTCGAAGCTGGTGGTGTTTGACGATCTAGGCCACGTACCCCATGAAGAAGACCCGCTACGCACTGTGGCTGAGCTCAAAAGTTTTCTGGGCTTGAACTAAAGTGCCTCTCACATTTATGATTAAACTAGGCTACAGCCCCCGTAGAATATACGCAAGCGGCTATTGAATTTATAGCAAATAAGTATTCATGACCAACCAGAAGCCTTTTGAAATCGCACGCGAGACGCTCAGGCAGCTGACCGCGCGCAAGATGGCGCCGACCCCGGCCAACTACCAGGCGATTTACAGTGAAGTGGCGGGGGTCCCCGCTGAACCTCCTTTTCCAGTCGACCAACTGCGCGACATTGCACAGGCCTTGCCCCTCAAAACACCAGGGCAGCAAAAACAGCGTGGCTTGCTCGATTCCGCCATCGGGCAACTGAATTGGGACGGGGTGAAAAGTGCGCTGATGGCTTACGGTGGCTTCAGTCCACCGGCCATCGCGGCCGGAACTCTGGCGTCGGCGGCGCCACGGCTGGACAGCCTGTCGCCCGCCCTGACAGCGCCGGCCCTGACGGCGGATTTTTTTGAGCAAATTGCGCGCCTGATTGCGTATGCACTGCCCGCGCTGGGCAGCGACGATGCCCGGTTTGCCGAGCAGACCCAGACCCTGCTCACGGCCCTGCGCCAGCCCGGGGCCGACGTCGTCGCGGTCAAGCTGATGCTGGGTAATTTTGGCAACCGCCTCTCATTTGCGGCGGAAGAGCAGGCCGAGATCAAAGTCACATTGCTCAAGCTGCTGCACCTGATCATCGAAAACATCGGTGAGCTCAGTCTGGATGATCGTTGGCTGACTGGCCAAATTGAGGCCCTGATGACGGCGTCAACACCGCCCCTCACTTTGCGCCGACTCGATGACGTGGAAAGTCGCCTGAAAGACGTGATCTTCAAGCAGACCGAGGCCAAGGGCCGGGCCCTGGAAGCGCAGGAAGACATGCGTCAGATGCTGGCCACCTTCATTGAGCGGCTGTCGCAAATGACAGAGTCCACCAGCACCTACCACGGCAAGATGGAAGAAAATGCGCGCCTGATCGAGCAGGCCAAGACCATTGCTGACATTGCGCCGGTCTTGAAAGACGTGGTGGGTGCCACACGCACCATGGCACGCGACAGCCTGACGGCACGCGATGAACTGCGCGGCATGCGCGAAAAAGCGCTGGCCACCGAAGCCGAACTCGTGAAACTGCACCAGGAACTGGACCGTGTGAGTGCGCTGGCGCGGCATGACCCGCTGACCGGTGCGCTGAACCGCAAAGGTCTGGACGAGGCGCTGGACCGTGAAGTGTCCAACGTTCGACGCAAAGACAGCCCCTTGTGCATGGCCATGCTGGACATTGACAATTTCAAGAAGCTCAACGACAAGTTGGGACATGCTACAGGCGACGAGGCGTTGACGCACCTGGCGACGGTGACGCGCGAGGTCATGCGTCCGCAAGACACGCTGGCACGCTATGGGGGTGAAGAGTTTGTGATTTTGCTGCCCGACACATCACTGGACAACGGAGTTGCCGCCATGACGCGTTTGCAGCGCGAATTGACCAAGCGTTTCTTCATGGCGGGCACCGAAAAGATTTTGATTACCTTCAGCGCCGGGGTGGCCCAACTCGCGGCCAACGAAACCGGCCCGGAGGCCATCCGGCGGGCCGACCAGGCCATGTACCTGGCCAAACGCGCCGGCAAAAACCGCGTGCTCGGCGCCTAGCGAGCAAGCTCCATCCCCAACTGATAAGGATACCTATGACATATTTGATTCTGGGTCTGATTATTTTTCTCGGTGCGCATTCAGTGCGCATCGTGGCCGACGACTGGCGCACACAAACCAGGGCGCGCCTGGGCGAGCTGCCATGGAAGGGCCTGTACTCGGTGGCTTCCCTGCTCGGCTTCGGCCTGATAGTCTGGGGCTTTGGTTTGGCACGGCAGCATCCCGTGCAACTATGGAGTCCGCCGGTGGCGATGCGCCACCTGGCGTCGCTCCTGACCCTGATCTCCTTCGTGTTGCTGGCGGCGGCCTATGTGCCGGGAAACAACATCAAGGCGCGCATTCACCACCCGATGGTGCTGGGTGTGAAGGTCTGGGCGCTGGCGCATTTGCTGGCCAATGGCAACATCGCGCATGTCGTCTTGTTTGGCTCGTTTTTGCTGTGGGCCATTTTCAACTTCAGCGCCGCGCGTCGGCGCGACCGTGCCGCCGGCACGCAATACCCCCGAGGCACGGCGGGTGCCACCGGCATCACGGTGGCGGTGGGAGTGGGCGCGTGGATTGCCGTGGCGCTGTGGCTGCATGGCTTGCTGATCGGTGTGCGTCCACTGGGCTGATGTATGAGTATTCGCAATCTGGACTCGCTGTTCGACCCGGCTTCGATCGCCGTCTTCGGGGCCTCGCTGCGGGCGGGCAGCGTTGGTGCGACGGTCTGGCACAACCTGACGTCGGGTAGTTACAAGGGCGCACTGTACGCCGTCAACCCGAAATACCATGAACTCGCTGGCCGTGCGGTGGTGGCCCATGCCTCTGATTTACCGACGGTTCCCGCGTTGGCGGTGATCTGCACTCCTCCGGCCACCGTGCCGGGCTTGATTGAAGCCCTGGCCCGCCTCGGCACGCGCGCCGCCGTGGTGATGACCGCGGGTATGGACCCGGCGCAAAAGCAGGCCATGCTGGACGCGGCGCGGCCTCACCTGTTGCGCATCCTGGGGCCCAACTGCATTGGGCTGCTGGCGCCGCACCAGGGCCTGAATGCCAGTTTTTCTCACATTGATGCGCAGCCGGGTGAGCTGGCCTTTGTGTCGCAGTCCGGTGCTTTGGTGACCGCCATGCTGGACTGGGCGCAAGGACGTGGCATCGGGTTTTCGCATTTTGTCTCGTTGGGCGAACACGCCGACGTCGACTTTGGCGACATGCTGGACTACCTCGCCAGCGACCCGAAGACGCGGGCCATTTTGTTGTATGCCGAATCGATTGAATCGCCCCGTAAATTCATGTCCGCGGCACGGGCGGCGGCACGCAACAAGCCGGTGATCGTGGTGAAGGCCGGGCGTTCGCCGCAGGGCCAGCTGGCAGCCGCCTCGCACACCGGGGCGCTGGCCGGCTCGGACATGGTGTTTGATGCCGCGATTAACCGGGCCGGGATGTTGCGGGTCAACACGCTGCAGGAGCTATTTCTGGCGGCGCAAACCCTGTCGCGCTTTCGCACCAACCGCAGTGACTCGATCACGGTACTGACCAACGGCGGCGGCGCTGGCGTCATGGCGGCTGACGCGGCCGCCCATATTGGCGTGAAACTGTCCGAACTCAGCGCGGCGACACGCCAAAAACTCGATGCCGTGCTGCCAACCAACTGGTCGCACGGCAACCCGGTGGACATCATCGGCGACGCGCCGGTGGCGCGCTATGCGCAGGCCTTGAAAATCCTCAATGACGATGCCACGACCGGCGCCGTGTTGTTCATCCACGCGCCGACCGCCATTGTTTCCAGCAGCGACATTGCGCGCGCCCTGGTGCCGCTGGCCCGCCATGACCCGCTGGTGCCACCGCGCCTGATGAGTTGCTGGTTGGGCGACAAGGCGGTCGCCCAGGCGCGCCGGATATTTCAGGACGCCGACATTGCCAGCTTCGATACCCCGGAGCAGGCGGTGCGCGCGTTTTCCATGCTGGAGCGCTACCGGCACAACCAGGCCGAGCTGACCGAAGCACCACCGGCCTTGCCGCCGGGCTTGCGTTGCGACACGGCGGCGATCCAGGCCCTGGTGCAAGCGGCGTTGACCAGCGGGCGCACCCTGCTGACCGAGCCGGAAGCCAAAGCGGTGCTGGCGGCTTGTGGCATTCCGGTGGTGCCAACGCAGCGCGTGGGCGCAGCGCCAGAGGCCGCGGCCGTGGCCGCAACGGCCATCGGTTTTCCCGTGGTGTTGAAAATTTTGTCGGACGATATTTCACACAAATCGGACGTCGGCGGTGTGGCCCTCAATTTGCAGGACGCGGGCGAGGTGCGCACGGCCGCGCAGACCATGCTGGAGCGCGTGCGGCGCCAGCTCCCCCAGGCCGAGATTCAAGGTTTCTCGGTGCAGGCGATGGTGAAGCGGCTTCATGCGCAGGAGCTGATCGTGGGCAGCACGATTGACAGCGTGTTTGGCCCGGTCATTCTGTTTGGTCAGGGCGGCACGGCGGTTGAAGTCATGGCGGACCGGGCGGTGGCCTTGCCGCCCCTGAATCTGCCGCTGGCGAAGGCCCTGGTGTCGCGCACCCGGGTGGCGCGCCTGCTGGCCGGGTGGCGCGACATCCCGGCCGTGGACGAAGCCGCGCTGCATGCGGTGCTGGTGGCGGTATCGCAACTGCTGGCCGAAATTCCAGAGATTGCCGAACTGGACATCAATCCCCTGATCGTCAATTTTGAAGGCGCCATAGCGCTCGATGCGCGCATCCTGCTGAGCGCCAAAGCGCCAGCCGGGGCCCATAATTTCGCCATCCGCCCTTATCCCGCACAGCTGGAAGAAACGGCACAGTGGCAGGGACGCACGCTGTCTTTGCGGCCCATTCGGCCCGAGGACGAGGCGCGACACATGGAGTTTTTGCAGCATCTGGACCCAGAGGATGTTCGCATGCGGGTGTTCTACAGCAAACGCACCATTGAACGCAGCGAGCTGGCGCGGCTGGTGCAGATCGACTACGCCCGCGAGATGGCTTTTGTGGCGCTGGCCCCGGGACCGGATGGCCAGCCACAAACGCTGGGCGTGGTGCGCGCCGTGGCAGACCCAGACAACGTGGAGGCCGAGTTTGGTGTGATCGTGCGCTCGGAGCTCAAGGGCAGCGGCTTGGGGCTCTTGTTGATGCAGAAACTGATTGCCTATCTGCGCGCCCAGGGTACGCAGCGGCTGGTGGCCACCGTGCTGGATGGCAATGAGCGGATGATCAAACTGGCCAAGGAGCTGGGGTTCGAGCAAGACCCCTTGAGAGAAGATGGTAGTGGCACGAAAGGTATTTTTCTGCCGCTCACTTGATGCCAATGGCCCACTGGATCAGGTACTTCGCGACGAAACCGGTCATGCCAAAGGCCAGGCCCAGAAATATGACAAACGTACCAAATTTGCCGGCTTTGGATTCCCAGGCCAGATGGCCAATGATGAACAGCATATAGAGCATGAAGCCGCCCACGCCGAAGGTCAGACCAAAAGCGGCAATCTGTTCTTCCGAATAGCCGAACATCAGCTGGCTTCCTGGTCCAGTAGCTCTCGCGGCGGCAGGGCCGAGGCATCCACCAGGTCGCGGTAGGCGTGCCAACTGGCGTGTCCGAGCAACGGAATCACCACCGTCAGGCCGAGCAGGGCAGAACCCAGGCCCAGCAGCGTCAAGCCCATGATCAGCGCGGCCCAGAAGGCCATCGGCAAGGGGTTGGCCAGCACCGCGCGCCAACTGGTGAGAACCGCCCGCAACAGCGTGAGCCGGCGGTCCAGCAGCAAGGGGATGGTAATGACGCTGGAGGCAAAAATAGGCGCTGCCAGCACGCCACCCAGCGCCAGCCAGAGCTCAAACAGGAAGCCATTTCTGGCCAGCACCACATGCCGAATGAAATCGACCGGCGTGTTGATGGGCACGGGCGCCAGCAAGGTGATGAGGGCGGCCGAGGTCAGCACCCAACCGGTGCCTGCCAGTGCCAGCAGGGCGCCGAACTGGACCAGGCACCAGTAATCGTTGCCCCACTTGTTAAAGTTATTGTTTTGCCAGTTCAGCCAGGTTTTCAGCACCACGCGGGCATCGGCTTGTTCGCCGCGCTCCAGTGCGCGGCTCAAGGCGTACAAGCTGGTGGCCAACACCGGGGCAACCACCAGAAAGCCGGAGAATGCCCCGGCCAGCAACCAAAAGCGGTTGTGCGCGGCGACCAGCAACGCGGCACCGAACAGGGCCAGCAGCAGACCGTGGGCCAAGCTGATCCAGCCGCAACGCAGCAGGTCGCGCCACGCCAGTACCAGCCAATGCACAGGCTGCATCAGGGCGATGGTGCGCACGCCGGGGGCAGGGGAAGCGGCGGAAAACTGGGGCGGTGGTGTGTGCATGGGGTTGCCAGTGTAAGTCGTGGGCGCGTGCCACTGGCGGTCGGCCGGGGTGCAACGCATAATGCGTGCTTTGCCGCCCCCAGGAGATTGCCATGCCGCGCCCCATACTTGCTGAATTCAACATTCACCCCGCCATCCGGGAGACGATTGCAGCCCATGAGCAGACCATTGTGCGCGAGGTGCAGGCCGCCGTGGCGAAGCATGCCGTGGTGGTGGTGGGCATGGGCATGAACCCGTTCCCGAAGAAGGCTTGCAAGGCGCTGGACGCCGCCGGCGTTGCGTATCAGTACCTGGAATACGGCAATTATTTCAACACATGGCGCCAACGCAATGCGCTCAAGCTGTGGACCGGTTGGCCGACCATGCCCATGGTGTTTGTCAAAGGGATGCTGGTGGGCGGTGCCAATGACCTGATCAAGTTGATTGCCAGCGGTGAGCTGAAAAAACTGCTGGCCTGACATCAAACTGGGCCGGAATTCGCGGCTTGCGAATCCCGGCCCAGAGCACCCCGCTCACGGCGGGTCGCCAGGGGTAATGGCGGTTCCTTACTTGGCTACCGGGGCAGATGCGGGTCCTTTTCCGTCCCGCGGTCCGTGCGCCTTGCCGCCATGGCCATGGCGGCGCGTGGCGTTGGCGTCAAACACCTTTTGCTGCTCCGGCGTCAGCGT
>NZ_DHXT01000118.1:0-262 GCF_002413825.1 Rhodoferax sp. UBA5149
GGTACCTTGGTCTGGCCGCATCCACGCACCAAGTCGTCGCGATTCTTGCCGGCTTTTTGTGCGTCGACGCGTTCAATTTTCAGTGACAAACGACGCTTCTCCTGTCGCACCTTGATGCAAAAAGGACAGGTCCTGTACTGATATAGAACGAGGTTCCGACACTGCTGATCCACCTTCTCCTGCAAGGCCAGCGGTCGCACGAGGCCCTTTGGGCGGGTGACAAACTCCCAGAGCAGCATCACTGGGCCCATGACGAGCCGCA
>NZ_DHXT01000118.1:544-19623 GCF_002413825.1 Rhodoferax sp. UBA5149
ATGATTCGACCCATCTCCATCAATTTCTTGGTGGCAGCAGTCATGGAGCCAGTGGGGATTCCGGTCTCGTGTCCAGCAGCCGTTTGGCTAATCTCGGTGAATTCGTTCGAGTTAAGCACGCGTTCAAAATGCTGCAGAAGCTTGGCTGCGTTCCCGCTGGGTTCGAGCCGACTGCCTGAACCCGCAGCGAGTTGAGACGGGCTTACTTTGATTTTGATTTTGGTTTTGGTTTTGGATGTCGATGTCTTTTTCTTGGTCTTGGCCAACACGTCAGTGGGCGTCAAGTCATCTTGCCTACGTACACTGCGGACGGTGGCGCGTGTCGGCGCGGCCAAAGCAGGAACTTCTCGCACGCTGGGTTGGTCATCGGCAGTCAATTCCGCCGCGAGGCGATAGACCTTTTGAAGCTCTTCTTCAATGCCCATCAGCGTTTGCGAGAGACGCGCGACGACCTTCCAATTCTCAAACAGCGCGTCATTGCCCAAGTTGTACGGATTGGTCGCAATAGCCGCATTGACGCGTTCAGCATATTCCTGAACTGCGTTTTTGAGCTTCACATCCGCCGTGAAGGCGGCGGCCCCGGCTTTTTGAATGGCGGAGAGTGTCGAGCTTGAAAGTGACATGGGTTGACCCTTTTTGGACAATGAAAAAAACAAGAGTCGTGCAGCTCGCCTCGTTGCGCGACCGGGATGTGGGTAGGAAACGAATAGGCAAAGCCTGCGTCTCAGGGCCCGCATTTTACCGCCGACGGCTATGGCAACTGTTTTTTCACCATGCGTTTGCTCACCACGGTATTGCGCCAAGGGGGCATGGCATGGGCTCGCTTAAGAGCGAAGTCGTGCGTTAGCTTTCAGATCCGGCGGACTGGTCCAGTTGCGCCCGCAGTGCGCGCTTGATCACTTTACCGTTGCTATTGCGCGGCAGGGGCGTTGGCAGCCAGGTCACGCTTTCTGGCACCTTGTAGTCTGCCAACTGTGCGCGGCAATGGGCGCGCGCAGCGTCACCATCCTGCGCGAGTTCTGGCGCGTAGATGAAGGCGTGCACGCGCTCGCCCAGCACCGGGCAGGGGCGGCCCACGATGGCCGCCTCGATCACGCCGGGCAGGGCCATCAACACATTCTCAACCTCAGCCGAATAGATCTTGAAGCCACCCCGGTTCAACATGTCCTTCTTGCGGTCAAGAATCTGCACGAATCCTTCTGCGTCCATCAAGCCCAGGTCGCCTGAATGCCAGTAACCGGCGGTGAATGATTCGGCGCTGGCCACCGGGTTGTTCCAGTAGCCGGGCACCACCATGGGGCCCCCGATCCACAGCTCGCCGACCTGGCCGGGTGCCAATTCCCGTCCCTGTTCGTCCATGATGTAGATGTCGGCGCAAGGCAGAGCGACGCCCACGCTATCGGCGTGCGCATGCGTTTGGCCAGCCGGCATCATGGTCGCGGGCGAGCAGGTTTCAGTCGCGCCGTAGGCATTGAGCAGCGTCAAGCCGGGTAGATGCTGCGCCATCGCCAGGATGGTAGACACCGGCATCGGAGCGCCGCCATAGCCGCCCATGCGCCAGGCTGACAGGTCGGCGCCAGCGAACTCCGGGGCCAGCAGGCACAAGTTGTACATGGCCGGCACCATCAAAGTATGGCTGACCTTTTCCCGTGCCAGCAAACCGATGAAGCCGGACGCCTGGAAGGTCGGCACAATCACGATGGCGCCGCCGACATGCACCATCGCCACAATGATGGCGATCAGCCCCGTGACATGGCTGGCCGGCACCGCCAGCGCTGAGCGGTCATCGGCCCGAAGGCGCATGCAGGCCTCGTAATGCATGACCGAGTGGACGATGTTCAGATGCGTCAGCATCGCGCCCTTCGGATGACCGGTGGTGCCGGAGGTGTAGAGCAGCACCGCCACATCCTGTTCATGCACCGGCGCCGACGGCGTGGCGGCGCTGCCCGTGCCGGCCGCCTCGACGTCCTGCAAGCTGGGGACGCCATCGACCCGACCCAACGCCACCCGTAACCTCAAGGTCGGCTGGTCGCTCGCACGCGGCACGCGCTCGACCAGATCCGCATCGAAGATGATGGCGCTGGCCTCGCATTGCTTGAGCATGTAGGCGACACCGGGGCCCTGTTCACGCACGCCGATGGGAACGGCGATGGCGCCCAGTCGCTGCACCGCGAACAGCAGCAAAATGAACTCGGGCCGGTTGCTGATCAACAGTGCAACGCGCTCGCCGGGTCGAACACCCGAGGCTGCGAGGCCATCGGTAATCCGGCATACCCGCTCGTGCGCCTGCGCATAGGTCCAGCGCTCGTCCCCATAGACCATGATTTCGTTGTGCCCGCGCTGCCGTACGGCGCGCTCGAAGATTTCATACACATTAGCAGGGCGCTGCGCAAAGCAGCGCGGCAGGCGGTCGCCGTGGAGGGCCTCGTGGCGCATCGCGCCGACCGGGTAGTCTTGCCAGTGGTTCATCGAGGAGGCCTGATCAAGATGCCGCGGTGGCCGCGATGTTGGCGCCGCGTTCAATCACGAATTCAGCGTCGACCAGGCGGCGCGAGTGGTTCAGGTCGGATTGCGAAATCAAAACCGACAGCTGTCCGCCACGCAAGCTGCCGATAACCTCACCCAGACGCATGGACAGGGCCGGTGCAACGCCTTCGAACGGCTCGTCGAGCAACAGCAGCCGGGTGCCAATGGCCAGCGCGCGAGCCAATGCCACCAGCTTCTGCTGGCCGCCGGACAACAGCAGGGCGCGGCGCTCGCGCATGTCCTTGAGCTCGGGCAGGACACCATAGACGAACTCCAGCCGGTCGGACGGCTTGAGCTTGCCGGTCGCCCATACGGGGACCAGGATGTTCTCTTCGACCGTCAGCTCGGGCGTGAGGCCCCGGTCTTCCGGCATGTAGCCGATGCCGTGCGCCGCGCGGGCGTGGCGCGGCAGCGCCGCGAGGTTCAATCCGTCAAAGACGATCCGTCCCTGCGAGGGCTCCAGATGGCCCATGATCGAACGCATCAGCGTGGTCTTGCCAGCGCCATTGCGACCGACCAGGCCGACCATGGTGCCTTCAGCCACGGACAGCGACAGGCCGCGCAGCACCTGCACGGACTCGATGGCGACATGAATTGATTCAATGCTCAGCATGGTTCATTCCTGTCGCAAGGTTCCGGTTACATAGCGGCGCACGTCGTCGGTGGCGAGTGCAAGCTGCGGTGTGTCATCCGCGATGATGCGGCCACTGTAGAAGGCCAGGACGCGATCGGAGTAACGTTCGATGATGTCCATGTCGTGCTCGACAAAAAGAACCGTCACGGGCTCACGGCCCAGCGCGGTCATGATGGCGTCCATCATCGGAAACTTCTCCTCGGCCGAGACGCCACTGGTGGGTTCGTCGAGCAACAACAGCTTGGGGTTGCCGGTCATGGACATCGCGATGTCCAGCAGCTTGCGCACGCCGCCCGGCAGTTCCGCCACCCGCCGCTGACGGTACTCGGCGAGCTTGAAGCGCTGCAGCAGCGCGTCGGCTCGCGCCACTGCGTCCCGTCGGTGCGCCGACTGCCAGAACGACAGCTGATTGCCGTGGCAGGCGGTGGCCACCAGCATGTTGTCAATGACCGTCAGTTCGGGAAATAGCTGGGGAATCTGGAACGAGCGAGCCACGCCCAGCCGTGTGATCGCGCGCGGTGACATCTGTGTGATGTCAACCCCCTCAAGTTCGATGCTGCCCGCGTCCGGTTTCAAATAGCCGGTGATCATGTTGACAAAAGTGGTCTTGCCCGCGCCGTTGCTGCCGATCAGGCTGACGCGTTGGCCACGGGGGATCGCGACATTGATTGCGCTGGCCGCGACGACGGCGCCGAAACACTTTTCGATACCCGAGGCACGCAGCATCAGGGTCTGGGCGGCATTGTCCGCGGCGAAAGATGAACGCATGTTCATGGCTGCCCCCCGCTTGGCGGCAGGCCGACGCGGCCGATCCAGAGCGAACCAATGCCGCGCGGCAGGAAACGAATGACCAGCAGCAGGAAGAGGCCCAGCGCCAACTGCCAGGTATTGGGGAAATAGAGACTGGAGAAAGAGCGCACCACCTCCAGCACGGTGGAGGCGATGAAGACCGCGAGCACGCTTTGCCAGCCGGCCAGGATCGCCACGAAGACGAATTCACCCGAGCTGGTCCAGTAAGAGAAGTTGGGGTCGATGTGCCCAAGGGCCATCACGGTCAACGCGCCGCCACTGCCGCCGGCAAAGGCCGCCAACACAAAGTTGATGCCCATCGCGTGCCGGACCGACCCACCCAGGTATTCGACGCGCAGCTCGTTCTCGCGCACGGCCAGCGTGACGAGGCCGCGCGTTGAGTCGACGTAGACGCGCGCCAACAGCGCCAGTGCCGCACTGAACACCACGGTCACGGCGTACAGAACAAAGCCGACCAGCGCGTCGGGCAGCGCTTGACGGAACAGGGTGGGACGGCCCATGTTGAAACCATCGGAGCCGCCGAGCATCTCCGTCTTCACCAAAATCCCGTAGGTCACCATCGACAAGGCCAGCGTCAACATGGCGAAAAAGATGCCACGGTAGCGCGACAGCAGCGGCGCGAAGGGCGCCGCCACGAGCACAGCGGCCAGGCCGCCTACCAGCGCCAGGCCGACCGCATCGGTCAAGCCCAGACGCGCGAAGGCCAGCGCCGCGGCGTAGCCGCCGACCGCAAAGACCAGGCCCTGGCCGAACGAGACTACGCCACCCCGCATCAGCAGCACGATGCCAAGTGACACCAATCCGTGGGAGGCTGCCATCGTGAGAAGAAAGGTCAGCCATCTGGGCATGAACCAACCGGCGAGCAAGAGCAGTGCCGTGCAGCCGACGCCGGCGAGCAGGATGCGCGATGGGGCGCGCGCGCGCGTGGCAGTGCGGGGCTGCGGGTGGAGAAGGGTTTCGCTCATATCAGATCTTGCGGGTCTGGATTCGCTGGAACAGGCCTTCGGGTCGGAACACGAGGACCACCGCCATCACAATGTAGATGGAAAACAGCTCGGCTGACGGCACCATGTGGACGGCGAACGAGCGCGCGAGTCCGACAATCAAGGCGCCGATGGCGGCACCCTCGATGCTGCCCAGGCCGCCGATGATGACGACCGCGAACGACACGATGATCACGCCCACCGAGACACCGGGCTGGACCGAGATCATCGGCGCGGTGAACGCTCCCCCCATGGCAGCCAGAAAAATACCGACCGTAAAGGTGAGCATGTAGACGCGCGACACGTTGATGCCCATGCTGGACGCCACTTCCTCGTTGTGAATGAGGACCAGCACGAGTTTGCCCAAGCGCGTACGGTTCAGCCCCCACCACACCGCGATCCCGGTGACGACAGCCAAGCCCACCAGCATGAAGTCGTACCCGACATAGACCTGCGTACCGATTTCCACGTTGCCGAACATGGCGTAGGGCTCGGAGACGTAATAGGGATTGGCACCCCAGATCAGCTTGGTCACGTCTTCGAGGATCAGGAACATGGCATAGGTGACGAGGACCAGCAGCACTTCGTCACGACCGTAGAAGAAACGCAGCAGCCCGCGTTCGGTCAGCGGTGCGACCAGGGCCGCGACCGCCAGCGCGGCCAAGAACAGGGTCACCAGCATCAGCAGCACGGTCAGCGGCGGACTCACCTTGAGCACGCTGACCCAGCCGACGAAACTGGCCGCGGCATAGGCACCGAGCGCGTAGAAGCTGCCATGTGCAATGTTGAGTATCTTCAGCACGCCGAACACCAGCGTCAGCCCGAGGGCGACGATAAAGAGCCAGGAGGCGTACGTCAGACCGTCGATGAGGATGGTGATGGCGTTGTTCATTTCAAGTGTAGTCCGGAAAAGTGACGCGGGCCCGCGCGACGGCGAGCCCGCCTCGCCGCGGGCGGCGGACTGTCGAGCTCAGGGCTTCAATTGCACTTGGCGCCGGGAAAGCCGGCCTTGATCCAGTCCTCGGACTTCATGTTCGCGGGCGGATTCACACAGTCGGCGGGAAATCGCTGGATGTCGTCTAGCACCACCATCTTTTTCGCCGCGTCATAGCGCGTGCGACCGATCGCCGTATCCTGGATCGCCTGATGGCCGGCGCCGAGGGTCATGCGTATTTTGCCGGCCGGTGTATCCCACTCCAGGCCAGTGAGGGCTGCAGCCAATTGTTCGGCGCTTGGTTTCTTGCCACCATTGGCGGCCATGGCCTTTTCCACGGCCAGCTTCAGGCCCATCAAAGCCTGCGCCATGCGGTTGGGGGCCTGCACCGGGTAGACGGTGTAGGCCTTCTGATAGATGCTCCACCACCAGTCGTTGAGGGCCGACTTGGGCGCCAGCAGGCCGTATGCCCCGCGCGCGCCGATGATCGCGCCGTCGGGCATCTTGTCGCCCAGCCCCGGCAGCACGTGGTCGGCGGCCGACAGTACCACCTGCGATCGCTTGAACAAGCCGCGCGGGCCGGATTGCAAAATGAAGGCCTGCAAGTCGCCGCCCCACAAGCTGGAATGGGTGACATCGGCCGGCTTGGCCATCAAGGTCGAAATTTCGGTGCCGTATTGGCCGGCGCCGAACTTGGGCAATTGGTCTTCACCCGGTTTCGCATTCGGGTACAGCTTCTCCATCGACAGCATGAAGTCCTTGCGCGAGTCTTGACCCCAGGCATAGTCCTGGTTGATCATGTTGTAGCTGTTGACCTTGCTGTTGTGCGCCTTCAGGTAGCGCACCAGCGCGACGTTGTCCATGGTGGCATGCGCCGCCGTACGGAAGACATAGTTGTACTTGCCGTCCTCGAAAATGCGTGGTGTGCCGCAGTCATAGAGGATCAGGAACTTTTTCATCTCCTCTGCCACTGGGGCCACAGCCAGACAGTCGCTTGAGCCCACATAGCCGACCACCGCGTCGACTTTCTCGCGGTCATACAGGTTGCGCAGTTCCTGAACCTGCTTGGTCGCGCCGCCATTCTCATCGGCGTAAGTAGGCTCTATTTTCAGACCACCGAATCCCACCTTGTTGTAGGGTGCGGGAGCCTCCCCTTTGTTGAAGGCCTCGACCAGGACCTTCGCGCCATTGACGGCCGGAATGCCGAAGCTCTCCGCCGCTTGACCCGAAAGAAAACTGACGATGCCGACCTTGAAGGTCTCCTGCGCTTGCGCGCCTGGGGTAAGGCAGGTCAACGTCGCGGTCATCGCGGCGAGCAACGCCGGACGCCGGAGTACGCGGGGAAAAACCATCTTTTTCATTGTCTCTTTCATGCTTGTCTCCTCGGGTTGAATGGAAGCTACAGGGTGAGCGTGATAGGGGCGCTCATGTCCAGCGCCGCCATTTCGAAACCGCGCTGAAAATCGATCATGTGCTTGCGCGTCCAGTCTTCGGCGGCAGCGGCATCACGCTGATGCAGCGCTTGCAGAATCGCGCGGTGGGCCACCAGGTTGCGCGCCTTGGACTGCGGCAAATGCATATGGATCCGCAGCAGCGTCGGGTTGTAAAGCAGGCTGATCGGCTCACGCGCCAAAATCAGTGCGGGGTTGTGGCTGGCGCGTCCGACCAGGGCGTGGAATTCCACATCCAGTTCGACCAGGCGGGCGTTCTCCTCCAGCGTGTGGGCGCCTCGGGCGGACAACGCGGCGGTCGTCGCCGTATTCGCATCCAGGGCCTCCAGGTCCAACGCGTCAGCGTGTTCCGCCGCCAGCCGCGCGGCCAGGGGTTCGATGGTCACGGCGACTTGCCATAACTCGTGAAAGGTCGTCCGCTGCAGCAGCAGCAAGCGCGCGGCCCGGGGCGCCATGTCATAGAGACCCGGCAGCGTCACAAACAGCCGGCGTCCCTCGCGTCTTTGCAGTAGCCCTTCCTGTTCGACTTGCCGGATGGCCTCACGGACGGTCGAGCGGTGCACCCCAAAATGCTCAGCCAGGGCCTGCTCGGTGGGCAAGGGCGTGCCGGGCTTGAGCGCCCCATCGAGAATGCTGCGCTCGATTTCGGCCGACACAGCCTTGTAGGCAGGCTCAAGCCGGATTCGCCTGAACACGGCGGCGCTCTCCGCTGCGGGTGCAGAAGGCGATGCAAGCTTGGCGGATTGCGGCCGTGTCAGGCGTGATTCGACGGACGGCCTTTGAAGGGCCGAGTCGACTGATTTTTTGTCGCGCGCTTTTCGCTTGAGCGAGGCTTCCAGACTTGTCTCCTGCAGGGCAATTATTATTTGTCGGCTATTTGTCCGACAATCCTATTGTTCGATAAACAAAATACCAAGTCAACTGAATTCAATGCCGCAGTGCAACATGCTGGCGGATGGTTTTTCCCGTGTCGGCGCTTGCATCAGCTCCGGCCTCCGTGCATCCGTCAACGCGGGAAATTTCAATTTTCAGCGGCAGTGAAGGCTGACGCTGCTCACTTGGCGGTAGGCATCACAAACTCGGCGCCCTTGGGGGTGCTCTCAGGCCAGCGCTGCATGATGGATTTCTGCTTGGTGTAAAAGCGCACGCCTTCTTCGCCATAGGCATGCGTGTCACCGAACAGACTGCGCTTCCAGCCACCGAAGCCGTGCCAGGCCATGGGTACCGGAATCGGTACATTGATGCCGACCATGCCGACCTGGATACGGCGGCTGAATTCACGTGCCACGTTGCCGTCGCGGGTAAAGCAGGCCACGCCGTTGCCGAACTCGTGGTCGTTGATGAGCTTGACCGAAGTGGCAAAGTCCGGCACGCGCACACAGGCCAGCACCGGGCCGAAAATTTCTTCCTTGTAAATGCGCATTTCGGGCGTGACGTGGTCAAACAGCGTGCCGCCCATCCAGAAGCCTTGCTCGCAGCCTTCGCCGGCGGCTGCGCCATTGAAACCACGGCCATCCACCAGCAGTTGGGCGCCTTCTTTCACGCCTTGCTCGATGTAGCCCGTGATGCGCGCATGGGCGGCGGGCGTGACGATGGGGCCCATTTCGGCGGCGAGGTTGCTGCCGTTGAGTACCTTCAGAGACTTGGTGCGTTCAATCAGCTTTGGCAGCACCTTGTCGGCCACATCGCCCACCAGCACCGCGACTGAGATCGCCATGCAGCGCTCGCCGGCCGAGCCGTAGCCCGCGCCAATCAGCGCATCCACCACCTGATCGATGTCGGCATCGGGCATCACCACCATGTGGTTCTTGGCGCCGCCCAGAGCCTGCACGCGCTTGCCGTGATGGGCGCCGGTCTCATAGATATAGTTGGCAATCGGGGTGGAGCCGACGAAGCTGACCGCCTTGACGTCGGGGTGCACCAGCAACGCGTCCACCGCTTCCTTGTCGCCTTGCACGACGTTGAACACGCCGTGAGGCAAACCGGCCTGTGTCAGCAGATCCGCCATAAACAGGCTCGCGCTGGGGTCAATCGGGCTGGGTTTGAGAATGAATGTGTTGCCGGCAGCAATCGCCACCGGAAACATCCACATCGGCACCATGACGGGGAAGTTGAACGGCGTGATGCCGGCCACCACGCCCAGAGGCTGGCGCAGTGTCCAGTTGTCGATGCCGGTGCTCACCTGGTCGGTGAAGTCACCTTTTAGCAACTGGGGAATGCCGCAGGCAAATTCGACGATGTCGATGCCGCGTGCGACCTCGCCCTGCGCGTCGGTGAAGACCTTGCCATGTTCGGCGGTGATCAGGCGGGCGAGCTCGTCTTTGTGGCGGTTGAGCAGTTCCAGAAACTTGAATAAAACGCGGGCACGGCGAATCGGGGGCGTGTCGGACCACGCGGGGAAGGCGGCCTTGGCTGAGGCCACGGCGGCATTCACGTCCTCTGAGTTGCCCAGCCGCACTTGGCGCGTCACAGCGCCGCTGGCCGGGTTGTAAACGGGTTGCGTGCGTGTGCCGACGCCGGCGCTGCGTGCGCCCTGGATGTACTGGGCGACTTCGGTTGAACTGGCGTGATGTTGCATGGCGGGTCTCGATGGTTGAAGGAATAGCGGGATGGAACTGCTGGACTCGCAGTTTATGAGCGCCACATCTGCATGACAAGGCTATAGGACTAAACTTATTGTTCAAATTAATGAACAATGCAATCATGGATGAGCAAAAAATAAACGATCTCTGGAGTCATTTGCACTGGCTCACCGTTCTGGCGCAGCAAGGCAGCTACACCGCTGCCGCTGCCCGGCTGGGCGTGAGCAAGGCGGCCATGAGCCAGCACATTGCCGATCTGGAGCGCACGGCCGGGGTGACGCTGGTGCGGCGCACCACGCGCAGCGTGCGGCTGACCGAAGCCGGACAACGCCTGGTGGACAGCACGCGTGCTTCGTTCGAACAGATCGCCCAGAGCTTTGCCGAAGTGCGCGACTTGGCGGGCGTACCGCGTGGCTTATTGCGGGTAACGGCGCCGGTGGCCTTTGCGCGCCAGCAGTTGGTGCCCCGTCTGCCCGATTTTCTGCGCGAATACCCCGAGGTGCGGCTGGAACTGGACCTGTCCGACCGACTCATCTCTTTGGCCACCGAAGGTTTTGATCTGGCAATCCGCCATACGGCCGCGCCACCCGACACCCATGTGGCCTGGACGCTGTGCGCCACGCGCTCGGTGCTGGTTTCCAGCCGCGGCTACCTGCGCCGGCGCGGCGTCCCGGCCAGCCCGGAAGACTTGCTCACCCACAACTGCCTTCACTACCCCCGTGCGCAAGACACACCCGCCTGGTCGTTCGAGCCAGTCGGCCCTCAGCACGCCAACGAACAACGTGTGACCGTGCCGGTGTCGGGCTCGCTGTCCGCCAACAACAGCGAAGCCCTGCGCGATGCCGCGCTTGCGGGACTGGGGATTGCGCTTTTGCCTGACTTCAGCGTCCAGGCAAGTTTGCAGACTGGCAAGCTGGTGCAAGTGCTGCCGCAATGGAGGCCGGTGGGCGCGTTTGCCGAACAGCTCTATGCGATTCGGCCTTATTCAGCCCACGTGCCGCGAGCGTTGACGGCGTTTGTAGCGTTCTTGCGCCAGGCGCTGGCCGCCGGATTTACGCAGGGAATCGAGACGCCGCTACCTTCTATGCAAAAAGTTCAGGTGCCGAGACGATGAAGGAGCGGACCCGGTCCGTCACGATCTGCTTGAGGTCCACGGGTCCGGGCTGGTTATAGACCCACTGCCGTATGCCAATGTAAAAAATACCGCCATGCAGGCCCCACATCAATTCGATCTCGCGCTCGCTCGCCTCCTCTTTTTCCGGCAAACCAAAATGGCGACGGGTCTCACGCAGGATACGGGGGAAGAGCTTTTCCTTCAGCAGGCCAAGATATTGTTCAGGGATGGAGCCATCGCTCAGTCCTGAAAATATAAAAATTCGTACCCACTCCGGCGTCAGGATGGTGGCTGCGTAATCCAGATAAAAACGCGTCAGCTTTTCTTCCAGCGGTGTCGATCTGTCGTCCAGCCATTCTTCCCATTCCTGTTTCCATCGCCCAAGGTAAACCTCCTGATAGACCCGTTCGATCAAGGCTTTCTTGGTCGGGAAGTAGTGATACAGCAAGGGATGCGTGATGCCAATTTCCTTCGCCAGATCACGAGTTTGTCCTTCCAGGCCACGTTCAGAAAAAAACTTGATGGCGCCTGACAGGATCTGTTGTTCTCGCTCGGCGGTACTGAACCGTTGCCGAACTTTTGCCGGTTTCGTCAACGCGGCGGCAGGCGCTGCTTTCTTGTTTTTGGATGGCATGGACAGTGTTCATGGCGCTTGATTGCCAGCGCCTGAAAACGGAAGGAGTTTAAGAACGGCTCATGTTACCGCGCCTTGAGAATTTCAAGGACGAATGGATTAAACATTTGACTTAATTTACCATCGGGTAAATAATGGCGATCAGAGTCTGAAAATACGGGTGCCAAACATGACACGTCACTCGGCTCAATAGCGTAGCGCGAAGTTATCTGAAAGAAGGAAAAAGACCATGGAACTGACTGGAGAACAAATTGTTCGGGCGCCCCGGCAGCAGGTTTGGGACGCCCTAAACGACCCGACGATTCTGTCGCGTTGCATCCCCGGCTGCGAGGAGGTCAAAAAAGTCTCAGACAGCGAAACACATACCCGGGTCGCCATCAAGATCGGCCCGGTGCGCGCACGTTTCTCCGGCAAGATATTTATGACCGATGTTGCCATTCCAAGCCGTTGCACACTCACTTTCGAAGGTTCCGGCGGTGCGGCCGGCTTTGCAAAAGGGCGTTCCGCTGTGACGCTGACCGATGAGGGCGCGGGAACAAAGCTGAGTTACTCGGTAGAGGCCTCTGTGGGCGGTAAGCTGGGCCAGATCGGTGGTCGTCTGATTGATTCATCCGCCAAGAAAATGGCAGATGAATTCTTTGCCGCATTCGACAGTGCATTGACGGGCGGCGGCGTGGCCGAAGCGGGCGCGGTTGCTGCGCAACCTATGGCTTCGTATCCGATCTCCGCCGGGCCAGGCATGCCGGGCAGCAAGCAGCCTTTCGCGGGCGGGGGATTCCAGCATGAGCTGTACCGGGCATTCTGGTTCAGCTTTGGTGCTGCCTTTGCGTTGTTGGTGAGCCGCTGGCTGCATTGACTGGCCCGGCCTCCCTAACGGAACTATCGAACCAAGGAGCTATCGTGAAAGCCCCCTCATTTGATTACGTGAAACCTGGCTCGTTGAGCGAGGTGTTTTCTCTGCTGGAAAAACATGGGGATGACTGCCGGATCATCGCCGGCGGTCAAACACTGCTGGCGACCCTGAACATGCGTTTGTCCGAGCCGAAACTGCTGGTCGACATCAACGGCGTTCGCGGCCTAAGCGGCATCTCCCTGCAGGTGAATTGCGTGCGGATCGGTGCCATGACACGCCACAGCGAAATCGAAGAATCGCATCTGATCGCACAGCATATGCCCCTGTTGGCCATCACGGCGCCCCATGTCGCGCACAAAGCCATCCGCAACAAGGGAACCCTCGGTGGATCGCTTGCGTTTGCGGACCCGGCCGCCGAGTGGCCGTGCTGCGCCGTGGCACTGGATGCCGTGATCGTGATGGCCAGCCAGCGTGGCCTGCGGCGTGTCAAGGCTGTCGAATTCTTTCGCGAGTTGTACACCACGGACATGGCGCCGGATGAAGTCATTGTTGCCTGCGAATTCCCGTTGCAGTCACAGACCTCGCGCTGCGCCTTTGAAGAGCTGGCCCGCCGCCATGGCGACTACGCGATCGTGGGACTGGCCGCCGTAGCCCAGGTGTCTGACAAGACCTTGAGCCAGCTGCGGCTGGTCTTTTTGGGCGCCGGCAATATTCCGGTGCGCGCGCGCGCGGCAGAGGCCGCGCTGGAAGGCAAGGCACTGAGTCCGCAGTCTCTCAGCGCCGCCAAGGTGGCGTTGGCGGGTGAATTGACGCCAGCGGCCGATCTGTACAACTCGGCGGAAATGAAGCTGCACCTTGCCACGGTCCTGCTGGATCGAATTCTGAAGACGCTGACATCATGAACAAACTGGCAAATATTTTTGGAGACAGCAATGGCTGAAACAATCCAGGTCACCATCTGCGTCAACGGTGTTGACCAGACCAGGCGTGTCGAGCCGCGCACGCATCTGATCGACTTCATCCGCGATGAACTCGGCCTCAAGAGCGCCCGTGCCGGTTGCGAACACGGGGTCTGCGGCGCATGCACGGTGCGCCTCAATGGCGACATCGTCCGCGGATGCCTGGTTTTGGCGGTGCAGGCCGATGGGCAGGAAGTGGAAACCATCGATGGCGCCAGTGACCGTGGCGATCTGGTCGAATTGCAGGCGGCTTTCCACGCCCACAACGCCTTGCAATGCGGCTTTTGCACTTCAGGCATGTTGTTGACGGCCTCCTCGCTGCTGGCGGAAAAGCCAAATGCCACGCGCGACGAGGTGCGCGAATACATGTCCGGAAACTACTGCCGTTGCACCGGCTATCAGGCGATAGTCGATGCGGTTTGCGAAGTGCAGGGAAATCGTCGTCAGACCGTGGTTGAAGAATAAAGATCGGGAGAGAACAAATGGGGTTTGTTTCAGACAAAGGAATTCAAGTTCTGACCACCGATGCTGCTGTGCAAGGGGGCTATATTGGTAGCGGCGTATCGCGCCCGAATGCCAAACGTCATCTCGAAGGCCGAGGTACGTATGTTGACGACATCGTATTGGCCCGATTGGCGCACGTGGTTTTTCTCCGTAGTCCGCTTGCCCATGCCCGCATCGGCAAGATTGATGCAGAAGCTGCCCGCGGCATGCCCGGCGTGATCGCCGTGGTTGACGGCAAGCAAATTGCCGAGATCTGCAGCCCGTGGGTGGCAACCCTGACCCATCTGACCGGCATGAAGTCGGCCGCGCAGTATCCGCTGGCCATGGATCGGGTGTGCTGGCAGGGTGAGCCGGTTCTGGCCATCGTGGCAGAGTCGCGCCAGCAGGCCGAAGATGCGCTGCAGACCATTGCGGTCGACTGGCAGCAGTTGCCGGTGGTCGCGCACATGGAGACCGCGCTGGATGCCGATACCTTGGTAATTCACCCCGAGCTCGGCGATAACCTGTGCTTTACCAAGACCATCGATACCGGCAATGTGGAGGACGTCTTTGCCCACGCTGACGTGGTGGTGGAAGAGACCTATCGATTCGGCCGCCACACGGGCGTGACGCTGGAAACACGCGCGGTTCTGGCCGATTTCAACCCGGCGGAAAATAAACTCACCGTGTACCAGTCGCATCAGGCACCGCACATGATGCAGGACCTGTATGCCCGGCACTTTTCCCTGCCGGAAAGTTCTGTGCGCGTGATTTGCAAGGACGTCGGTGGCTCGTTTGGCATCAAGGTCCACTCCTATCCAGATGACTTTGCCACGGTCGCACTGTCCATCATCTTGAAGCGTCCGGTGAAATTTATTGCAGACCGGCTGGAATCCTTTGTGAGCGACGTTCATGCACGGGAGCACGTTGTGCACGCACGGCTGGCAGCCAAAGCGGATGGCGAAATTCTCGCGTTCGAAATTGATGATCTGACCGGTGTCGGACCGTACTCCGTCTATCCACGGACCAGCGCGATTGAAGGCAACCAGGTACTGAACATCACCGGCGGACCTTACAAACACAAGGCCTATCGCGGTCATCTCAAGGTTGTCTTTCAGAACAAGGCGCCCACCAGCCAGTACCGCGGCGTTGGCCATCCGATCGCCTGTGCCGTCACGGAAGGCCTTGTTGAGCTGACCGCGCAAAAACTGGGCATCGACGCTTTGCAGATGCGCAAAATGAACGTGATGCCGGACGATGCTTATCCCTGCACCGGGGCCTCCGGCATACGGTTGGAAAAACTCTCGCACCAGAAATGCCTGGCGCAGCTTGAACAGATGATGGACTACGCAGGGCTGCGCCGCGAGCAGGAAGCGCTGCGCAAGAAAGGCATCTACCGTGGCATCGGTCTGGCCGTGCTGATAGAACTGACCAACCCGGGCGCCGCTTTCTATGGTGTGGGCGGCGCACGCATTGCCGCCCAGGATGGCGCGACCGTGCGCTTCGATCCAACCGGCGTCATTACTTGTCTGGTGGGTGTCGGCGAACAAGGGCAGGGGACCGAGACGATTTTCGCGCAGATTGCAGCGGACGCGATCGGCGTACCGATGGATCGCGTCAACGTCATCACCGGAGACACCGATGTCACGCCTTATGGCGGCGGCACCTGGGCCTCGCGCGGCGCCGGTATTGGCGGTGAAGCCGTATTGCAGGCCGGGCGTGCACTGCGTGAAAACCTGCGCAAGCTGGCCGCCGTGGTGCTGCAAAAGGAGTTGGCGCTGCTTGATATTCGAGACGGCCGTGTCGTGGACGTCCACACGGGTGACGTGCAAATTGAACTCTCCGAACTGGGACGGATTGCTTACTTCAGGCCGGACACCTTGCCCGCAGGCGCGTTGCCAGAACTGGTCGTCACGCGCACCTATGCGCAGCGCGAGTTCCCTTTTGTATTCACCAACGGTGTGCAGGCCTCCTACGTCGAGGTTGATGTCGAAACCGGCTTCGTCAAGCTGCTCAAACACTGGGCGGTAGAAGACTGCGGCCGCATCATCAATCCCTTGTTGGTGGATGAGCAGATGCGCGGCGCCATCGTCCAGGGGATAGGCGGCGTGCTGTTCGAAGAGTGTTTGTATGACGACAGCGGTTTGCTGCGCAACGGAAGCATGGCGGACTATCTGGTGCCGATGGCCACAGAGATGCCGGACATCGAATTAGGTCACGTCGAGACGCCCACCAAGACTTCCGCCTTGGGTGCAAAGGGCGCCGGTGAAGCCGGCACGGCGGGCGCCCCGGCGGCGGTGATGAATGCCATCAATGATGCGCTGTTGCCGTTCAAGGCGCGGGTCACGGCGCAGCCCATTACCCCGGAAAAAATTCTGCGTGCCATCGGCGCGATTTAAACAAGGACAACGCAATGCCATTGGTAAAAATCAGTCTTCATGCCGGCAAGAATGCCGAATTCCATCGCAAACTGAGCGACGCCGTCCATGACGCGATGGTCGCCACCATTGGGGTGCCCGTAGCCGACAAGTTTCAGATCATCTCGGAGCACCGCGCCGGGGATCTGGTATTTCCGCCGCTGTACTTGGATATTGCGCATGAAAATGACATCATCTTCATCCAGATATTCCTCAATGCAGGCCGCACCATCGAGTTGAAGCAGGCCTTGTATCGAGCGATTGCCTCAGGTGTCGCTGCCGCAGTCGACTTCAATCCGAAAGACTTGATCATCAACCTGGTGGAAGTTCACAAAGAAGATTGGTCTTTCGGCAACGGCATTGCGCAATACGTCCCTGCGCAATAGTCTTTTGAGGTGGAACGACAGGCCCGATACCCAAGAAAAAGGCCGGGCCATTCGGCGCCAGGATCCTGGCGCGGCTTTTTTCTGGCGGATTCACGGCGTCACACCGAGCAATAACGCTCCTGGATTGCTTCATCGTTGAGGAGGTCCTGCGCCGGTGCCTCGTGCACGATCTCGCCCTGATCCATGATGTAGGCTCGGTCCGAGATGCGCAGCGCGTGCTCGACGCTTTGCTCCACCAGCAGAATCGTTACCCCTTTTTTCTTGAGCAGCTCGAAGTACTCGAACATCTCGTCCACCAGCTTGGGCATGATGCCTTCGCTCGGTTCGTCCAGCATGATCATTTTTGGCTGTGCTGCCATGGCGCGGGCGATGGCCAGCATCTGCTGTTCGCCGCCCGACATGGTGACGGCTTCCTGGGCCAGCCGCTCTTTCAGGCGCGGGAAGGTCTCGGCAATTTCTTCGACGACCTCCTTCGTCCGTTTGCGACCCTCAGGCGACGCCATCACGCCAAGTTCAATGTTTTCCATGACGGTCAGGCCTGGGACGATCCGGCGTTCTTCAAATACGAAGGCCAGGCCGTGATGGAAGCGTTCATGGGCCGGTCTTTCCAGAAGGCTCACCCCATTGAAACGGACCTGGCCTGTGGTGCGGCTCAACAGTCCCATGATGCTCTTCATGGCGGTGGTCTTGCCGGCGCCGTTGCGGCCGATCAGGGAGACGACCTCGCCGGGCATCACATGAAAACTGACGCCTTGCAGAATATGGCTGCGGTCATACCACGCGTTGAGTTTCTCAACGGACAAAACAGGCGCTTGTGCCATCAGTGATTCCCCTTGCCCAGATAGACACGTTTGACTTCTTCATTGGATCTGATTTCATCGGGTGTGCCCTGCACCAAAAGTTGACCCTGGTGCAGCACGATGATGCTGTCGCTGACGCCCATGATCAGTTTCATCTTGTGCTCGACCAGACCGATGGTGCGATGTTCGAGCAGCTTGCGTATCAGGTTCATGATGACGCGGGTTTCTTCCGGGCTCATGCCGGCGGTTGGTTCGTCGAGCAGCAGGAGTTTGGGGTCGCAAGCCAGTGCGACGGCGATTTCCAGGCTGCGTTGCTCGCCATGCGCGAGATTTTCCGCGCGGTCGCGACGGCGGTCCTGCAAGCCCACCAGCTCAAGCAGGGATTCAGCCTTTTCCACCCATTCGACATGCTGGCTGCGCGGGCTCCAGATGTTGTAGACGCTGTGCAGCGACTGCACGGCGACCCGCACGTTCTCCAGTACGCTCAGCGCCGGAAACAGGTTGGTGATTTGAAATGATTTTGAAATGCCGATCTTGGCAAATTCATGCTGTTTCAAACCGACCACATTCCTGCCCTCAAACAGGATTTCACCCGAAGTCGGCAAGAAGCCGCCCGACACCATGTTGAAGAAAGTCGACTTTCCGGCGCCGTTGGGGCCAATGATGGCCGTCAATTTGCCGCGCGGAAAATCAACGCTGACGTCCTTGTTGGCGGTAAAGCCACCGAATTTTTTGGTGACGTTGCGCGTGCTGAGAATGGATGTGTTGGTCATTTTTTGAGCCAATCCAGGACCGTGCCCCAAATACCTTTCGGGAAGAAAAGCACAAGAATGATGAAGATGACGCCGACGATCAATTGCCAGCGTTCTGTGAAACCAGTGACGACATATTCGATGCCGAGGAACAAGCCCGCGCCGATGAAGGGACCGAAGAAGGTCCCCATGCCGCCCAGCAGCGTCATCATCATGACCTGGCCCGAGGTGTGATAAGACAGGCTGTCGATCGATACGGTGGACAGATTGATGGCGTTGAGCGCACCGGCCAGGCCGCAGACCATGCCTGAAATCACCAGCGACAGCAGTCGTGTGCGTTCAACGTTGATGCCGCAGGCGCGCGCCCGATGCTCGTTTTCACGCAGGGCTTCCAGAATTGAGCCGAATGGGGAATTCAAAAGCCGGCCAATCAGCCAGATCGCGATGGCCACGAAGCCGAGCATGAAGTAGTACTTGACCAACGGGTTGAGCAAGTCGAGTTTCAGGAAACCGAGGTCTATCGTGTTCACATTCACCCCGCGCAAGCCGTTGTCGCCGCCGGTCAGGGAGGTGGCCTGGAAAAACAAAAAGTACACGCACTGTGCCAGCGCCAGGGTGACCATGGCAAAGTAGATGCCGCGGGTGCGCATCGCCAGCAGGCCCATCAGCAAGGCAATCAGGCCTGCCAAGGCGACGCCAAAGCACAGGGCGAGTGGCCAGGCAAGGCCGTATTGCGAGATCAGGATGCCGCAACCGTAGGC
>NZ_DHXT01000118.1:19874-30926 GCF_002413825.1 Rhodoferax sp. UBA5149
AACAACAGGATGTTGATGGCCAGCGTATGGAATGGAAACATCAGTGGGAAGACCGCCAGCAAGGCAATCACGGCCACCGCAGGACGCTGAGCCAGCCGGTTTGGCCATGTTTTCAGGGATGTATTTGATGTGTTCATGGCGAGTTCAGCTCATCAAGCCCTTGCGTCCGAACAGGCCATTCGGCTTGAATATCAGCGTAATTGCCATCAGAGCGAACATGGAAAATTCAGCCAGTTCTGGCTCAAACAGCGTGGTAAAACTGACCACGACGCCGACCAGCAGTCCGGCGGCAATGGCGCCACCGAGCGACCCCATGCCGCCAACGACCGTGATCACGAAAGCTTCAATCAGGATGGGCACGCCCATCTCGGGCGATACCCCGCGCATCGGTGCGGCCAGCAAGCCTGCCAGCCCGGCAATCGCGGTACCAATGCCAAATATCGCCAGCCATACGGTGGAGACGTTGACGCCCAGCACGCGCAAGACCAGTGGATCGCGTGCACCGGCCCGCACAATCAGGCCGAAGCGGGTTTTTTCAAGAAACAGCCACAGCGCCAGCAGCACCACGGCGGTCACGGCGATCAGGAACAGGCGATAGAGCGGGAACATGCCGACGCCGATGTCGACCGCACCTTGCAGTGCATCAGGGGTTTCAAATGGCTCGCCCTGGACGCCGAACGCCATGCGGGCCAAGTCCATCATGACATAGGCGAGACCGAAGGTCAGCAGCAGAGGGTAGTCGATGCCACGGCCATACAAGGGACGCACCAGAAAACGCTCAACCACCATGCCGACCAGGCCGGTGATCAGGGGAACGGCGACCATGCAGATCCAGAAATTGCCAGTTTTTGCGAAAACGAAGACGCCGACGTAGGCGCCCAGCATGAAGAATGCGCCGTGCGCGAAGTTGACAATGGTCAGCAGGCCAAAAACCAGTGACAGGCCAACCCCAACCAGGACATAAATTGACCCGAGTGCGAGCCCGGTGACCAGCTGCTGCACAATGAGATTGAAGGAAAGTTCCATGTACGAACCGATTTGATTTCTGAGTGAACGGACAAAAGCAAAAGCAGGGCGCCTGCCCTGCTTTGCTGCGGAATAAGGTTACGCCTGATGTCCTAGTTCGCTGCATGAACGCAGCTTGCTTTCGTCGAAGTTTTCGACGGCCAGGATCTTGAAAATATCCTGATCGTTCGCGGCAGCCGCACGGTCCTTGGATTCGACGATCAGGACCGACTGCACCGCCTGATGATCGCAGCCACGGAAGAAAACGTTGCCCTTGTACAAATCGCCTTTGATGGCGCGTAAGGCGGTCACCACTTTTTCGGTATCCGTGGTACCGGCGGCTTTTGCCGCGGCCAGTACGTTGTGCACGCCAGCGTAGCCCAGACCGGCATAGTCGGTGGGGTAGAGCCCATTGTGCATGGCCTTGAAACTGTCATTGAGCCGCTTGGCGGAAGGAAGCGTCGCTTCCATGCCCCAGTAGTAACCGGTGCCGCCAATGATGCCTTCGTAGGTTTTGTGGCCATCGACCATGCGGCCGTTATGCATCAGCAGCGGCGCGATGATTTTGACCTGTTTTTTCACGCCGAAATCGTTCGCCTGCTTGAAGGCGATCTGTTGGTCGCGACCGAAGTTGCAGACAATCAGAACATCCGGTTTGAGTGCCAGAATTTTCGGGAAATAGCTGGAGAAATCTGTCGTGCCCAATGGGTGACGGATATCGGCCAGTACCTCCATGCCGAGCGCTTTGCCCGCGGTCTGGAAGCCACGTGCCATCTCATGACCGTAAGCGTAGTCGGCGGTCAGGAAGACAACGCGTTTGCCCATCTTGGGGATGGCGTAGCGGGCCACCGCACCCGCCGTCATATGCGGGTTGAGGCATTCGTGGAAGGTGTAGCGGCTCCAGTCCTTCGCCTCGTTGATGGTGTCCGACTGGCTGATCGAATTGAAAATGATCTGGCGCTGCTTGGTCACGTTGTTGACCGACAGTTGCACGGCGGAGGAGACAGAGCCAACAATGAAGTTGACCTTGTCCTTGTCGATCAGCTCGATGGTGCGGGTCGCCGCTTCCTGCGGATTGAGCTTGTCGTCACGCACCAGCAGTTCTGCCTTGCGGCCAGTCAGACCGCCGGCATCGTTGAATTCCTTGATCGCCAGTTCAGCGCCGCGGACCACGGCCTGGGCTTCGGACGCGAAGGCGCCGGTGAGCGGCACTGGAAATCCAATTCGGATCGGCGCTGTCTGCGCGTGGACCAGACCCGGGAAGGCCATGCTGCCCAAAGCAAGTGAACCACCGCCTGCCAGTGTCTTCAGTGCTTGACGACGTGTTTTGCCATAGATGGGTGTATTCAATTTGTCTCCTTCAGATGAAAAAAAACTTAGGTGAACCGTGCAACAGGATCTTTTTTGACGGCATTCTTTACCGACGAGAAAATCATAGTACATTATTTACCCATTGGTCAATAGGTGCTTTCCTGAGGCCTGGCCGGTCTGGCGCTGGGGCCAAAACACCGGCCGAGATTGCACTCCGCAGCGCCGACCGCTTGGCTGGCGGATTCTGCCCGGTGCCGCCCGGCAGGCTTGAGTTTTAAGGTGAAATCAGGGTGTAGCCCCCGTCGTTCTAGCGTATGCCGCTATTGAATTAATAGTAAACATGGCGGTCATCGCTGACCGACATTGACACCCTCGCTGGCATGGGCTCGTACCCGTCCGGTCTGCCGTGTGGGTTCTTCGGAATAGGCGTTTACCCAATTGCTGGTCGCCGTGTTGACGGTCAGTCCAATTGCCCAAAAAAGAAACGCAGCATCTCATGCGTGGCATCCGGTCCCTTGGCATCGGTGTAAGAGCCGTTCGCTTGGCCACCCGACCAGGCGTGCCCGGCGCCGTGCAGCAGCCAATGCTCGGTCAGAATGTTGCCCTTGTCCCCCAGCTGGGTCGATCGTGTGTAGCGCCGCCCCTGGGCCGAGACGCCGTGTTCCACGCGGGCAGTGCCCGCCGGAAAGGTGTGCGATGCATCGGCCCCGGCGGCGCTGGCCAGCACGGCGGCAATCACCTGCTCCCCATTGCGCGGATGCACCGTCTGGTCCTGGTCGCCGTGAAACACGATGGTCGGCGTCGCTTGCTGCTGTGTCGGCGCGGTCGGCGCCGTTCCAAAGCGGCCGGCCTGGGCTTGGGCGCCTGCGACGCCGCTTTTCATCACGGCGAGAGCCTCCGCCACGTTCTGCGCGGCGCCACCCGGCAAGCCCGAGTGAACACCGACCGCTGCAAAAATTTCCGGGTAGGCCGCAGCCACGAGGGCAGCCATGGCGCCGCCCGCCGACAAGCCGGCAATGAAGATGCGTCGCGCATCCATGCCATGCTGCTTCATCACCGCCTGTGTCAGGCTTGCGAGCAAAGCCGGTTCGCCGCTGCCGCGGCGCTGGTGGTTGTGCTTGAACCAATTCCAGCAGCGTGACGGGTTGGCGTTTTGTGACTGCTCCGGGTACAGCACGAAAAAGCCTTGCGTGCGCGCGTGCTCGTTCATGCCGGTGCCGGCGGCGAAGTCGTCCGGATCCTGGGTGCAACCATGCAGCATCACGACCAGGGGCAGTTGCCGCCCGACATGGCCGGGCGGCGTGTAGAGCTTGTAGCGGCGCGTCAGCCCTGCATGCGTGTGCGTGCCGCTGCTGAACTGCCCGGTGCCGGATTCGTTGGCGGCCGGTGCGCGTGCATCGACCTCGAACACGCAACCGTCCAGCACTAATGGCTGCGTTGTAGGCGCCACGTTCCAACTCGCGCCGAGGTCCGTGGCGCCCGCGTGTGCGTTCGTGGCGCGAGGCGCCGCGCCTGCGCCTGCCGCGCCGCCCAGCGCCCGCTGTATGGCCTGGGTGGCTTCGTTCAAGCGGCCCGCGTGCGTCAGTCGTGTGGCTGCGCGCATCAGTTCCTGGAGGGTGTCGTTCATGCAGACTTTCTAGGGTTGGGAAGGGGCGGCTGTCCGGATCGGTCAGCGCAGGCGGCTGGCCAGCGCGGCCTTCACCGCCGGGCTGGCCTGCAGCGCGCCCAGCACCTCCAGCGAGGCGATGGTGGCCAGAGCCAGCTCGGGCGTCACGTCCTGCGCGATGGTTGCCAGGCCGAGCACGCGAATCTGCAGCGTCTGCTTCGCCGCCTGCAGCGCGCGCAGCTCGTCAGCACTGAAATGCTGCAGGCCCAGCACCAGCATCTTGCGCGCCACCACCTGTTTGACGGCTTCCGAATGCGTATTGAGCTGATTGCGGATGGCGGTGCGGATGAAGTCGGTGCGGTTGCCGTAGAAGCCCTCTGCCACCAGCAGGTCGACCTGCCCCAAGTCGACAAAACCGAGGTTGATGGTGATCTTCTCGGAGTCGGCAAGCTTGGCCTTGATCGGCACGGTTACGGTGTATTGGTTCATTCCTCCATCCTAACACCATCCATGTGGATGGTTTTAGGATGAAAAAAATCAATCGACACCGATTTATCGCGATGTTTCAGGAATCTGGACAGCGTGGCTTTGGCGCCGCCGACATCGCGGAACCGGGGCGCATCAAATTGCTATCAAATACGGAGCTATATGCGCATATTCCACGGGGGCTACAGCTTGATTATTCATAAATAGGCAGGCGCAGAATCCAATGCTTGGTGCGCGCTCACCCGCCGCGCGTGCCCGCGCCGCTGCACGGCCTGGCCGATAACTTTGTCTGAAGCGCTGAGCGCTCAGCCGCGCGCCAGACGCAATGCCATGCCAGGCGAGAGCCAGAGGCTGCTGTCGGCGTCGACAATCAAGGCATCCAGTCCGGCTGTCTGTGCTATCCGGGTGCGACCGGCCTCGGCGCCCGCCACCATGATGGCCGTGCCCACGCCGTTGACCGCCTCCAGTTGCCGGCTGATCAGTGTTACCCCATGCGGCCCCTGGGACGGGTAGCCGGTCTTGGGGTCAAGGATGTGGTGCAAGCGTTTGCCTTCGACCATCACGAAGCGCTCGTAATCGCCGGATGCCGCCACAAAGCCCTGGTTCAATGCCACCACCCCCAGCAACCGATCGGGCTGGCGCGGGTCACGCAGTCCTATGCGCCAGGGTCGGCCATTCAACTGCCCCATCACCAACACGTCGCCACCGCCGTTGATCATGGCGTTGACGACACCGCGGCGCTGCAAATGCTGCAGGCCGACTTGCAAAATGGGATGTTTCGCAATGCCACCCAAATCCAGGCGCATCCCCCGTTTCGCCAGGTAAGCGGTGCCGGCGCGCTCATCGAGTACCAGTCCGTTTTTCTGGTCGACCAGACTCAATTGCTCCGCGATCTGGCGCGCAGAGGGGATCGACGGATGGCCGGGGTCGAAATTCCAATCCCGCAACGAGCCGACCGTGGTATCGAAATCACCATGGCTGGACTGCGCGACCTGGCGCGCCATCAGCAGCACCCGCATCAACTCCGCAGGCACCGGTACCGGTTGCAGCCCGGCCAACAAATTGATGGCACTGACCACGCTGGTGCTGCGATAGCGGCTCATCATGTCCGCCAAACGCGTCATTTCCGCGAACGCCGCGTCGGCTGCGCCGTTCAGGGCGGAGAGGTCGTTGCCCTGCAGCGTCAGGTCCACCCGCGTCCCCATCAAGGTCCGCGAGGACTGATGAATGTCGGCCTTGGCCTGTACCGGCGCCACCACCAGGCCACAGGCCAAGAGCGGCAAGGCGAATGCCAGGCGGCGGCGGCCTAGCTGAATGGAATCAGGGGCAGGGGAGCGCATGGTCTCTCGGCAAGACGGGTCAGCGTGACAGATCCACCATGTACTTCACGGCGGCCTTGACTTCGTCGTCGGTCAGCGCGGGATTGGCACCCCGTGGCGGCATCTGGCCCTTGGCGCCGGTGAAGCCTTCAAGCGCGTGCTTTTGCAACACGTCCATGCCCTGGGCGATGCGCGGGCCCCAGTCGGCCTTGTCACCGGGCTTGGGTGAGCCGGCTGCGCCAGAGGCATGGCACATCGAACAGACTCTGCCAAACACCGATTTGCCCAAGGTGTTCTCGGCGACGGGAGCGGGAGCGGGCGCGGGGGCGGCGACCGGCGCGGGTGCAGCAGTCGGCGCGGCGGCTTCCTGTTTTCCGCAAGCGGCCAGCAGAGCCAGGCTCAGTGTTGCCAGCAGCAGTGTGGGTTTGTTCATTGGAATATCTCCTGGAAATTGAATAGTCATGCCTGTGGCGAAATTTGACAGACGGATTTTCACATGCCAAATGCGTCTCTAAAGATGCATTATATTAGCATGATTGGTTGGCGACCTTTTGATATAGATCAAACTGGCCGACGCCGCTTTCATTCACCATTGCTTTTTGAAAAAAATCGTCTAGTCCGCCCGTTTTGTAACAGAAGACAGTCATTTAACCCATAAGGATTTCATCATGACCCAAGACAAACAGCTGAAACCAACTGCGCAGGCGGGCATCGGACGCCGCAGTTTCATCAACACGGCCGCCCTGGCCAGCTTGGCGGGCGTGGTGGCTTGCACCGAAAAACCAAGCAGCGCCGCGGCGCCCGTCGCCTCTGCGCCTGCGGCAGGGGCGCACGCCAGCGACAACGTCACCCACCTGAAGCCGGGTGAGTTGGACACCTATTACGAACTGTCGAGTGGCGGCCATAACGGCGACATGCGCGTGCTGGGCATACCGTCGGGGCGCGAGCTCCACCGCATTCCCTGCTTTGTGCCGGATGCGCTGGTGGGCTGGGGCATTACCAATGAGTCCAAGAAGATCATGGGCACCAAGCCCGATGGCAGCCTGAAGTACACCGTGGGTGACACCCACCACATCCATGCGTCCTACAAGGATGGCAACTACGACGGTCGTTACGCCTGGGTCAACGACAAGATCAACGGCCGCCTCGCCCGCTTGCGATTGGACTATTTCGTTTGCGACAAAATCACCGAGATTCCCAATATCCAGGGCTTCCACGGCATTTTCCCCGACAAGGCCGACCCGGTCGATCCGAAAATCAACTACACCACGCGTGTGTTCTGCGGTGCAGAGTTCGCTATTCCCCTGCCCAACACCGGCGCCGATGTCAACAAGCCCGAGAAGTACCACTCGCTGTTCAGCTGCGTGGACGCCGAAAGCATGGAAATGCGCTGGCAGGTTCTGATCGATGGCAATTGCGACCTGACCGCCACCTCCTACGATGGCAAATTGGCGGCCACCAACCAGTACAACACCGAGAATGGCGTGCATTACGAGGACATGATGTCGGCCGAGCGCGACGCCTGCCTGTTCTTCAACATCGCCCGCGTCGAGCAGGCGGTCAAGGACGGCAAGTTCAAGACCTATGGCGACTCCAAGGTGCCCGTGGTAGACGGCACGCATGCCGCCAACAAGGACCCCAAGACGGCGCTCACCGCCTATGTTTCCGTCCCCAAAAATCCGCACGGCGTCAACGCCAGCCCCGACGCCAAATACTTCATCTGTGCCGGCAAACTGTCACCCACGGTCACGGTGATAGAGCTGGCCAAGGTGCTGGACTGGTTCGACGGCAAGCTGGAGAAGCTGGACGCCGCCATTGTGGCCGAAGTAGAGGTTGGACTGGGTCCCCTGCACACCGCGTTTGACGGTCGCGGCAACGCCTACACCACTTTGTTTCTGGACAGCCAGATGGTGAAGTGGAATGTGGCGACTGCCATCAAATTCCACGCCGGTGACAAGACGGCCAAATATGTGGTCGATCGCCTGGACGTGCAATACCAGCCGGGCCACGTGAACGCTTCGCAATCCGAGACCCGCGCCGCCGACGGCAAGTGGATGGTGGTGGGGTGCAAGTTCTCCAAGGACCGTTTCCTGCCGGTGGGTCCGCTGCACCCCGAAAATGAGCAACTCATTGACATCTCGGGCGAGAAGATGGTGCTGGTCGCCGACCATCCGGCGCGCGGTGAACCGCATGACTTCATCATCTTCAAGCGCGATCTGGTGCGCCCCAAACAGGTCTATGCGCTGGAAGACTTCCCGCTTGCCACCAAAGACCCGAAGGACTCGGGCGTGGTGCGTAACGGCAAGAAGGTGACCGTCAGGCTGACCTCGCAGGCCCCCGCTTTCAGTTTGCGCGAGTTCACGGTCAAGAAGGGCGACGAAGTGACGCTGATCCTGACCAACCTGGACAAGGTCGAAGACTTGACACACGGCCTTGCTATCCCGAAGTACAACATCCAATTCGTCGTCAACCCCCTGGAGACTGCTTCGGTCACGTTCCTGGCCGACAAACCGGGTGTGTTCTGGTTCTATTGCACCAACTTCTGCCATGCGCTGCACCTTGAGATGCGCTCACGCATGATTGTTGAAGCCTGATTCGGCAGTTTGAAACCATGGTGGCGAGTGGGCTCAGGCCTCCGCCACCGCGCGAGCGTCGTCAGCAGGCGGCGCGCGCCCAGCAGGAATGAACTATGTATTCGCGATGCCAATGGTTGGCGGCCAAGGTGGGCTTCTGCCTAGCCGCATTTTTTCTGCTGCTCGCCCTATCCGCGGGCGGCGCCTACGCGAGCACCGGTTCCTATGACGCGGCGCTGCCGCCCGAACTGAATACCGCCAAAGACCTGTGCGCCTTGGTGCCTTGCGCCGAGGTCTTCCCTGGTGCCAAGAGCTTCTCCGAGCGCATCGGCCAGCCGCCCTACGTGGAGGCCTATGGCGAGCCCGAGGCGGGCAAGAAGAAACTGCTGGGCTATGTGATGCTGTCGACCGACATCACCGACACGCCCGCTTACTCGGGCAAGCCGGTGGTCACGCTGATGGGCATGGACGTGACGGGTCGCTTCGTGGGCATCAAGGTGCTCAAGCATTCCGAGCCGATCCTGCTTTTGGGCATCCCCGAATCGGCCTTGCTGAACTTCATCAAGCAATACATCGGCAAATCAGTGACCGACAAGATCGAGGTCGGCCAGTCGCGACCCGATGAAGGCGTGCTGGGTGTGGACGCGATCTCGGGCGCTACCGTCACCGTGATCACCGAAAACCAGGTCATGATGACATCCGGTACCGCCGTGGCGCGCCAGGTCGGCATCCTCGCGCCGACGGTGCGCGAGCCGGCGCGCTTTGCCGTCAGTGGCCAGCGCCTCAGCTGGGTGCAGCTGGTCAAGCAGGGCAGCGTGCAACGCCTGCTCGTCAAACCCGAACAAGTGGGGAAGCCACGCGACGCCGAGCCCTTCATTGAGCTGTGGTTTGGGGATCTCAACCACCCCGACATCGGAAAAAGCGTACTCGGCGAGAACAGTTGGAACAACCTGCGCATGCAACTCAAGGAAGGCGAGCATGCCTTCTTCGTCATCCGCACGGCGGGTGTCGAATCCTTCAAGGGCTCGGGCTTTGTGCGCGGCGGCATTTACGACCGCGTGCAGGTCAAGCAGGGGGCCGACGCCTTTACTTTCCGCGACCTGGACTATCTGAACCTTTATGGCCTGGAGGCCGCAGGCGCCCCCGCCTACACGGAGTCGGCCATCTTCGTGATCCGTTCCAAGTCTTTCTCGGCAGCCTATCCCTGGAAGTTGTCATTCCTGGGCAGCCGCGTGGACCCCGCCACCGGCGCGCGCAGCTTCGCCAACTTCGGGACCCCGTACTGGCTGGCCGCCGAGCTCTTGCAAGGTGGCAGGCCCGAGGTAAAGGAAGTCGCCGCGCCCTGGGTGCGGGTGTGGAAATCGCGCGCCTTGGCCATTGCCCTGTTCGTCGCGCTGCTGATCGTGGTGACGGTGGTGTACGCCTTGCGGGAACAGCTCACGCGCCGTTCAACGCACAAGAACAAGTGGCCGGTGAACGTTTTCAAGTACAGCGCCTGGGCCTTGAGCATTGGTTTCGTCGGCTTTGGCGCCCTGGCCCAGCCCTCCATCACTCAGGTGCTGACCTGGCTGCATTCGCTGCTGTTCAATTGGACCTGGTCCTTATTTCTTTCCGATCCCTTCATCTTCCTGTTCTGGACCTTCATCATCGTGACCGTGTTCCTGTTCGGGCGCGGGCTGTTTTGCGGCTGGATGTGCCCGTTTGGCTCGCTTTCAGAGGCGGTCTACAAGGTAGCGCGCGTCGTCGGATTCAAGCGCTTTCAGACCCAGTTGCCGCAGGTGTGGCACGACCGGCTGAAATGGGTGAAGTACGCCGTGTTCTTTGGCCTTCTGACGGTGTCGATGTTCTCGATGGGGCTGGCTGAGAAACTCTCCGAGGTCGAGCCGTTCAAGACCACCTTTCTGGTGGGCATCAGCAACCGCCCTTGGCCCTATGGCCTGTTTGTGGCCGTGCTGCTGGGCCTGTCGATTTTCATCGAGCGGCCGTTCTGCAAATACCTCTGCCCGTTGGGCGCGTCGCTGGCCATGCCCAGCACGTTTCGCTGGTTCGGCCTGCGCCGCAAGCAGGACTGCAACAGCTGCAAGGCCTGCGCGGTGGGCTGCGGCGCCCAGGCCATTGATGCCGATGGCCGTATTGACCACCGTGAGTGCCTGCACTGCCTCGACTGCATGATTCTCTACACCGACACCAAGGGCTGCCCGCCGCTGGCCAAGGAACGCAAGCGGCGCGAGCGCGATGGACTCGAGATCACGCCCATCGGACGCGACGGCTACTTCATCCCGATCTACCCCGTGACCGACGGTGTGGTCTCGCAGATCAGCGTCCAGGCCGCCAAGGGGCCGGACCCCCGCATGCCCACCGACCCTGTCTTGCCGCCGCACAAGGTGGGCGTGCGCGGCCTGCAGTGGCTGTGGCTGGAACTGCGCGATCACCTGTGGCCGTGGAGCAGCGAGGGCTGGGCTTCGCAGCGCGCGCTGCAGGCGGCCGGTTTCTCGCTGGCCGTGGCGGCCAGCGTGGCCTGGGTGATGACGGCGATGGGCACCCTTTCCTCGGGTGCCATCATTGGCTGGTGGTTTGGCTGGAGCGTGTACGAGGTGCTGATCCGTCTGTCGGGCCGACGTTATGTGAAGGATGGCCCCTGGTGGCGCGACCACTACCGGGTGGCCGGCGTGATGGACATGATGAGCTACGTGGGCTTCAAGAACCTCTTGATCGGTGCGGCGCTGTTCCTGGGTCTCAAGACGCTGGGGCT
>NZ_DHXT01000028.1:0-1085 GCF_002413825.1 Rhodoferax sp. UBA5149
CGCGCCATGGCCGCCGACAACTCACGTCCCTGGTCCAGGCTTGAGCGGATATCTTTGAGCAAGTCCACCATGGCGGGTTTGGTGGCCGAGGCCTGCAGCCCGGCGAAGGCCCGCAAAATAGGCACACCGGCTTTGTTGAGCGTGTACATCTGGCGTGAGAACACCAGTATGTCTTCCACCACTAGCGGCTTGCGACTTAAACGCGCCAACCAGTTGTCGGCGCTGGCGTCAATCGGTGCAACCGCGATAGCGATGTGAACAGGCGCGACGCCGATGGACATCAACTGATCCGCCACGCCGCCTTCGGTCATGGCTTCCAGTTGACCCTGGACCGCCTCCCCACGGGCGTTGCGCCCACGCCATGCATAGACAGCCATTAAGGTTTAGTCCTGTTCGTCCGCGTCAAAACCAATGCGCAGCCCCTCGGCCAGCGAGGTACGGCCCTGGCGCACCAGTTGCAGGACATGGTTAGCCATGGTTTGCCCCTTCATGCGTTCACGCGCCAGCTTCATGAATGCGGCCGGATCAGAGCGGGAAGCAGCTTGGGTGAGAACCGCGTCCATTTCGAGTAGTTCGTACACGCCTTGCCGCGCTGAATAACCGGTGCCGTTACAGGACGAACAACCACGACCGCGCTTGGGCAACACAAGCTCCCCGGTTTCAACCATGCTGCTCAGCCAGGACTGCTCCTGGGGGCTAGGCTCATGCGGCTCGGCGCATTCAACACAATTGAGCCGCACCAGCCGCTGGGCGATAACGGCCTGCAAGGAGGTCGCCACCATAAAGGGTGGCACGCCCATATCGAGCAGGCGAAACGGCGTGCTGATGGCATCGCGCGTGTGCAGGGTGGACAACACCAGATGACCGGTGATGGCGGCACGCAGGCCGATTTCAGCGGTTTCGGCGTCCCGCATTTCACCGACCAGAATCACGTCCGGGTCTTGCCGCAACGTGGCACGCAACACACGGGCAAAGGTGAGCTCAATCTTCTCGTTGATCTGTACCTGGGTGATGCCCGGCAAGCGATATTCCACCGGGTCCTCCACCGTGATGACTTTGAGTTCGGCGGCATTGATCTCGGCCAG